>JANQJG010000214.1 GCA_028281785.1 Rhodospirillales bacterium
AGGCCGCCCAGGCTGGTCTCCTTGTAGCGCTCGCTCATGTCGCGCCCGGTCTGCCGCATGGTCTCGATCGCGGTATCCAGCGACACATGGTGCGCGCCCGACCCCTTGAGCGCGATCGACGCGGCGTTGATCGCCTTGACCGCACCCATCGCGTTGCGCTCGATACAGGGGATCTGAACGAGGCCGCCCACGGGATCGCAGGTCATGCCGAGATGATGTTCAAGCGCGATCTCGGCCGCGTTCTCGATCTGACCGTTCGAGCCGCCGAGCACGGCCGCCAGCCCCGCCGCCGCCATCGCACTCGCCACCCCGACCTCACCCTGGCAGCCGACCTCGGCGCCGGAGATGGAGGCGTTACGCTTGGCCAGATCGCCAACCGCCGTCGCCGTGAGCAGAAACGGGATCGCTCCCGCCCGGTCGCCGCCGGGACAATGCTCCAGATAGTATTTCAGCACGGCCGGGACCGTGCCGGCGGCGCCATTGGTCGGCGCCCGCACGACGCGACCGCCAGCGGCGTTCTCCTCGTTGACGCCGATGGCGTAGAGGCTGATCCAGTCCAACACTGCGTGGGGCGGCGCCAGATTGGAGCCGCGGTCGGCCTTGAGCTTCTCGTGAAGCTCCGCCGCCCGGCGCGGCACGTTCAACCCACCCGGCAGGATGCCCCGCTCACCCAAGCCGCGATCGATACAGGCCAGCATGGCCTCGGTGATCCGATCGACATAGGCGCGGACCTCGGCCTCCCCGCGCCAGTGGGACTCGTTGGCGAGGACAATGTCAGCGACAGAGCAGCGTTCAGTTTCGGCAATTTCGATGAGCTCGGCCGCCGTGCCGTAGGCGAAGCGGGGGGCCGGGCGGTTGCTGCCGATAACGGCTGCCGCGTCCTCGCCCTCGCGGATAACGGTTCCGCCCCCGATCGAGAGATACGTCCCTTCCTCGATGACGGCTCCCTCGGCGTCGAAGGCAACAAGACGGAGGGCGTTGCTGTGCTGGGGATGGCGCTTGTCGATCGCGAACAGGATGTCGGACTTGGAATCGAAGGCAATGGGACGCGATCCCAGAAGGTCAAGGCGACCGCCCGAAGTCGCCCGCTGCCACAAACGCGCCGCCGCGTCCGGCTCAACTTCATCGGGTGCCTCGCCCGAGAGGCCAAGCACGATTGCTCTGTCGGTGCCGTGGCCGGCCCCGGTGAGCGCCAGAGACCCCATGAGTTCGACCTGAACGCAAGCGACCCGATCGAGACACGAACGGGCGGCAAGGCCCTCGGCGAAGGATCGCGCCGCCTCCATCGGCCCCACGGTGTGGGAGCTGGAGGGGCCGAGGCCAATTACGAAGATATCGAACAGGCTGTACACGGCTAACCGGCCCGCAACTCAACGAAATATATAAATGGGGCTCGTCCAGGCCCGTGTCCCGTCCTCCTGCGTCATGCGGATGAAGATCGGGTTGTCTCCCGATTCTCGAAGCGCAATGCGCCGGGTGAGCCCGAACCGCCGGTGCGGGTTTTCGTCTGGCAGCCGGAAGAGCTTCAAAAACCGTGGCAGGACGCCACTCCGATCGACGACCATATCCTCCAGGCCGATATCGCCCACCGGCACCTCGCGATTCACGAGGGGGTTTTCGACCTTAAGGGTCCCGGCGGCCGCATCCTCGAGCCAAAGATCGACACCGCCGAAATTGCCGGTGGTCAGGGCCTGCCAACGCAAGCCGTCGTCACCCACCTGCTCCAGCTTCCTGTCGGGGTTGAAGAAGTTGATGGGCTCGGCACGCCGGATCCGGTTGCCGCTCAGCGTAAGGCCGCCGTCCCAGACCACCTGCCGGAAGCGCCCGCGATACTCCGCCCCTTCCCACAGGACGCGGATGCGGGCACCGAGATCGTCCGGCCCATAGGGCCGCAATGTCTCAACCAGGTCCAGGCCGTTGAAAAGGTCGACGCGCTCGATCGAGGCCGCGGCCAGGATATCGACCGTGAGCTCCGCCTCGCCTTCTGGCAGATGCACGATATCGCCCATCATCGCCTCGGTCGCGCTGACGCCTGGCGTGAAGCCCAGGGCGGGATCGTCATGGTAGAGGGTACCGGGCCGGTCGAAGTTCGCCCTGACGTCAATGATCATGCGGCCGCCGGGCCCCCCGGTGGTTCCGTAGTGTCGCCGCTTGCGCAGACAGTCGAAAACCGCCTCGCGGGTCAGCCCCGGCATCAACAGACAGGTCAGGCCGCCAATCGCTCCGAACTGCGAGGCGCCGGGATAACTGGCGCCGGGCCGCCCCTTATGACCATCGGAGTTTGCAACGACGCCGACGCGATGCCCCATCTCGAAAGCATCCTGCAGCAACCACTCGAAGCTGCCCCAGGACGAGTGGACCTCGACCGACTTTTCGAAGCGGCCGTCATGGGCGAGCTTGATGTCGGCGTAGCGCCCGCCGCAATGGGCGAAGCACACGACGTCCCATTCCCCGTGCTCGGCGAAGGCCTCGAAAAGATCGGCGGCGGTGGCGCAGTCCGTGTCTAGATCCGATTGATCGTCGAGAAGGGCGTGCGAAGACCGTCGGATCTGCCGGTTCTCCGCCGGAAACAATACGTTGCGGTCGCCGCCCAGCCCCGTATTGCCCGACCATTCGTAACCCGGTACGCAGACGAACCGGCCCGGCTCGTCGAACTCGCGGCAAAGCGTTTGGAGATGGCGCCAGAAAGTGTTGGTGATCTGGAAATCGTTGCCCTGATGGCCGATGACATCGAGGAAGGCCCGATCCCGGGCAAAGGAAAAATACTCGGTCGCGCTGCCGGTGCCGATGGTCTCCTCGGACTGGCCGTGAAAATCGGCCCAGTAGGGGAGCAGCCCGGTCTCCGCGACAATGCGGAGCGGGTTGGCTTGGCAGACCTTCCTGCTTTCGGAATCCTCAAGCCAGATCTTGACATCGCCGGGCGCGTCGACGGACAGGCTAGGGACTTCCACGGTGAAGTCTCCCGGCTGGAAGGCGACCCTGTCCGGTAGGCCCGTAACCATCCTGCTGGCGCGCAGGCGAAAGACCGCGTCACACAGGTTCGAGGGGTTGCCCCAACGATCCTCGCCCTTGAGCCTGAGGGAAAAGTGCTCACCGACCCGGCGCAAGGTTGGCAAGGCCGCCACGTAGCGCGCCGGTGGCCCCGGCACGATCCGGATCGACGGCTGCACCGGAAGGGTCTGGTAGTTGTAGGTGGCGATCGGGTCGACGAGCACGCGGAACTCGAACGTCTCTTCGCAGAAGGTCTGGATGCGCATGCCGGGCGAGCCGCCATCGGTCACGCCGAAACGTAGGGTAATCCTGTCCCCTTCCTCGAGATAGCCCCGTACGACCTTGATGTAGATCGTGCGGTCCCAGGGTCGGACATTGCCCTTGGGGTCGTATCGGGCTTCGAGGACGGCGCTATTGGACGCCTCGACGACCGTGTAGTTCGGCTTGGCGGGCTCGGTGAACTGCGGCCGCGACTGGTCGGCCGCAAAGCGAAAGCAGACGCGGAGGCTGCCGCTGTCGTCGATGCCGTACTTGCCGGCCGTGTACGTCAAGGTAAAGGTCTGGTAGGAACCGGCCTCGAAGTCGCCGGTAGGGGTCAGGGCGACCGTGCCCAGATCCTGGGATCGGATCGGCTGTTGGAGGGTAGAGCTGCTGTTGGCCGCGCCTTGTCCGGCGGAGGTCTCCTGCTCCGAACTCGCCGTGACGTGGTTCATGATCCCATCCCCCCTTTCACCGGTTTCGCGATCTCGTGACTCGCAAACCCAGCGGCGGGAGGTCTGGGCATCCCGTCGCGGGGCACCGTCGCGCGATCAGTATAGAGCTACATGATCCCGAACTTCTCGAAGGCTTCCGTTGCGCTCATGCCTTCACGGATCGCTTTGCCAACAAAGCGTTCACCGCGCACCTTCTCCAACGACTTGGCGATTGTATTCGCCTCGGCCTCCCGAGGGGCCGCCAGAACGCCCTCCTGATCGCCAAAGAGCAGGTTGCCGAACTCTTCGAGCCCCAGGGTTTCGATCGCGGTGACTTTCATGTCCGCCTCCCCAACGACATGACCGTGGCTTTGGTTCTGCTACCAGCGCGCGAGCCCTGGAAACGCGATCAGTTCATCCTAAAGGGGTTACACCGCAGAGAGAAGGCCCGGTCCTTCCGATTGTTCTATTCCCGGGGCCCCCGCGAGTCGAGGGTATTAAAGTCGATGCCATAGCGCGGAATAACGGGCCAGGTTCCCTCATGGGCCGCCGGAAGGCTGATCAGACTTCGGAACGCCGTCGATCGCCTCAGCGAGCCGGTCCCGTATCGCGACATAGTCGTATTTCCCCGATCCCAATACCGGCAGCGTATCCAACGTGACGATCTGCTTCGGAACCAGGAATTCCGGAAGCCCTTGCGTGCGGGCATGGGCTGACAATGACGCCGGATCGACCTCTTTACGGTCCGTGGCCAGGATCAGGCGCTCGCCCCGGCGGCCGTCGGGCACCGCGATCACCGCATGCTCACCATCGGGCCACACCGCGCTCGCGAGCGCTTCGGCCGCGGCAAGCGAAACCATCTCGCCGGCGACCTTGGCGAAACGCTTGGCGCGTCCCAGAATCCGCACGAAGCCTTGCGCGTCGACTTCGACGATATCGCCGGTGTCGTACCAGCCGGCCGGCACGGGATCGATCTCGCCCGGCCGGTCCGGCCGGAGATAGCCCAGCATCACGTTGGGGCCTGAAACATGGAGACGGCCCCCGATTTCGATCCCCTCGACCGGCGTGACCCGGTACTCGATGCCCGGCAGCAAACGGCCGACTGTTCCTGCCCGGAAATGCATGGGCGTGTTCACGGCAAGGCCCGGCGCGCATTCCGTGGCGCCGTAGCCCTCGAGAATCCGAACACCAAACTTCTCCATCCAGCTGCGGGAGGTCTCCTCCCGCAGCTTTTCGGCGCCGGCGAAGGCGTATCGCAGCGAGTAGAAATCGTAGGGATGAGCGGTCCGCGCATAACCGGAAAGGAAGGTGTCGGTGCCGAACATGATGGTCGCATTGCTGGCGTAAGCGAGTTCCGGAACGATCCGATAGTGCAACGGCGAGGGATAAAGAAAGGTCCGGACCCCCCACAGAAGCGGCAGGATCAACCCCCCGGTCAGACCGAAGGCGTGAAACACGGGCAGCGCGTTGAAAACCAAGTCGGCCGGATTGAAGTCGATGCGCGCGGCAAGCTGCCGGCAGTTCGCCAGGATGTTCATATGGCTGAGGACGACACCTTTCGGCGCGCCCTCGGAGCCCGACGTGAAGAGAATCACGGCCGGATCATGCGGCTTTCCGGCATATTTGCGATATCCGAGACGGGCCACGCGGGCGGCGGCGAGCCCGCGCAGTTTGTCGGCCAGCCCCAATTCGGCCCGGATGTCTTCCAGGTAGACGACGCGGACCGTCTTGTTCAACGCCTCGATAAGCGTCTCAAGCCTCGCCCGCTCGATGAACGCGCGGGCGGTCAGCACCGTCCGAACCTCCGCCGCGCGACAGGCGGCGGCGATATTGGCCGGGCCGGCGGTGAAGTTCAGCATCGCGGGAACCCGGCCATAGGCCTGCAAGGCGAGGAACGTAACCGCCGCGCCGACCGCGTTCGGCAGCATTACGCCCACATGTTCGCGCGGCTCTGTCATATCGGCGATGCGGCGGCCGAGGACGAGACTGCCGATCACCAGTCGGCCGTAGCTCATGGGACCGGTGGCCACATCTTCGAGGATCACCGCCTTGCGGTGATGGGTGTCGCGGGCATCCAGCAGGGCCTCGAAGAGGGTCAGGCTGCGATCGCTCGTCCGAAACATCATATCCGACATAAGATCGTAGAGCTGTGCCGCCGCGATCTGCCGGCGAATCCGGCCCCTGGCCTCGTCCGGAATCTCGAAGCGGCGGGGTTCCAGGACCGAGATCTTGATCTTCGGAAACAGCCGGATGCGTACCTTGCCCCGAAGCCGGGAGAACGGGGTGTATTGCGCGCCGTCGATGCGAACCGGCACGACCGCCGCCCCGGTTCTATCGGCGACCATGCCGGGACCCTCGTAGATCTTCATCAGCGCGCCGGTAACCGTGATGCGCCCCTCGGGAAAGATCACGCAGTTCCGCCCGTCCCGAACCGTGCGGATCAGGGACTTCGTCGCCAGCGGGCTCGCGGGATCGATCCGGAAGGTTTTGACGAGGCGCAACCAGGGGCGGACCCACCACTGCTCCGCCACGCGTGAATTGATGGCGAAGGTGACGTCCTCGGGCAGACATGTCGCGAGCAACGGGGCATCGAGGAAGGAGGTGTGATTGGCGACCAGGATCGCCGGCCCCTTCACGGACAGATAGTTCTCAAGGCCGCGAACCTCGACGCGGTAGACGAACTTTATGACACTGGCGATCACGACCCGCAACGAGTGGTAAATGACCGCTCGGAGCCAGGACGGTTGTGGGGCTTGGGTGACAGCTCGCATAAGGATCGGCTCCAGGATATCACTACGGCGCGGCCGGCGCCCATTTTCCCGGATCGACAGGCGGCCACAGCCATATCTTAACAAGTTGATATGGTGTCCGAAACTTGATCCATCCAATCGACGGATTCGGCCGCCCTGATAGACTTGATCGATCGCCCCGAAGCCATGCCGCCTTTATGAAAAGAATTTCTAGATATTTCTATAGAGAGAAAATGTGTTCTTGAAACGGATGAGGCTTTCGATGCATACTCGAAACTTGGGGAAACGTGGAACCCGGCTCTAGGGTCGGCCGGGGTTGTTTGACCGCCGTGGCATGTCGGCCACGCGATGGCCCCGTCCAGAGGAGGAGTTCGTTGCCATGGACGCGGAAAGCTACAAAAGCCCGCTGCACAAGATGGTTGCCACCACCGAGACGGATCTGTGGAATGATTCCTGCTCCGTTTCCGAGCTCAAATACGCCATCGAGAACGGCGCAGTTGGGGCCACGGCCAACCCCGTGATCGTCGGCGAGGTGTTGGGCAAGGAGTTGGATCTGTGGGAGCCCAGCATCAAGCGGCTGATCGCGGAGAACCCGACCGCGACCGAAGACGATATCGCGTGGAAGCTCCAGGAGGAGATGTCCATCAAGGGTGCCGAACTGTTGCGTCCCGTGTTCGAGCGCGAGAACGGCAAGCAAGGCCGCCTCTCCCTTCAGACCAACCCGAAACTCTACCGGAATGCCGACCTTATTGTGGAGCAGGCGGTCCATTTCGACAGCCTGGCGCCCAACATGATCGTCAAGATCCCGGTCACCGAGGCCGGCGTGAAGGCCATCGAGGAGGCGACGTTCCGCGGCGTCAGCATCAACGCCACGGTGTGCTTCACCGTGCCACAGTCCCTGGCCGTGGCGGAGGCCGTCGAGCGGGGTCTCAAACGGCGCCGCGAAGCGGGTGAGGACACCTCGCGGATGGGCCCGGTCTGCACGATCATGGTCGGGCGCCTGGACGACTGGCTCAAGCAGGTGGCCAACAAGGAGGACATCGTCACCAACCCCGAATATCTCGACTGGGCCGGGGTCGCGGCCATGAAGGAGGCCTACCGCCTGTTCCAGGAGCGAGGCTACACCGCACGGCTGCTGTCGGCGGCGACACGTCATCACCGACATTGGTCCGAGTTCATCGGCGCCGACATGGTCATAACCTTGACCCATCAATGGCAGCGCCGGTTCAACGCCTCCGACGTCGAGGTCGTGCCGCGGATCGACGACCCGGTGGACCCCGAGATCATCCAGGCGTTGTCGGAGAAGTTCGCCGATTTCCGCAGAGCCTATAAGGCGGACGGCATGACACCGAGTGAGTTCGACGGTTTCGGCGCGACGAAGAAGACCCTTTCCAGCTTCATCGCCGGGTATCAGGATTTCGTGGCCGTAATCCGGCGCTATATGCTGCCTGGTGTTTAAGTCACTGGAGAGACCCTAACGAAGTTCTAAAGAAGGCGAACCGGTGATTGACCTCGTGCTTCGACGGGGCTCAGCATGAGGTCAATCTTTTCAATGTCTTGCCTCATCCTGAGGAGGCGCGAAGCGCCGTCTCGAAGGGCGCGGCAAGACATTTCCATGAGTTTTTGGCAGCCTGCTACCCCTTGATCGGGACCCAGCCGCCGGTCTCCGACGAGCGGATGATGCCGTGGATGACGCGTTCCATATGCAGCGCGTCGTCGAAGTCGGGATAGAGTCGCTCCTCCCCGGCGAGCCCCTTCAGAAGATGGGCCACCTCGATCACCTTGAGGTCGTTGAATCCGAGCCCGTGTCCGGGGGCCGGAACGAAACGGTCATAAGGCGGGTGCGCCGGTCCGGTGAGAATGGTCTTGAACCCGCGTTGCGCCGGGTCGCCCTTGACCTGGTAAATCTGAAGCTCGTTCATGCGCTCCTGATCGAGGGTAATCATTCCCTCCGAGCCATGCACTTCGCAGGCTAGATGGTTCTTTCGCCCCCAGGCCACACGGCTGGAACAGAGCACCCCCTGCACGCCATTCGCGAACCGAACCAGGGCGTTGGCCTGGTCCTCGTTCTCCACGGCCCCGGACTCGCCGGGCCGATCGGGGTCCGCGCGCCGCGTGTGCACGGTTCGAATCTCGCCACTGACTTCCGCAATGTCGCCAACGAGGTCGCGCGCGACGCTGACGAGGTGAACCGCCAGGTCGCCCAGGGTTCCGGTGCCGGCCTCTGCGATCCTGCAGCGCCAGGAGTACGGAAGGCTCTCATCGGCCATGTAGTCTTCGTCACAGACGCCGCGAAATTGCACCACCCGTCCGATCGCGCCCGACTCGATCAACGATTTGGCGTGCATGATGACCGGGTTTCTCAAGTAGTTGTAGCCGACAAGGGTGGCGATCCGGGCCTCCCGCGCCGCCGCCGCCATGGCCTCCCCGTCCTCCAGGGTCAGCGCCAGGGGCTTCTCGCAGTAGATGTGCTTGCCCGCCGCTGCCGCCGCGACCGCCATCTCCCGGTGGAAAGCATTGGGCGCGGTGATGGAGACCACATCCACGGCGCCGTCGGCGATCAGCTCGCGCCAGTCCGTTGTCCATCGTTCGAAGCCGAACTCCCGGGCCTTCTCCTTCGCCACAGCAGGGTCGATATCGCACAGGACTTCCAGGCGCGGCCGCGGCACGGTGCCGAACACGGCCTTGACCGCCCCAAAGGCCAAGGCATGGCATTTCCCCATGAAACCGGTCCCAATCAGGCCGATACCGATCGTTTCCATGTTTGGACACGCCCTCCCAAAGGCGCTTGTTTAAAGAACGGCATCAAGACGCCGCTATGCGAAAGGTTCAACTCAGATACGCAAAAACGCCGATTCTCTATGCTCTTCCTTAGACTTATTCTCTTTTCATCGGTAGTTAGCTCGTCCCGACCAAGAACGGTCCTATGGGACGGGCCTTGAAGAAGGAGGAGCGGCCATGTCGTTCCATAAAACCCTTACCCGCATTCGCCGCTGGATCGCCGTCCAGAAGACCATCCACGAACTGGAGAGCCTGGACGACCGCGAGCTGGACGATCTTGGCATCGGCCGCTGGAACATCCCCGAATTGGCGCGGCGCAGCGCTCGCTGACGGCTCGACCCGGCGCGTTTACTAGACCGTTCCGCCCAACTCCTCCGTCAGATCGGCGAGTTCCTTGCCGCCGGCCATGAGGTTCTGCAGCTCGTCGATCTCGATCTCGGACTTGGTGTAGGTGCCGAGCGTGCGCCCACGGTTGAGGATCGTGAAGCGATCGCCGACGGCGTAAGCGTGGCGCACGTTGTGGGTGATCAGAATCACGCCGACCCCCTGCTGACGCACCCTGTTCACGAACTTGAGCACCATCGAGGTCTGGCGGACGCCGAGCGCCGAGGTCGGCTCGTCCAGGATCAGAACCTTGGCCCCGAAATGCACGGCGCGGGCGATGGCCACGGTCTGCCGCTCGCCGCCGGACAGCGTGCCCACCGCCTGACCCGGGTCGCGCACGTCGATGCCGATCTTCATCATCTCATCATGGGTGATCTTGTCCGCGCTCTTGAGGTCGATGAAACGGAACGGTCCCCAGCGCTTCACCGGTTCCTGCCCCATGAAGAAGTTTCGGGTGATCGACATCAGCGGGATCATGGCCAGGTCCTGATACACCGTCGCAATGCCGTAAACCTGGGCATCGCGCGGGGAATTGAAGGAAACCCGCTCGCCATCGATATAGATCTCGCCGCTGGTCGGCTTGTGCACGCCGCACAACGTCTTGATCAACGTGGACTTACCGGCGCCGTTATCCCCGAGCAACCCCAGGACCTCGCCCGAATTGACCGTCAGGGACACGCCGTTGAGCGCAATGACCGAGCCGAAATGCTTGACGATATCGCGCACCTCGATGAGTGGAGCCGAACTGGTCATGACCGCTCTCCCGTCATCCGTCTGCGAATGAAGTTGTTGAAGAGCACCGCCAGGAGCAGCATGCCGCCGAGGAATACCTGGTACCAATCCTGATCGATTTGGGTATAGGTCAGGCCGATGGCGACCATGCCGAAGATCACGGCGCCGAAGAAGGCACCCACCGCCGACCCGTAGCCGCCGGTCAGCAGGCAGCCGCCGATCACCGCGGCGATGATGGCCTCGAACTCCTTCTGGAAGCCGCGGCGGGCGTCGGTCGACCCCGCGTCGAGCACCGTAAGGACCGCCACCAGGGTCGCGCAGCAGGCCGTGACGATGAACAGGATCGTCTTCACGCGGCGAACCGGCACCCCTGAATTGCGTGCGGCGTTCGCATCGCCGCCGGCCGCAAAGATCCAGTTGCCGAACTGAGTTCGCAGCAGCACCCAGGTGGCGACCGCCGAGAGCGCGATAAACCACAGAACCTCGACCGGAACGCCGCTGACCTTGGGCAGGCCGCTCCTGAAGGTATCGATCCAGCCTTGCGCCGCCATCCAAGCGAAGAAACCCTCGAAGGCATCCCCGGAAAAGATCTCCGTGACCCATCCCTCGCCGGCGATATCCTTGATGCCGCGCAGCTGGGTCGAGCCGCCGGTCGCCCATTTGAGGCCGACCAGGGAGAGCCCCCTGAGGATGAACAGAAAAGCCAGAGTCACGATGAAGGACGGCAGGCCGGTTCGAAGCACGATCTGGCCGTTGAAGGCGCCGAACGCCCCGGCGACGACAAAGGCCACAAGAATGCTCAGGAGAAGCGGCAGCTCCCAGACCGTCAGCGCGACGCCAAACACCAGCCCCGAAAAGGCGACCATCGAGCCTACGGACAAATCGAACTCGCCGCCAACCATAAGCATGGCGGCCCCGATCGCGAGGATTCCAAGCTGGGCGGCCGGGGACATGAAATTCATGAAGCCGGCAAGCGTGAACATCTGGTCGCTCGCCACGAGCAGGAAGAACAAGGTAACGAGCACGAAACCGGCGACGGCCCCAAGCTCGGGACGCCGCATGACCTGAGTGACGAGGGACTTCTTCATCAGCCGCTCGTCAACCACTTGCTCGACGGTGGCGACGTCACCCTCTGATGCGGTCATAACTCGACTCCCATGGAGTTGACTGAATCGGGTAACGGGCCGGGCGGAAAACCGCCCGGCCCAGCCAGATCAACTTCTTGCTTAGCGAATACCCTTGGCCGCCAGTTCGACCACCTGGGCGGCTTTCTCCTGGGTGATCAGGTTCGGCCCGGACGGCACGTTGCCTCCCGGAATCAACCCGAACCGAGCGTTCATGGCGAGAAACGCGACCGGGAGATAGCCCTGCAGGTACTGCTGCTGATCGACCAAGAAGGTGGCCTTGCCGTCAGCAACGGCCTGCAAGAACTCGGCCGAAAGGTCGAAGGTCGAGACCATCACCGATCCCCCCTTGCCGAGTTCCTCGGCGGCGGCAACGGACGGCTCGCCGCTCGTGGTCGCGCCCAACCCGAGAACCGTGTCAATGGACGAATCGGACTGGAGCGCCGCCTTGACCTTCGCCTTGACGTCCGACGGATCGTTCGTCGTCGGCAGAACCTTGACGTTGCCGCCAAAGCCCTCGGCGAACCCCGCGCAGCGTTGGTCGAGGGAGACATTACCGACCTCATGGTTGACGCAGATGCCCTTCTTGCCGCCCATGGCCTTCAGCGCCTCGCCCGCGACCTGTCCCGCGTAATACTCCTCCTGACCCACATGCAGGACAGCCCCGAGCGACTTCGAAACATCGGAGCCGGAGTTCATCGAGACCACCGGAATGCCAGCGGCGACGGCCCGCTTGATCGCCGGACCCAGGGCGTCGCCATCGGGAATAGATACCACCAGCCCGTCGGGCTCCTGGTTCGTGGCGGCGTCGATCAGTTGCGACATCGCCACCATGTCGAAGGTCTCCGGGGCCCGGTAATCCACGTCGACGCCCAAATCTTCCGCCGCCTTGGTGACGCCGTTCTTGACGACCGACCAGAAGGCGTCATTGGCTTGGCCGTGACTGACCACGATGATTTTGACATCGTCGGCACTCGCGACGGAGAAGCTTCCAATAACCAAGGCAGCAGCCGCAAGTAACTTCGTCATAAATGACTTCATCATTCGCCTCCCTAAACTTGATCGCATCAAAACCCGCTGACATCGACAGCGGTATCAAGGTCTACCAAACAGGGTCGGCTCAAGCTCGACCCGACCGTCACGCCGGGAATTCGATTACGTGCACCCGGTTCTTTTTTTCATGATCGGCGCGGGACGTCGACCCCATTACTTGCCCGATTGCCCCGCTCAAGAATACCCCCTTCTGACACCTCGCCGCCACTATCAACATTCGTATCAGCTTAAACATGCTGGTTTTTTCGCCCAATAACTCGAAGTCAGCTTCGGCACCGGCGGCGATGAGCAGCGCCTCCCCCCCCTCTCACGGCTCCCAAGGAATATCCGACCCCTTGGGGCGGACATGGCCTTTTGGTATGCGGACCCGAGCGGGAAACGGACTTGCTAAATTGAACAAAATTTTCTACGTTTGTCAAAATAAGAAAATTCCATTCGGTCATTGGAGAGCCGACAATCGGAACGTCGAGGAACGGGAGGTCGACGTGATGACCGTCGATTGTTGCAAGGCCCGACCGGGTATCCGCTTTCAAGGGAGGAGGATGGAGAGATGTCCACGGTCAGACTGACGACCGCACAGGCGCTGCTGCGGTACATGATCAATCAGAAGGTCCGGGTCGGAGGCGAGGCCGTGCCCTTGTTCGCCGGCGTCTGGGCGATCTTCGGCCATGGCAACGTCGCCGGTCTGGGCGAGGCCCTCTATCCCCTGCGCGAGCAGTTGCCCACCTTCCGGGGCCACAATGAACAAGCGATGGCCCATGCCGCCATCGCTTATGCCAAGGCCAGCCGGCGCAAGCGGGTCATGGCCGTGACCTCCTCCATCGGTCCCGGCGCCACCAACATGGTGACGGCCGCCGCGGTGGCCCATGTGAACCGTCTGCCCGTCCTTTTCCTGCCGGGAGACGTCTTCGCCAGCCGGCGGCCCGACCCCGTGCTGCAACAGGTGGAGGATTTCGGCGATCCTACGGTGACGGCCAATGACTGTTTTCGCCCCGTCTCCAGATATTGGGATCGGATCACCCGCCCCGAGCAGCTCCTGGTCACCCTACCACGGGCCATGGCCGTGCTGACCGATCCGGCGGATTGTGGTCCGGTCACCCTGGCGTTGTGCCAGGACGTGCAGGCCGAAGCTTATGACTTCCCCGAAGGTTTTTTCCGCGAAAAGGTCTGGGAGCAGCGGCGCGTCCGCCCCGACGAGGGAGAGCTCGCCCGCGCCGCGAATATCCTGCGGCAGGCCGAGAAGCCGCTGATCGTCGCCGGCGGTGGCGTGCTCTATTCCGAGGCGGATGGCCTTCTGGCCGACTTCGCCACCCGTCATGGCTTCCCGGTCGCCGAGACGCAGGCCGGCAAGGGCGTCCTCCCCTGGGATCATCGGCAGAACGTCGGATCCATCGGCGTGACCGGATCGAGCGCCGCCAACGCGCTCTCGGCCGAGGCCGATGTCATCCTGGCGGCAGGAACGCGCCTGCAGGACTTCACCAGCGGTTCGCGGGCCCTGTTCGGTAATCCCGGACGCAGGATCATCCAGCTCAATGTCACGGTTTTCGACAGCCACAAGCATCAGGCCGAGCCTCTGGTCGCCGACGCTCGCGAGGGTCTGGCCGCGCTCGACGCGGCGCTCGGCGATTACGAAGCGTCGTCCGATTGGCGTGACCGAACCTCGCGTCAGATCGGCGACTGGAATCAAGCGGCGGACGCGGTGCTCGCCGCGAGCGATACCGCCCTTCCGAGCGATGCGCAGGTGATCGGCGCCGTCAACCGGTCGGTCGATGACAACGCCGTCGTCGTCTGCGCCGCGGGCGGGTTGCCGGGCGAGTTGCACAAGCTATGGCGGACTCCTCAGGTCGGTGGCTACCACCTGGAATACGGCTACTCCTGCATGGGCTACGAAATTGCCGGCGGGATTGGGGTCAAAATGGCCCAGCCGGACCGGGAGGTCGTCGTCATGGTGGGCGACGGCAGCTATCTGATGCTCAACGCCGAGATCGCGACGTCCATTATGCTCGGCCAAAAACTCATCTTGGTGATCCTCGACAATCGCGGCTTTGGATGCATCACTCGCCTGCAAACGAGCTGCGGGCGGGAGCCCTTCAACAATCTCCTGAAAGATGCCCTGCACAATGAGCTGCCGGCGATCGACTTCCGCAAGAATGCGGAAAGCCTGGGCGCAACGGCGGAGAAGGTCTCGTCCCTCGCCGAGTTGGAGGCGGCGATGGCGCGGGCCAGGGCGTCCGACCGCACCTACGCCATCGTCATCGATACCGACCCGATGATCGCCACCGAGGCCGGCGGCGCCTGGTGGGATGTGGCCGTGGCCGAAGTGTCGGAAAGCGAAGGGGTACGCGCCGCACGCCGAACCTACGAAACGGAGCGCGCCCGCCAGCGCCTGGGAGATTAGGTCATGGGCGTGACATTCGGTATCAACCCCATCGGCTGGTCCAACGATGACATGAGGGAGTTGGGTGGCTGGATTCCTCTGGAGACCTGCCTGTCCGAAGCCCGGGGAGCGGGGTTCACCGGCATCGAGCTGGGGAACAAGTTTCCGCGGCAGGCCGACGAGCTCCGGCCCATTATGGAGGCCCATGATATCGCCTTGGTCGGCGGATGGTATTCATCGGGCCTGCTAGCGCGCTCGGCGGCCGAGGAAATCGCGGCGATGCAGGACCATCTGACCCTGATCAAGGCCATGGGCTGCACCGTTTTCATCCTGGCCGAAACCACCGGCGCGGTTCACGGCGACAAAACCAGCACCCTCTCGTCCCGGCCGAAGTTGACGGCGGGCGGTTGGGCCGCCTTCGGCCGCCAGATGTCAGAGGTCTGCGCCTATCTCCGCGACCAGGGATTGGCTCCTGCCTACCACCATCACATGGGAACGGTTGTCGAAACGGCTGAGGAGATCGACCGCTTCATGGATTCTACCGACGATTCCGTGGGGCTTTTGCTGGACACCGGCCACGCCGCCTTTGCGGGGATCGACCCGGTAGCCCTGGCGAAGACATACGCACAGCGCGTCACCCATGTTCACTGCAAGGATCTTCGTGGGGCGGTTTGCGAAGAAGCTCGGAACCGGGATGTCAGCTTCCTCGACGCGGTGGTGGACGGCGTGTTCACGGTGCCCGGCGACGGCGATGTGGACTTCCCCCCGGTGCTCGCGGAGATGGCCCGGGCCGGATATCGGGGCTGGCTGGTGGTCGAGGCGGAGCAGGACCCGGAAAAGGCGAACCCCAAGACCTATGCCGAGATGGGCCACGCCAACCTTTCGCGGATGGCTGCCGAGGCCGGGCTCATGTGAGATCAAGGGAACGGAGGTACGCGCATGTCGCGTCTTTTGGTGCGTTCAAGCGAACCTGATTCCGACGGACGGGTCATCCATATCACGCCTGAGTCCGCGGGATGGGGCTATGTCGGATTCGAGGTGTTCAAGCTGAAGGAAGGTCAGTCGATCGCCCGGAAAACCGGCGACAGGGAATACTGTCTGGTGTTGGTCTCGGGCTTTGCCGACATAACCGCCGGCAGCGAGGCCTTCGCCGATCTCGGAACACGCGCGAGTCCATTCGATGGCAAGCCGGCGGATGCCGTTTACGTCCCGGCCGGCAGCGACTTCTCGGTTACGGCGAGAACGGACTTGGAGCTTGGGGTGGGTTCAGGCCCGGCCAGACGGGCCAGCCATCCCGCGCGTGTGATTCGGATCGATCCGACCACCGTGGAGGTTCGGGGAAAAGGGACCAGTTCCCGCTATATCACCAACATCCTGCCGGACAGCGATCCGGGCGCCGACAGCCTGCTGGTCGTCGAGGTGATCACGCCGGCGGGACATTGGTCCAGCTATCCGCCCCACAAGCATGACCGGGACGCCCTGCCCGCCGAGTCGGCGTTGGAGGAGACCTACTATCATCGTCTCAACCCGCCGCAAGGCTTTGCGTTCCAGCGCGTCTACACGGACGACCGATCCATCGATGAGACGATATCGGTGCAGGACGGCGATGTTGTCATGGTTCCGAAGGGATACCATCCGGTGGGCGCGCCGCATGGCTATGACCTCTACTACCTCAACGTCATGGCCGGACCGACCCGGAAATGGGTGTTCAAGAACGACCCCGATCACGACTGGATCGTCGCCTGAGAGGAGGCGCCGGCGCGGTCGCGGGGATGGCTGACTGCCCTACCCGATCAACAGTCCCCCGGCGATCAGCAGCAGCACAACACCGATCGTCCGCTCAACGGTCACGGCATGGCGCCGAAGCAGGTCAATCAGCCCCGTGCCGCAAAGAACCAACGCGACGAGCACATACCAGCCCGCGTCGATGACACCGGCGGTGATCGCCAGTATGGCCTTCTCGACGATGTCCGCCTCGGCCCGAATGAAGGGCGTGAAAATGGCGAGGAAGAAGGCCGCGATCTTGGGGTTGAGAAACGCGATTAAAAACCCGGCGGCGAAGCCGCCCCGATCCGAGCCGGCGACGCTGAGCGACGCCCCCGCGTCCGCTGGCTCGTCTCTGCCCTTGTTCCCTCGCGGGGGAAGCCGGACGCCCAGGAACGTCAGCCCCAGCCAAACAAGCAACGCGATCCCGCCATAGGCGAGGAACGCCCTGAGCGCCGGAAAGGCGATGACCGTCGCCGCCAACCCGGCAACCACCAGTCCCGCATACAGGAAGATCCCGAGGCCATGCCCGAGTCCGGTCAAAACGCCCTGGCGCTTACCGCCGGTCATCGTGTTGCGCAGGACGACGGCGAGGCTGGGCCCCGGGGAGGCCGCGCCCATGCTGCAGACCAAGACGACTTGAAACCAAGACAGGATGTCCAAGGGGCCTCGCTCGTACCCGGGGGCTCCGGGACGCACAGTGGAATCAGGGCCGAAGGACGCGCGTTCGGCGAGGACGCAAGATAGTTCGTGAATAAGGCGAGGCCAACGTCGATCTGTCACATGGCATCATGCTCTAAACCTCGTATCGGTAGGGGCCGACCTGGGCTGCCTCGACTCTGAGGCCACCCTCCGCCTCTCGCCACCAGACGAATTCCGCCACGTCGCCCTTGTCCGGCGTCGCGGGGTAGCGGAGCAGATGCAGCGGATTTGTGCGCGCGAAAGTCAGCGCCGTTTCGAGGTCGAACCCGAACCACGCCATCAGATTGCGCAAGATCCCGTCCATCGTCGCAGAGGAGCCGGCGAGGTATTTGGAGCCCGGTTCGCGCACGACCCCGTCCTCGCACCGCTCGATCGGCACGTCCCCGAGCGTATAGGCCCCTGGCGCCGCGGCGGCAGCGGCCGTCGCGTCGGTCACCACCAGAGCCCGCTTGATCTCCTTGGCCCGGATCCAGGACTGCAGCATGTAAACCGGGATATGGATTCCGTCGGCGATGAAGCTGGCAAAGAGCCGATCCTCGCCGAGCTGAGCAAACAGGGGATTCTCGTTTTTCTCAAGCTTATGCGACATGGCATTACCAAGATGGGTGGAGAGACGCGCGCCGGCCTCGGCCGCCTCCTCCACCTGGGCCCGCGTGGCGTTGGTGTGACCGATGGCGACGACGAGCCCCCGAGCCACCGCCTCGCGGATGAACACCAGCGCACCTTCGCACTCGGGCGCCACGGTGACCAGACGGACGGGCGTGCGCAGGCCTTCGACAAGGGTATCGAAGGCTTCCATGCTGGCAGGCTGCATGGCCTCCTTCGGGTGACAGCCGGCGTACCCGTCCGCCGGCGACAGAAACGGTCCCTCGATATGGAGTCCGTCTACCATCAAGGTTCCCAAGCGGCTTCCCCAAATCGCCCGGTCTAGCGCCCTGAGGCGAGCCCGCATACGATCCGGAAAAGCGGTGATGATCGTTGGCAGGCACCGAGTCACGCCGCAGGCCAGCATGGCCGATAGCGCCCGATCCAGATCCGCCGCCGTAAGATCCTCGCGGTTGAAGTCGACGCCGGCGAAACCGTTCACCTGGATATCCACGAGGCCCAAAGTCACCGGACTAGTGGCTGTGGGAGCCGCCCTTTCCCAACCGGCGACGCGGCCAGATCCGTCGACGCGGTAGCGGCGCGCGCCGCCACCCGGCACCGCGACCAGGATCTCCCGCTCTTCCTTCGGCTGGCGTTCAATCATCTCCATCGTTCATACCGCTCGCCCATGAACGCCTCAGGTTTCGCTCAACATCGACGCTGCACCCTCGTCCAGAAACAGGTGGCAGTCGGGATGCGTTCGCAGGATCGAGGCGGGGCAAAGGTTGCTGACCTCCCCTTCGACCGCGCCCTTCACAGCCTGCGCCTTGCGCGCATCCGGGACGGTCACAACCAGCTTACGCGCGACTAGAATCTGGCGAACGCTCATGGAAATGGCCTGCGACGGCACGTCCTCCAGGGTGGGGAACCAGCCCTCGCCCAATTGCTGCTTCCGGCATGCCTCGTCCAGCGTGACGATGATAAACGGCTCCTCGGTCTTGAAATCGGCCGGTGGATCGTTGAAGGCGAGATGCCCGTTCTCGCCGATCCCAATGAAAGCGACGGCGATGGGATGACGCCGAATGAGGGCGCCGAGCCGCTCTGTCTCCGCCACCGGATCGGCGGCCTGGCCATCGACATAGTGGAAGGCGGCCAAATCGGGAACCCGAGCCGCGAAACGTTCCTTGAGGTAGCCACGGAAGGAAGCGGGATGGTCGAGGGGCAAACCGATGTATTCGTCCAGATGAAAGGCCGTTACCCTGGACCAGTCGATACCGTCCGCCGCCACCAGGGCCTCTAGCATTTCGAACTGGCTGGTGCCGGTGGCGAGGACGATGCCGGCCGCGCCCCGGCGTGCAAGCTCGGCACGGAGGGCTTCCGCGCCTTCGGCAACGGCAGCCGCCCCCATCTGCTCCTTAGTTTCGAAGATCGAGATCTTCACGGCTCCCGCTCCTTGTTCCTGCGACCCCTGCTCATCCGAGATGCCGGATGCGCGGAATGTAGATCTCCTCCAGCGCGCGGTTGGCCTCGTCGCCGCCGGGCATGTTGGCGCTGCGCCAGATAGGCGGCGTCCGACCGGCCTCGACAATTTTCCGGATGGTCTCGATCATCAACAGGTTGAGGACAAAGACGTTGCAGAAGGTCGAGGTCGGCCCGGTCTTCTCGCCGCCGCCAATCTCGACGACGGCGTCCCCGAAAGGTAGGCGGCAGTCCAGGAAGTGGTCCACCTCCTGATAGAGGTTCTTGCCCGAGGGATGCCGCGAGGGATGGTCGGCGGGCAAGGCGTCGGCGAAGGACCGGGAGGTCACGCCGATGGTGATCATCTCTCGCCGCTTGGCCTCCTCCACGGTGTCGATGCACATGGCATTCACGCCGTAAGCGTTGACGATGATGATGACCTCGCCCGGCTTGCGACCGACGCGGTAGGCATCCAGCACCCGCGCGGCATAGCCGGGGGTGCGTTCGATGACGTTCGACCGCTTGGCCCCGTGGATCAGGTTCGTTCCGGCGTCGAGGATCGCGTTGATGGGCGCCAACCCGCCGGCCCGCCACAGCAATTCTTCCACTCCCATGTTCGAATGCCCTCCGGGGCCGATCACATGGATCACGTCATCCTGCATGATCGCCTCGGCGACGACGTTGGCGGCCGTATCGATGGCCGGGAGGCCCTCATAGATCTCGTCGAGAAGACGGACGACGGTCGAACGATAGCCGTCAGTTTCCTTGGACATCCGAAGGGTCTCCTTTTCCCAGCAGGTTTCTGACACGGTTGGCGATGCGATGGGCCGCGATCGCCGTCATCAGGACGGCGCAGACGGATATCGAGACATAGGCGTATCCGGTGGGGAAATCCCAGGTATCGAACGGGACTCGCATGCGTTTCTCGGCAATCTCCAGCCCCTTGAAGAAGAGGATGGCGAAAAACGCGATGGCCGCTGCTTCAATCGCGACGGCGAGCATGTCCTGGACCCGCGGCCGCATTCTCTGGACGAAGAAATCGACCATCAGATGCTCCCTCGAGGCATAAAGCGCGGTGGCGCCCAGAAAGACAAACCAGATGAACAGCAGGCGCAGGAAGTCCGGCACCCAGAGCCAAGTCTCGCCGATGAAGTAGCGTAGGCCAATCTGAACGACATAGAGCAGGAAGATCGCCATGAACAGGGTCCCTGCCGTCCATCGCACCACCCGCACCATCTGGTCGATCAATTGACGCATGTCGGCTCCCTCCCCTCCCCTCATCCCAGGATCAGATTGGGTAGATAGGTCACGAGGCCGGGGATATAGGTGCAGAGCAGCAACACCACGATCAGGGACAGGGTGAAGGGCCAGATGCCGCGCACCAGCTTGTCAAACCCGAGATTGGCGATCTTGGCCTCGAGGAACAGGAGCACGCCGATAGGCGGGGTCAGCAGCCCGATCATCAGGTTCATCACCACGATGACGCCGAAATGGGTGGGATCGATTCCCAGTTGGATGGCCGTCGGCAGCAGCACCGGGAAGAAGATGAGCATAACCGGCACGGCGTCGAGGATGCAGCCCATGATCAGGAAGAAGATGTTGACCAGCAGAAGAAACCAGAACCGGTTCAGGTTGAGGGCCGGAATCAGCTCCCCCAACATCTCCCCGAGCTGCTCGTAGGCCACGATGTACTGATAGAGCCCGACGACGGCGAAGATGATCATGATCGCCGCCGAGAACACCGCCGAATGCATGAAGATTCGCGGCAGATCCCGAATGCGGATGCTGCGGTAGACGAAGATCGAGATGAACAGGATGTAGAGGACCGCCAGCACCGAAACCTCGACCAGGGTCACGACCCCGAAAATGATGCCGAACAGAATGATGAGGGGCGCCATCAGCGCGAAGAAGGAGTCCCGGATGAGGCGTCGCAGGGTGCCCAGGTCCATCTCCATCTCGACCGTCGGATAATTCCTGCGCCGGCTTAGGACGAAGATCATCGCGATGAGAATGCCGCCCATCATCAGGCCGGGAACCACGCCGCCCAGGAACAGCTTGCCGATCGAGATCCCGCTGATGACCCCGATGAAGATCATCGGAATGCTGGGCGGGATGATGGGCCCGATCACCGCTGCGGCGCCGTTGATGGACGCCGCAAACGCCTTGTCGTAACCGCGCTTCAGCATCGTCGGGATGACAACCGAGGAGACGGCGCTGGCGTCGGCCACGGCCGAGCCCGACACCCCCGCGACAATGACGTTCACGATGACGGCGACATAGGCGAGCCCCCCTTTGGCTCGGCCGACGAAGTAGTCCGCGAGCTGTGTGAGCTTCATCGTGATGCCGGAGCGGTTCATCAGGTCGCCGGCGAGAATAAAGAACGGGATCGCGACGAGCGTCGTCGAGTCGACGCCGCCAACCATCGAGGAGGCGACCAGACGCAGGGACATCTCGCCCTGAATCAGGATGTAGAGGACGCCGCTGATGCCCATCGCCAGCCAGATGTTCATGCCGACGGCGACGAGCGCGAACAGCATAAGGAAAAGCAGGGCGATCATGCGGTATGCCGGTCCGGAAGAGTGCGAGAACAGCGTTGCTTTGCTCGGGCCGTCCCTTTGCGTGAGCAGCGAGATCCGGCCCAATCCGGCGTTTTGCCGGCGGTGTCGGTGGCGGGAGGCGCACGGAGGCCGCGCGGCCTCCGCACACCAGCCAGTGTCATGCTACTTCACGGCCGAGATCTTGGCGATCAACCCCTTCGGCCATTTCTCCCCTTCGAAGTCGTCGAAGGCGCCGGCCAGCCTCTGGCGAATGCTCTCGGTATCGGGTTCGACGACCGTCATTTTCCCGCGCAGCTCCTCATAGACCCCGTTCATCAGCTCGTTGAGCTTCTGAGTCCCGAAGGCGCCGGCCGTTTCGGTGGCCTCCATGATCGCGGCCTTGTTTGCGTCCGAAAGGCCGTTCCACGCATCCATCGACATGTAGAAGGTTTCGATATCTCGGATGTAGTCCGTCTTCATGTAGTACTTCTGGACTTCGAACAGACTCTTTGCATTTACGACGGAAGCGCCGTTCTCCTGGGCATCCACGACCCCGGTCTTGAGCGCCATGTAGAGCTCCGCGAACGGAATCTGCTGGGGCAGCGCGCCCAGCGTCTTCATCGCCCGCAGGACCGTCGGGCTGGCCGCCGTACGGATCTTCAGGCCCTTGAAGTCATCGGCCGTGTTGACCGGCTTATCGCGGGTGGTGAGGCCGCGCGGGGCCGTGTCGCCGTTGATGTTGACGACCTTGATGCCCGTGTTCTTCTCGGCCTCGGCGATGATGGGTTTGAAGAAGTCGGCCCTGAGCGACTTCCTCATATGCTCATAGTCGCGGAACAGGAACGGAATGGCCGTGATCTCGAACGCCTCGCCGCCCTTGATCCAGGCAAAGGTATTGATGCCGCCATAGACCATCTCGAGGTCGCCGGTCTGCATCTGGACGAACATCTCCTTGGGGCCGCCGAGCTGGCTGTTCGGATAGACCTTCACCTCGAAGGCGCCGTTAGATTTTACCTCCAGAACCTCCTTGAACTTGAGGGCCGCGGCGTGGGTCGGGTGGTTGGTGTCCCGAATATGACCCAGGCGAATCACCTCCGCCGCGTTGGCGACGCCGATGCTGCCGGCGACGAACACGGCCGCGATCAGCGAACAGAGTGGAGCCTTGGATATCATCGATTCTCTCCGTGGTTACGCGCGCGCCATCAGTAACTCCTGCGCGGACGTCTCGTTGCAAAGCCATTCCCCGGGGGTTCGAAACGTCCGCCAGAGGCTTGCCCTGCCCCGGCAAAAAAAAGACGCTCGAAGCTCCCTGAATAATTTAATAACATATCGTGTTATTAAATGTCGGTCTATGCCTTTTTTTGGCTTTAGTCCCGAGCCGCGAACGAAGTGGACCGAAATGGACGTTCATGCTGGTCGCCTTTGAAGACATTCTGGACGGGCGTTCCTCCCGCGCCGTCGATCGCAACAAGGCGAAGATCCTCGCGGCGATCTGCGGCGATAGGCCGGTAACGCGCAAGCGGCTGGCGTCGCGGCTGCGCATACGTCCGACGACGATTTCCGCCTTGGTGAACGAGTTGATCGACGACGGCGTCGTCGTTGAGAGCAAATCGCTCTCGCCGCCCCGGCAGGGCCGCCCGGAGATTTTGCTCCAGGCGCAGATGACGCGTTTTGCCGTCCTCGTGATCCATGTCGTATCCCACGACATCCGGGGCGCCCTGGTCGACATGGCCGGTAATGTGTTGGCCGAGCGGGTCGCCGGCCTGAACGGCATGGAGACCGGAAACAAACGAGTCATCGAGGCGATTGAGGGGCTGATCGACGACCTTCGGGACGAGGCTCCCGCCGAGTCCCAACTCCTCGGCATCGGCATCGCCGTTCCCGGCATCATCGACCCGGCCGAGCGCCGTTGGATCTTTTCCTCGCGCTGGCCGAAGATGCGCGACCTCTCCTTCGACGCCATTGCCGAGCGCACCGGTCTAACCGTGCATGTCAGCCGGAATCTGAGCCTCGAGCTGCGCACCCGGATGCTCCGCCGCCCCGAGGAACGCAAGGGCGGCGTCCTGTTCGTGCATTGGGGCTATGGCATCGGTTCGGCCTATTCCTGGAACGGGACGGTGCTGGATTCCAGCGTCGGCAGTTTCGGCGAACTCGGGCATTGGATTGTTTCGCCCGATTCGCTCCAGACCTGCTTTTGCGGCGAGACGGGATGTCTGGAGACCGAGGCGGCGCTTTGGGCCATGCTGCCGGAAATCCGCCGGTCATTCCCGGAGGCGCCGGCCGACGAATGGGCCTTCGAACGCTTCATGCGTGAGCATCGGGTGGCCGAGCTTGAGGTGATGCGGCGCGCCGGCGAGACCTTCGCCCTCTCCCTCGCCAACCTCTACAAGGCTTTCTATCCCGAACGCGTTGTGCTGACCGGTCCCTTCGCCCTCCAGGACCGCATCTTCGACCGTTTGAATCGGACCTTCGAGCGGCACCTCCCCTTCTACGCGCGCGACAAATGCCAGATGTATGCGGCCCGGCCGGGCCCCATGGACGTGATCCATGGAAGTTCCCTGCCCTTCTTCCAGAAGGCCCTACGGGATCTCCTCATTTCGCATGGATAGACCTCATAACACAAAGCTCTAATACTCAACGCAGCCGAGCTGCTCCCAGAATGCCGGTCTCCGAAGCTTCATGATCGCTTCCATGAAATAGTGGTCGCCATAAATGATTGACTCATCGATGCCGGACCGGCGCGGCACGTCGACACTGCCATGTCTGAGAAGGCCGTGGGTGTCCGGCGTCTCGAAGTAGATGCAGGTCCGAGCAAGCCCAACCGCAATACGGCGTCCGGCCTTGGTGTAGGCATCTTCTCCCGTCGCCCGACCGAGCTCGATTAGTCCCGAGGCGGCGATCGATCCCGCAGCCGAATCACGGGGCTCGCCCTTTGCATGACGGTCAAAGTCCCAAGGGGGAAGGACCGCGTCGCCAAGACGCGCGAGGAAATAGTCCGCAAGGCGACGCGCGGTCTCCAGCAACTCTGCCTGCTTCAGCATGACCCCAACCTTTGTGAAGCCATAAACCGCCCAAGCCTGACCGCGCGTCCAGCAGGAACCCTCGAACGCCCCCTGGTGGGTCCCTTTGCGCGTGATCGCCCCGCTCTTCGGGGCGTGGTCGACGACGTGATAGGTCGCGCCGTCCTCCCGAACATGCTGATCTCGGATGGTCAGGGCCGTTTCGACGCCGACGCGCAAAAGCGTTTCGTCCCCGGACTCCCGTCCTGCCCAAATCAGGATAGGGACGTTCATGATGGTGTCGACGATGGCCAGGGCGGCGTAGGACGGATCCTCTTCGGGACTCCAGGCCGGGATGAAACGTCCCTGCGCATGGAAGCGGCTGGCCAGCGACCGCGCCGCCTGGATCGCAACGTCGCGAAAACCCTCGTGGCCGGTTGCGCGGTATCCGCGTACGAAGCTCGGCTCGAACAGAAATCCCATGTCGTGTGTGGAGCGATCGGAAGCGCGAAACGCCAGGCGTTTGGCCCAGGAACTGGCCCAGTCCGCAGCATCACTATCTTTTGCTACCATGGACACGAGCCACAACATGCCGACGAAGAATCCCGCGGTCCAGCGGCCATGCTCGCTGATCAACCAACGCCCGTTCCGGGTCACATGCGGGAAGGCCCCTAGCGTGCGCGCGTCACGTAGGCATTTCTCCACCCCGAGGTCGAATGCCCGGTCAAGGAGCCGATCGTCATCACTTAGAGTCACTTTGCGCCACCGCCCCGTTTCCAGTCCCACAGCCCTGCTTCTGTCCTTTGCGGACTGTTCCATTCCCCGTCATCGCTCCGGGTGATCGCACTGCACGACGCCCGCCTCCTCAAGCGACGCGATCTCAGCCTCGCCATAGCCCAACTCCCGCATAACCTCAGTGGTCTGTGCGCCCAAAGGCTGAGGGGGGAGACGGATCTCAGGCACCTCTCCATCGTAACGAACAGGATGGGTGACGAAGGTCGCGGGCGCGCCGGTCGCGCTCGGCTGGGTGACGAAATGCCGGTTGTGGCGAACCTGAGGATCGGCCTCCACGGCGTCATACTCGTTGACCGGGGCGTGCCAGATCTTGTGATGCGAGAGGATCTCCAACCACTCCTCGGTGGTCCGTCCGGCAACCGCCCGGGCGACGCAGGCTGCAATCTCCTCGCGTTTCTTGTACTGATCTGAATCGGCGAAGGCCGCAATTTCAGGCGCCGAAAGAGCATCGGCCAACGCTTTCAGACTGCCGAGGGAGATGGCCATGTGGCCATCGCTGGTCGGATAGATGCCGTAGGGGGCGCCGTACAGCCACCCTCCAATGTACTTCGGCGGCATCACCGACTCTCCGCGCGGACCGTTGAGGTAGCCAACCAGGGATTCCGCCTGAAGGTCCAAAGCGGCACCAAGAAGCGTCGCATCGATCCGGCACCCCTGTCCCGACCGGGCCCGGCGATAGAGCGCCGACACCACAGCCAACGCCAGCAAAGCCGCGCCATGATGGTCAACGGCAGAGACCCCGATGGGTCGCGGGCCGGACTCCGCCACCCCTGTGATCGTTGCCAAACCGGACATGGCCTGAATCAACAGGTCTTGCCCGGGCCGATCGACATAGGGACCGTCGGGTCCGTAGCCGCTGGCCGCCGCATAGATCAGGGACGGAAAGTCGTTCTTGAGGTCGTCGTAGCCGAGCCCGAACTTCTCCAGCACGCCAGGCCGATAGTTGGTCACGAGAACATCCGAGGTCGCGATGATGCGGCGCGCGAGTTCGACCCCCTCCGGCGATTTCAGGTTGATCGCGATACAGCGTTTGTTGCGATCGACGGCGAGCATAAGAACGCTTTGACCATCGACCACACGATTATCCGCTCCTCCCCAACCGCGCTGCCATCCCCCTCCGACGGGTTCGACCGCGATCACATCGGCACCCAGATCAGCGAGAGTCTGAACGCCCATCGGACCGAACAGGAAATGGGTGAAACTGACGATTCGGACTCCCCCCAACAGATCGACCATGGTTTTTCCTTCATCAAGAACGGCCGTAAGTCTTCGCATCACGTATTTCTGTCATCGCTCCCCCCCTAGCCTTGAACTCCTTGACCCAAACGGCTCGGAAGTGCGCTCAGCGTGCCGGGATAGAAGATCCGGCACAGGGCCTCGACAAAGAAGTAGTCCCCGAACATCACCGCGCTGTCGGTGCCCTCGCCATGCGGCTTGGAGTAGCAGGCATGCTTGAGAAGGCCACGATGCGCCCCCTCACGGGCGAGGTAATCCCGGCACAGGCTCTCCAGTATCGCGATGCCCTCGCCGGCCCAACGCCGACCATCCCCCGGCAAAGGATAGAGCGCTGCCATCTCCAGCATGGCGGAGGCGGCAATGGCGGCAGCCGAGGAGTCCCGGATGGCGTTTGGAATGGCCGGATCATCAGCGTCCCAAAACGGCACGCGCGACCCGTCGAGATGTCGGAGATAGCTGTCGGCCAGGCGCCCGGCCAATTCAAGGTATTCCAGTTTTCCCGTGGCCGCGGCTGTCGCCGTGTAGCCGTAGATCGCCCAAGCTTGTCCACGGGTCCATCGGCTTTCGTCTCCATAGCCCTGGAACGTATAGCCGCGATGGATATTTCCCGACCACAGGTCATATTCGACGGCGTGATAGGTCCAGCCATCCGGCCGGATGAAAGCCTCGCGGGTCATTCGCGCATGGGATTCACCGGCAAGACGGAAACTTCCGTCGTCGGCCTTTTCCGCCGCCCAATAGAGCAACGGAAGGTTGGCCATGGTGTCGATGGCCGAACTTCGGCGTCCGCGCTCGTCGCTGAGGGGGCCCCAGGAGGAGATAAAGCCGCCCCTTGGCGTGTTGATGAGCCGGGCGCGCAGACGGTCAGCCGCCCGCAGGGCAGTCTCGGCATGCCGGATCTCCCCGGTCAGCCGGAAAAAGGGTACCGCGCTGCCGCAGAAGATGAAGCCGATATCGTGCGTATTCGCATCATCGGCACGAGGCTCGACAAGCCGCATGCGTTCGCGGGCCCAGTCGAGAAAGTCCTTCTCCCCCGACCGCAAATGGCAGGCGAGGAGCAGCCCGACCCAAAAACCGCAAAACCAGTTTCCATGGCTCCAGGCATCGCCGTCGTATCCCGCCGAGACCGAAGCCGGCCATGTTCGCCATGCCCCGGCATCATTGGTGACGTAAGGAAACTCGATGCCAATCCTCCGCTCGTCTTCGACCGTCTTCCGCACCATCAGGTCGAGAGCCTCCTCGAAGTCCGAGCGCTGTTGTTCACTTAAGAGCTTTTGATAATCCATTGGCCTAAGGGTAAGATTTGCCAAGCGTTTATAAAACGAGCACTGTTCACAGGTGGAGGGCCGAGGCGATGGCCGGGCTGGATGGACAAAAGGTCGTCATCATCGGCGGCTCCTACGGGATGGGGTTCGCGACCGCCGAAATGGCCATCGATAACGGTGCCGAGATCGCGATTGCGGCGCGCGGCGCGGACAAGCTGAACGAGGCGGCGACGAAGCTGGAGCAGCGCGGGAACAGGCTTGTTGCCCGGCACGCCCTCCGCATCGAGGACCGCTCCTCGGTCGCCGCCTTTCTTGCCGACTGCACGCCGTTCGACCATCTCGTTCTGCCGGGATCGACCGTCAAACCGATCCTCTATGGCGATCTCACGGAGGAAGCAGCCCATGCCTCCTTCGACAGTAAGTTCTGGGGGCCGTTCTGGGCCGCCTATGACGGCCGTCGGCATATGCGGCGGGGCGGCAGCGTCGTGTTCTATACCGGGGTCGCCGCGCACCGTCCGGTCAAGGGATATGTCATGGGGGCCTGTATCAACGGCGCGCTGAACGCCGCGACACGCTCCCTGGCCCTGGAGTTCGCGCCCCTCGGCCTGCGCGTGAACGCCATCGCACCGGGCCTGACCGACACGCCGCTGCAGGACATTCTGCATGGCCACGACAAGGAGGAACGCTACGCGGAATACTCGGCACGGCTGCCCGTTGGCCGCATCGGCACCGCCGAGGAATGCGCCCTTGGCGCCATCTATCTCATGCAGAACGGTTTCGTGACCGGCCAAGTGCTGGGCATCGATGGCGGCCACGAGTGCATGGCCTGAGCGGAACATGGCTAGGCGTCTCGCCCGACCCATTTCATAACGTGCTCGGCGACCATGACGGTTTCTCCACGTTGATTGACCGCCTCGATCGCGGCGCGCGACCGCAGTTTTTCGGGATCGACTTCGGAAAGCGTGTAGGTCACGGTGACGGTGTCTCCGATAAGTACCCCCTTGAGGAACCGGACGCGGTCATAGCCAAGGGACACCGGCGCGAAATGGTCTTGCCTTTGCAGCGACCGGTCGGCGATCAGCGTCGAGGTCGTCGACGCCAGGGCAAGGGTGAGAACGCCGTGCGCGATGCGGTGTCCGTAAGGCGTGCCTTTCATGAACTCCTCGTTGACATGGTTGGGCGAGAAGTCGCCCGAGATGCCGGCGAACTGATAGACGTCGCTTTCCCCGATGGTTTTCGAGAACTTCGCGGTTTCACCCACCTCGAGGCCCATATCGATCATCCTGTCGTTCCCCTCTTATTGGTTCATGTCCTGCTGTTCGAAAAGAACTCCCTCGTCGAAGAGGGCATCGATCTCTTTCGGCGTAAAGCCAATTTCCCCAAGAATGCCACGGGCGTCTTCACCGCAACGGAGGGCCAGCTTGCGCAGTTTCGGCGCCTCGCCATCATAGCGAAGAGGATGGTTCACCAGTGTCGCCGTGGATCGTCCGATGGGAACACGTCTGAAAACATCATTGGCCGCGACCTGGGGATCCGTCTTGAGATCCTCGTAGTCCTGGACAGGCGCGTACCAGATGTCGGCCTCGTCGAATCGGTCCGCGAGATCGGCAAGGCGGTGCTTACGAAGATCCTCGGCCAGTTCCCGGGCATAGGCATCGCGTTGTTCGAGAAGGTCGCCGTCGCATAGCGAGAGCAGGCGATCGTTGCCGAGAAGCTCCGCCAATCGCCGCTCGGTCCCGTTCATCGCGATGGCGATGAAGCAGTCGGCGAGACGATAGACACCGTATGGGGCCGGGTGGTACCAAGTCGCAAGATGACGGTCGCGTGGGAAGACGCCGCGGTCGGTTTCGGACCCACACATGTACGCCGTGAGGGCCTCGGACTGGAGGTCCAGAGCTGCGTTGAGCAGGCAGGCGTCGATGCGGGTTCCCTCGCCCGTGCGCAGCTTCTTCACATAGGCCGCCGTGATACCCATCGCGATCAATGTCGCGCCGTGCTGATCAACGGCGGCATTGCCGATCGGGGTCGGACGCTTCCCGTACTCCCCGGTCGCCGCCATCAGTCCGGAATAGGCCTGGACCAGTAAGTCCTGACCGGGACGGTCTCGCATCGGCCCCTCGCGCCCGTAGCCCGTCGCTGAGACATAAATCAGATCGGGCTTGCGTTGGCGAACTTCCTCGAAGCCGAACCCCAGCCGATCCATGACACCGGGCCGGAAGTTCTCAACGAGCACATCGGACGCCTCGATAACGCGGTAGAGGACATCCCTCGAAGCACTGTGTTTCAGATTGATCGCGAGGCTGCGCTTGTTGCGGTTCGCGCAAAGATAGAAGCTGCTGACCCCCTCGACGTAGGCATTCCCGCCCGACCATCTCCGCTCCAGCGGACCGCCCGGCCGTTCGATCTTGATGACGTCGGCCCCCATATCGGCCAGGTATTGGGTTGCAGCGGGTCCATGCAAATAGTGACAGAAGCTGACAACCCTCATGCCTTCCAGCATATCACCCCCGCGGTTCTTTCAAGCGTCGCTCGATTAGGCAACGGCGCCTCGTCAATGAACAAATCTCGGCATGATCAGGCGCGGTAGGAACAGGCTGACATCCGGGAATACGACGATGATCGCGATCACCACCACGAAAAGGCCATAGAACACCATCATCTGTGCCATGACGCGGGTGACCGGTTCCTTGCCAAGGACGCAGGCGATAAGCAGACAGAGGCCATAGGGTGGCGTGATCAGGCCGAGGGCCAGCGTCATGATGACGACGAGCCCGGTATGGATGGCGCTCGCGCCCGACACCTCGACCAAATGGCTGACGATGGGTAGGAAGATGATAATCGCCGGCACGGCGTCCATGAAAGTGCCCAGGACAACGAACACAATCGCGATGAACATCACCGTCAGGGTCGGGCTGTCGACAAGCCCTCCAGCCAGTTCGGCAACAGCCTCCGGGGCCTGGAAATAGGCGAGCAGCCAGCCGAATATGGTCGCCGCCGCCACCGCCGTGAGGGGCTGTGAATAGAGGACGGCGGTATTGACGAGGACGTCAGGAAGCTGTCGCAGGGAAAGCGAGCGGTAGGCACCGAAAATCAGGATCAGAACATAGACGGTCGCGATCATCCCCGCTTCCGTTGCCGTGAACTTGCCGGTCAGCACACCGCCGATGATGATCACGGGCACCAGCAGTGGCAGGATTCCAGATTTCGTGGCGCTGCCGAGCTCACGGAGAGAAGCACGACTCTCGGCCGGATAGTCGTTCCGGACCGCCGTAAGATAGCTGTAGATCATTTGCGAAAAGCCGACAATGGCGCCCGGAATGGCGCCGGCCAGGAAAAGGCCGCCGATCGACACGTTGCCCAAGGCCCCGTAGATCACCATTAGGATGCTCGGGGGGATTATGACACCCATGGTGGAGGAGGCCGCGGTCAGAGCAATCGTGAACCGCTTGTCGTAGCCGCGTTTGATCATCGCCGGGATCAGCACGCTGCCCACGCCAGCGGTATCCGCGGTCGACGATCCCGACATTCCGGCAAACAGCATGCTGACAACGACGTTGATATGGGCGAGCCCGCCGCGGATATGACCGACCAGCGCCTGCGACAGACGGATCAGCCGGTCGGTAACCTGTCCCGAGTTCAGAAGTTGCCCGGCCAGCAGAAAGAAGGGTACGGCGAGCAGCGGAAAGGAATTGAGGCCGTGAAACATCTGCTGAACAAAGAGGACCGGATTCAGCCCCTCAAGATAAATGATCAGCAGGGACGACAGCGACAGCGCATAGGCGACCGGCACCCGGATGGCGACCATGGCGAAAAAGCTGAGAAAGAGAATAGCAACCGGGTTCACCCGCCTTCCCCTTCCCGATCCGACGTACTTTCATCCCCGATGCGGGTCCGTGAATCGTGCCCCGCCAGCACCTCCAAAAGGTGCTCGGTCACGAAAAGCAGGATGGCCGCTCCCGCGATTGGAAACGCGCTAAAGTGGAAGATCATCGGATAGCCCTTCATGGGCGTGAAACGCTTGAGGCCCGTTTGCGCGACCTCCGCTCCGAAGTAGAGGATCGTAAACGCAAAGAGCATGCTGAAAAGCACAACGGCCAATCTGAGCACGAACTCCAAGCGAACAGGCAGTCCTGCTGGCACGACATCCACGACAAAGTGCGCCCGCCGGCGGGCCGATACGGCTGCCCCGCTCAGCACCGACCAGACGAATACGAGAACCGCGATCTCAGACGGCCATAAAAGGGGCTCATTGATCACCTGGCGGAACAACACATCGATAAAAACGACGACGACGAGAACACTCAGGCAGGTACCCGCAACATAGCTGAGCCACCTCTCAAGCCACGCGTTTAGCGGGCTAAGCCAGATAAGTCCCGGCGGCTGGGGTGCTGTGGTCGGCATGCCGCCCTGCATTGAATCCTCCCTCTCAGGGGCGTCGACGGCAAAATGTAGCCGAGAAACGGAAGGAGAAGATCCGAGGTCATTACACGATGGGACACCCAGACCCTCTCCCGGCAAACGGACTCTACTTCAGTTCGCGAATACGGGCGAGCGCCGCCTCCATCCCGAGCTCAGCCGCTACCTCGTCCTGCAAAGGCGACAGGCGCTGGATGAACGGGCCTTTATCAACCTCGTTGACCTTGACTTCGTATTGCTTCTGCAAGTCCTCAACGAACTTGGCATCGGTATTGATGGCGTGATCGACGACGTCGTTGGTCATTTCCTTACCAATAGCTAGGATCTTGGTTTGGATGTCCGCCGGTAGATCAGCCCAGGTTTTGTCGCTGACAAAAATGAAGGCAATAAGCCACTGATGCCCGGTGAGCGAATAGTAGGGGGCCACCTCGTAGTGCTTGTTTGCGCCATAGACAGCGGCCGCATTCTCCGCAGCCTCCACGAGGCCTGTCTGCATCCCGGTATAGACATCGCCGAAGGGTATCGCCATCGGTTTCGCGCCAACGGTTCCCCACACCTTCGACTCGATTGGGGAAGCCATGACACGGAGCTTCATGTTCTGGATGTCGTCGACGGTTTTGACCGGCCCCTTGTTGTTATAGACATTACGGACGCCCGCGGTAAACCAACCGACCCGCCGGAAACCGACCTTTGCGTCGGCGATCCTGGCGTCCACAATCTCGGCGAACTTGTCGTCGTTCAAGGCCTTTTTAAAATGGTCCTGACTCTCGAACAGATAGCTGACGCTGAACATGCCGAGAAATGGCAGGAAAGTCGCGGCGTTCGAGGCAGCGGCAACGGACATGTCGAGATTGCCGGCGATGACACTATCGAGCATCGCCATTTCGTGACCGAGCTGAGCGCCCGGGAACACCCGCACCTCGTATTCCCCATTGGTCGCCGCCTTAAGGCGCTCGGCCAAGGTGTCGCCGCCGACTTGGTAAGCGTGGGACTTCTGCTGATCGTGGCCGAAACGGATGATCTCGGCCGCCTGCCCAGATATGGCGGACATGGCTATAGCCGCGCCGAAGATGGTCGCGGTCAACCCGGCAATTGATAAACGCTTCATGGGTATGTTCTCCCTGATCGAACGACAAAGCACGGATCTTTCTTCTTATTTTTGTAATCGATTTCGTATCATAGCGGTCTGTGCTTGTCAAAAGCTGAAAAGATCCCGGTCTTCCGCATGCAATATGACCGTTAGCTTGAGAAACCGATTTCTTCATCAGTGGTGGAATTGGGCTGGGAAAGCTATCCGGCTACCCAGAAAGACGAGTAGATTGGTGACCGAGTTCTTCGAGACGCCTCGTTCCTCGGCATGAGGTCAATCTCTTCCATGCCTTGCCTCATCCCAAGCCCGCCGAAGCGCAACCCGACGGGCCGGTTGAGGCCAGACAGGGGGCGTCGGACGGCTCGCCCGATGGCCCCGCATCGCGCTTCGCCGGACGCCTGGCGGGCCGAACCGCCGCGACGCCATCAGAAGGGGTCATATGGACGAGGAATGCTCTAGGGCCTGACGCCGAGGGGGGTGAGTCGTCGCCCGAACGATCAGCTTGGTTTCAAGCTCCCGCGCATCCTTCGGCCGATCCCCCTTCAGGCGACCAATGAGGTAGTCTGCCGCCTGCCGTCCCATTTCGCTGGTCGGTACTTCCATCGTTGTCAAGGCCGGCCGAACATGGGCGGCATATTCAAGGTTGTCGAAGCCGACAATGGAAATGTCCCTCGGCACGGCCATACCGATATCCTCGCAATATGCGAGGGCACCCACCGCGAGCACGTCACTGAAACAGATCACGGCCGTCGGCGGCGTGCCGCAGGCAAGCAATGTCCGCATCCCGTCATATCCGGCATCGATGGTATAGGGCTCCTCCACGACCCGCTCGGCGCGCAGAACCATGCCCTGCTCGGCAAGCGCCTCACGCGCGCCCAGTACACGCTGCATCACCCGATCGTTGTCGGTGGCCAAGCCCGCGATAACGCCGACGTCCCGATGACCAAGAAGAATCAAAAACTCGGTGATTTGACGGGCCGCCCGCTTATTGTCGAAGCCGACGCAGGGATGCCCCGACCGCGGGTTGAAGACATATATATTCACGTAAGGGACGTTGTGGGTCTGAAGCAGTTCGTAGAGACGGCCGTCGTGGGAATCACCCACCAGCATGATCGCTTCAGCGCCGCGTTCGACGAGGAGCCTCGTCTGCCGAAGCTCACGGGCCGAATCATACTCAGAGGTAGCCACGATCAGCGAGTAGCCCGCCCCCCCCAGCCGCTCCTCCAGCGCGTTCACGGCACGGGCGTAGATCGCGTGATTGAGAGTCGGAATCACGGCCCCGCATATGCGCGTACGCCTCGAACGTAAGGCGCGTGCCGCGTTATTCGGCGTAAATCCGAGCTCGTTTACCGCCGAGATAACCCGCGCTCGGATGCCGGGGCTGACCTTTTCCGGTGAGTTGAGCGCTCGGGATACGGTCGCCGAAGAGCATGCCGCAGCCCTGGCCACGTCGACAACTCGGACACGTTTGCTGGAACCCATCCCTTTTACTTGTCACGCTCCGCAAGAAGCGGCGACTTTGTTCCGACAGCCGGATTGTCGCTCGAACTTCAGTTCGCAGTTCGCACCTTAGACGCAAGACCAAGGAGCACTCACAATAGGATCGCTTTCCAACTCTAAATGGTGATAGTCCTTCATACACAATCGAGAAATCGATTTCAAATGGCATTGCCCCTGTCGTACTCTGCCGATCCGGCGCTGCTCATTTCTTTGGCTATACTCCGCACGCGCCAACAACAAAGGGAGAATCCATGGCGCAAGAAGGCAGCTCGAAGGAGATTTCACCGATGCCTCCAGAGTCCTCCAACGATCTCCTGCTCCTGGAGCGGCCGGTCGAGGGCGTGCTGATCGCGACCCTCAACCGACCGGAAAAGCTCAACGCGTTGAGCAAGGCGCTGCTCGGGGACCTCACCGCCGCCCTGGCCGCCGCGAAGGAAGACGGCTCGATCCGGGCGGTCGTGCTCACGGGCAGCGGCAAGGCCTTTTCCGCCGGCGCGGACATCTCCGACATGGTCGAGCGCGGCGTGGAGTCCTATCTCGATCCCGAACGCCTCGAGCACTGGCACGCCATCGAGGCCTTCCCGAAGCCGCTCATCGCGGCCGTCAACGGATACGCGCTCGGGGGAGGATGCGAGCTGGCGATGCTCTGCGACCTCATTGTCGCGAGCGACGCGGCGCGTTTCGGCCTGCCCGAGATCAACATCGGCGTCCTTCCCGGCGACGGCGGCACGCAGCGCCTTCCCCGCCTTGTCGGCAAGTCTTGGGCGACGCGGCTTATTCTCACGGGCGAGATCATCACCGCGGCGCAGGCTCGCGACATCGGCCTCGTCATCGAAACCACGGAGCCCGATCGCCTGTTGAAAAGGGCGACGGCGCTGGCCGCCGAGATCGCCTCCAAGGCTCCGCTTGCCGCCCAGTTCGCCAAGCAGGCGATGCGCGCGGCGTTCGAAAAGCCGCTGTCCGAAGGACTCCAGGTGGAACAGGAGGCGGTGAAGGAGGCCTTCAAGACCGAGGACCGGGCAGAAGGCATGCGCGCCTTTCTGGAGAAACGTCCTCCCGTGTTCCGCGGCCGCTAACCCCCCCGCCTCCACCCGGGCAGTTGCGCCAGTCGGGTGGCCAGGGGCGTATCGGCGCGACGCAAAACAGGTGAAGCGCAGATGACCGAATCCAAAGGAACCACAAGGGATCAGAGCCTCCGGGCCGTACTGCAAGACCTCGATGCCCGCGGCGAGTTGCGGCGAATCTCGGCGGCGGTCGATCCCCTCTACGAGATGTCGGCGGTTCTCAGTCTCGACGATACGGGGCCGGCCATTCTGCTCGAGAACCCGACCGGTCATGACATACCTGTGGTGGGCAATCTCCTGAACAGCCGCGGGCGGATGGCGGCGGCCCTGGGCTGCGCGCGGGAAGAATTGCCGGATCGGTTGGTGGCGGCGCTGCGCAACCCGATCCCGCCGGTGATCGTCGAGGATCAAACCCACAAGCCAATTACACATGGTCCGGACCCGGACCTGACCAAGTTCTTACCGGTACCGACCTGGTTCGAGCATGAGACCGGCCCCTACATCACCGCCGGCGTCTTCGTGGCCAAGCATCCGGAGACCGGCCGCCGCAACGTCTCCATCGCGCGCGTCCGCGTCGATGGCGGCAATCGGATCATGGCCGGCATTGCCAAGAACCATCACTTGAACATCCTCGCCGAGGCGGCGCGGAACCGGGGGCGGAAGCTTCCCGTCGCCGTGGCCATCGGCAACCACCCGGCGGTCCTGCTGGCGTCGCAACTGTATATCGGGCTCGGCGAGGACGAGTTCGACATCGCCGGCGCCCTTCTCGGCGAGCCCCTGCGCCTTGCCCGCTGCGCCACGGTCGACCTGGAGGTACCAGCGGAGGCGGAGATCGTGCTCGAAGGAGAACTGGACGCGGCCGAACTGGTCGACGAGCCCCGGGTTTCGGAGTTCCACGGGTTCTACGTCAGCTACGGCCCCGGGACCGGCGGGCGCATCCGGCATGCGGCGATGCGAGAGGATGCGGTCTTTCAAGCCATCCTGCCGGGATACGCGGCGGAGCACTGCATGCTCGGCGCCGTGGCCATCGAGGCAGTGTTGTGCGACACCCTGAGCCGCATGATTCCGGCGGTACGTCGGGTGGTCGTCACCGCCGGCGGCATGGGTCGATTGCACGCCGTCATCGCCATGCGCCGCCCGCGCCTGGGCGAAGGCAAGCGCGCCGCGATGATGGCCATGGGCCAGGTCAATCTGCTGAAGCTGGTGATCGTCGTCGAAGACGACATCGACCCGGAGGACTGGCGACAGGTGGAGTGGTCGCTGGCCGCCCGCTTTCGAGGCGATGAGGACCTGGTGGTCGTGCCGGGCGTGAAGGCCGACCGCTGCGACCCGTTGCACAAAGATCTCACGATTACCAAGATCGCCATGATCGCGACGACCCGCCCCGGCGACGGGGAGCCGGGCAGCCGATCCGAGTTCGCCGCGCCACCGAAGGCAGTGGTCGACGCGATCCGCGCCCGCTTCGACGAGGACTGATCGTGACATCGAATTTGAATATTTCAAGAAACAGCCCCAGCGGATTGATAATGTCGTTTCCAAGGCCTCCGGGGCTCATCATAATGCGCGCCGTCCGTAAGCCACAGGGAGACTACAAATGCGAAAAGCAATTGCCCCGATTGTCCTGACCCTTGGTGTTGCGCTCAGCGCGCCGGCCATGGCCCAGGAGTTCACCCTCCGCCTTCATTCTTTTGGGTCGCCGACCTCGATCGACCACACCGTCCATCTGGACCCGTGGGCCGCCAGCATCGAGAAGGACTCCGGCGGCCGTATCAAGGTCGAGGTCTATCCGGCCATGCAGTTGGGCGGAAAGCCGAGCGACCTGCCGCAACAGCTCGAAGACGGTGTCGTCGACATCATCTGGACGCTTCCAGGCTTTACCCCCGGCCGCTTCCCGGGTACGCAGGGCCTGGAGCTGCCGTTCATGAGCACGGGCCTGTCCGCGACGATGAGCCCGGCGGCAATGGAGTTCGCCACGGGTCACCTGCAGAAGGAGTTCGACGGGATCTACCTGGTGTCGATCCACGCGACGGACGCCTCGCTGGTCCACACCGTCGACCGGCCGATCAAGAAGCTCGAAGACTTCAAGGGGCTGAAGCTGCGGGTCGCCGGCCGGTTCATTGGCGAAGCGGTCAAGGCCTTCGGCGCCACGCCCGTCGGTATTCCCCTGCCGAGCGTCTATGAGGCGCTGTCGCGCGGCCAGGTGGACGGCATGCTGATCAACTGGGCGATCACTCAGCCCTTCCGCTTTTACGAGGTGACCAAGCACCACTCGGATCTGATCCTCTACCAGTCCATGCTGATGACGATGATGCGCCAGGCCTCCTACGACAAGCTGCCGGACGACCTGAAGGCGGTGATCGACAAGAACTCCGGCATTGAGTACGCCAAGAAAATGGGCGTCGAGTGGGACAAGTACACAGCCCCGGCGAAGCAGGCGACCATCGACAATGGCAATGATGTCTTCAAGGTATCGGATGAGGAAGTCGCGCGCTGGAAAGACATGGTCCAACCCGCCTATGATGCCTGGATCGAGGAGATGAACGGCCGCGGCCATGACGGCGCGGCTCTGTTCAAATCGCTCCAGGACATCACGGCCAAGCACGGCCGCAAATAGCCTGTCTGTCCCGACTCGGCCGGCCCGGGATGCCGGCCGGTGTCGCGGATCGGCCTCTGCCGGGGGGTCCCAGAGAGTGAACACGACACTTGTCGCTTGGCGCGGCCGGCTTGACCGGACGACACGGATCGTCGCCCTCTTCGGTGGTCTGGTGCTGACGACGGCTATGCTGTTCACCGTGCTTGCCGTCTGCATGTCGGCCCTCGGCCACCCCATCCTCGGCGACACCGAGATCGTCGAGTTTGCCGCCGGCGTCGCGGTGATGTGCTTCATGCCCTACTGCCAGATGCAGTACGGCCATGTCACCATCACCACCTTCACGGCCTGGGCGCCGACCTCCATGAAATGGGGCCTTGATGTCCTCGCCAGCTTGGCCTTCGCCCTCGTCATCGGCGTCCTTGCCTGGCAGCTGATCGTGGGCGGCTTCGACGCCTATGACCGCGGGCGGATCAGCATGTTCCTTCGCCTGCCGCGCTGGTGGGGCTTCGCACTGGCCAGCCTGCCGGCCGTCTTGTGGGTCGTCACGGCGGCCTTCGTCGTCATCGAACGCGCGGGCAGGGCCACCCCTCCCGAAGTGGAGGACGCCTCGGGATGAGCTCTTATGACATCGGAATCGCGATGTTCGCGGGGGTCGTCGTCCTCCTGGCGTTGCGTGTGCCCGTGGCGCTGGCGATGTTGCTTTCCGGCGGGCTGGGCTATGCCGCCATCACCGGTCCAGAGCCGCTGCTGAACACTTTGAAGACACTCACCTTCAGCCGCTTTTCCAGCTATACGCTGTCGATCATTCCGCTGTTCCTGCTGATGGGGGAGTTCGCCACCAAGGGCGGCCTCAACCGATCGCTGTTTCAGGGCGCCCGGGCCTGGCTGGGCCACCGGCGGGGCGGCCTGGCGATGGCCACCATCGGCGGCTGCGCCGCCTTCGGGGCGCTTTGCGGCTCGTCCCTGGCGACAGCGGCCACGATGACCCAGGTCGCCGGACCGGAGATGCGCCGCCACGGCTATTCCGGCGCCCTGGCGACGGGGACGCTGGCGGGCGGCGGCACGCTGGGCATTCTCATTCCGCCCTCGGTCATCCTCGTGATCTACGCCATCTACACCGAGCAGAGTATCGGTAACCTGTTCATTGCCGCCATCATTCCCGGCATCCTGGCCGTCCTGGGTTATATGCTGGTCGTCGGAATCTACGCCCGAATATCTCCCAGCGAAGCACCGGCGGCTGAACGGTTCAGCCTGTCCCGCCGGCTGCGGGACAGCCGCGACCTGTGGCCGACGGCGGTCATCTTCGTGATCGTGGTCGGCGGCATCTATGGCGGCTGGTTCTCGCCCACTGAAGCCTCCGCCATCGGGGCGTTCTCCGTCGGCGTACTGGCTGTCGTTCTCGGCGGGATGCGCTGGAAGGGGTTCTGCGAGGCGATCCTGGGCACGGCCCAGACCACCGCGTTCATCTTCCTGATCCTGCTCGGGGCCGAGCTGTTCAGCGCGGCGCTGGCCCTCTCACGCATGCCGAACGAGCTCTCGGTCCAGGTGGCCGCGCTCGAGGCGCCGCCACTCCTGATCATCGCGATCATTCTGGCGATCTATCTGGCCCTTGGCTGCGTGCTGGAATCCCTGGCCATGGTGCTGCTGACCCTGCCGGTGTTCATCCCCGTGGTGCTGTCCCTGGACCTCGGCATGAGCGACGCCCAGACCATGATCTGGTTCGGCATCCTGGTGCTGATCGCGGTGGAGGTCGGCATGATCAGCCCGCCCTTTGGGCTCAACCTATTCGTGATCAACAAGATGGCCCGCGACGTGCCCATGATCCAAACCTACAAGGGCGTTATCGGCTTTTGTTTGAGCGACGCGTTGCGCCTAGCACTGCTGGTGGCCTTTCCCGGCCTGTGCCTGTGGCTCACGGGAGTCCGATAGCTCGAAGCCGGGGTTGGTTTCGGGGTATGATGATGCTCGGACCCAAGCACGGAGCGAACCCCCATGAACATGCCCGACCCCAAGCCGCTGTGGACCGCGGACGAGATCGCGGCGGCGCCGGAAGCCCTTGTGCGACATCCCTGGAATCCGAACTCGGAGGTCTATATGAGGCCAGTATCCATGGCAGCCGGGTTGTCGCGAACCGTTTTGACCCTGGCCCGGGTCCCACCCGGCAAGGAAAGCTTCGTCTATCACTGGCATGAGCGCGACGAGGAATTCCTGTTCATCCTCTCCGGACGCGGGCGCGCGGAGATCGGCGAGGAGGTTTTCGAGGTTGGCCCCGGCGATTTCATGGGCTTCGCGCCGGGCGGGCCTTCCCACCACCTTACCAATCCTTACGACGAGGACCTCGTCTACCTGATGGGCGGCGAGCGGTCGGGAACCGACATCGGCCACTTCCCCAAGCTGGGACGGCGGATCGTGTTCAGCCCGTCCGGCATCGCTGCCGTGGACGAGAGCGCCGTCCAAACCATGACCCTCGACGACTTTCTGGTAAAGCCGGGGGATTAACCCGGACTTCTCACCATGGATGGGCCCTGCGCCGGTTCAGGCCGTTTGGTCGGAGCCGTCGCTCCTTCGTCGGCGCCAAAGAGCCCTGATCAAAGGCAAGGTCAGGATCAGGATCGTGACGACAAACAGCCCCGAGGCGATGGGGTGGCCGAAGAAGGCGAGGAAACTGTTGTCGGTGAGGATCAGGCCCTGGCGCAGGCTCATCTCGAACTGCGGGCCGAGCACAAGGCCGATGACGACCGGCGCGACCGGGAAACCGAACAGGCGCATCAGGTAGCCGACCACTCCGAATAGCAGCGTGACGATCAGATCGAAGGGATTGCCGCGGACGCCATAGGCGCCCAAGAGGCACAGGATGACGACCATCGCCAGCAGCAGCGGCTCGGGCGTGCGCAGAATGCGGGTGAAGCCCCGCGACAAGACGATCCCCATGAACAGCATGATGATGTTGATGACGATCAACGCGATGAAGCAGGCATAGACGGTATCAGCGTTCTCGACCATCAGGCGCACGCCCGGCGTGATGCCGTGGATGATCATGGTCGACATCATCACCGCCGTGATGGCATCGCCGGGAATGCCGAGCGCCAGCGTCGGCACCAAGGCGCCGCCGGTGACCGCGTTGTTCGCCGCCTCGGAGGCGACGATGCCGTCCGGCTCACCGGTGCCCAGCTTGTCGCGGCGGGGCGAGGAGCGCTTGGCCTCGGCATAGCTGATGAAGGCCGCCGTCGCCGCGCCCGTGCCCGGGAGCACGCCGACGAAGGAACCGATGGTGCAGGACTTGAACAAAACGCCGAGACGCGGCCGCCATTCGGACCAGGAGGGCAGTCGAATTCTCGACCGTTCCACGGCCGGCAAGGGCCCCCGTGCGTATTCTGCGATCCGCGAAAACACCTCGGACAGGGCGAAGATGCCGACCACGACGGCGATCAGGTCCAGCCCCGCGGAGAGCGGGAAGTAACCGAAATTGAACCGCAGATCGCCGGTGACGGGATCGGCGCCGACGGTCGCGCAGAACAGCCCGACCACCCCGGCCAGCAAGCCTTTGATCATGCTGCCGCGGGAGATCCCGGCGATGCAGGTCATCGCCATGGTGATCAGCGCAAACGTTTCGATCGGGCCGAAGCGGAGCGCGATCGCCGCCAGTTGCGGCGCGGCCAAAATCAAAACCATGCAGGAAAAAAGCCCGCCGATCACCGAGGACACGGTGGTCCAGCCGAGCGCGCGATCGGCCTTTCCCTGCTCCACCATCGGAAAACCGTCGAAGCAGGTCGCCGCCGATTGCGGCGTGCCGGGCGTATTGATCAGTATCGCCGAGATCGAGCCGCCATAGACCGAACCACAATAGACGCCGAGCAGCAGCGTGATCGCCGGCACCTGCTCCATGGTGAAGGTGAACGGCAGGCAGACGGTCAACGCGACGACCGATCCCAACCCCGGCAGCGCACCAATGACGATTCCGACCAACGTTCCCACAACCATGGAAATGCCGGCAGACACGGTGGTAACGAGATCCAGGGCGTTGAGAACGTGCTCCATGGCCCTACACCCATGTAAACCATGGCGAGGTCGGCAGCCGGATCAATAGGACCTCGTGAAACAGGTACCAAGTAACGAACGGAAACGCGACCCCCGTCAGCGCGATGCCGACCGGCCCGCGATACCCCGCGAAAATACACGCCGTGACGCAGAACAGGACGCTCGCGAACAGAAAGCCGATTTCCGTCAGCAGCAAGGTGCAGCCGGCGACCAGCGCCAGCATGCCCAGCAGCATCCCCCAGCGTTGCCTGGGAATGTCCTTTTCCCGGCCCAGGAAAGGCTCGGCCATCATACCGATGGACAGGCCGATCCACATGATCAGAAGGATGCGCGGATAGAACATCGGACCGAACTCGGCACCGATCCCCATGCCCTCGTAATTCGGGTCATAGGAGTGCAGAAGCAGCCCCGCCGCCACGAGGCACATGAAGCCGCCGAAAACCGATTTATAGCGGGAATTCAAGGCCGCCCCCGATGGACCATCCGCTTGATCGTCAACGACAGAAGAAAACGGCGACGCTGTCAACCTCGGTCGGCGCCGCCGCTCCAATCTATCCTACTTCTTCAGGCCGGCGGCTTCGAGGATCGTGCCGTTCTTCTCGAACTCCGCCTTCACGAAATCACCGAACCCCTTGCTGTCCATGAAGAGGATATCGGTGTTGGTTTTTGCCGAGAACTCCTTGAAGCCGTCCGACTCCGTCGCCGCCTTGCAGGCCGCCTCGAGCTTGGCGACCGCCTCGGCCGGCGTGCCCTTGGGCGCGAAGATGCCGCGCCAGACCGAGAATTGCAGGTCGTAGCCCATTTCCTTCATCGTCGGGACATCGTCGAGGCCGGGAATGCGTTCCGCAGTAAAGGAGGCGAGCGGCTTGACGTCGTAACGCGACAAAACGACCGGCGTATCGGCGAAAAACTGGATGACCCCACCGGCCATGGACTTCATCGCGTTCGCCGTTCCCTTATGCGGGACATGCTTCATCTTGAGGCCGAGCTGGCCCTCTGTCGCCGCCATGGCGAGATGCGGGATGGTACCCGGGCCGGACGAGCCATAGACGAAATCGCCCGGCGCATCGCCGACGGCCTTCTTCATGTCCTCCAGAGAATTCATCGGCGAGTCTTTTTGCGTCATCAGCACGACGGGGTTGGACGTCACGCTGCACACGGGCTCCCAGGAATCCATTCCATAGGGCAGTTGGCGCAGATGGGGCTGAATGGTGGCCGGACCAATGGGCAGGAAGCCCAGCGTGTACCCGTCGGCCCCGGCGCTCGCCGCCTCTGCCGCACCGACCGTGCCGCTGGCGCCGGCCGTGTTCTTGACAACGATGTCGCCGCCCAACGCCTCGCCAAAATGGGGCTGGAAAGCGCGCGCGACGCCATCCGTGCCGCCGCCCGCGCTGAACGGAACAATCAGGGTCACCGGGCGTTCGGGGAACGCAAACGCGGCTCCCGAAGCCGTCAGAGCCATCGAAGCCGCGGCGAAACCCATGGCAACTCGCTTCAACATGATCCTTGTCCTCCTTCAAACCTTCGAACTGCTGTTGGACCAATGTCGGGACTAAACTCTCCCGAGCGATTTGTGGATCTGGCCCAGTGCGCGGCGCGCCTCCCCAATCATGAAGGCCAGATCACTTGCGCACGCCACGAAACGGAATCCCTTCTCAAAACATTCGGCGACCATCGTCGGCGCGCCGAACACGGTCCCCGCCGGCTTGCCAAGAGCGGAACAACGACGCGCGAAATCGAACACGGCCGCGCGCACGTCCTCGTGGCCGGGGTCGCCGCGATGGTCCATCGCCGCCGACAAATCGCCCGGCCCGATGAACAACGCGTCGATTCCGGGAACCGCTGCGATATCCTCGAGCCGGGCAAGCGCGTTGGGCGTTTCGATCTGGGCAATAATGGCGACGGTGTCGTCGGCGATGCGGGCGTAGTCGCCGATCGCGGTGTACCGGCTGGCGCGGGTCATCAAGGCGTATCCACGCCTCCCCTGCGGTGGATAGCGGGTCAGGGACACTATGCGCGCGGCCTCCTCCGGCGTCTCGACCATGGGCACCATGAGCGTCTGCGCGCCCGCGTCGAGGATGCGCTTGATCGTCGTCGCGTCCTGGTCCGGCAGGCGCAGGATCGGGATCGTACCCGTCAACTGGATCGCACGCAGGCAGTCGGAGACGTCGGCCAAGGTGAACGGCGCGTGCTCGACGTCCACGGTCAGAAAATCGAAACCGATCCACCCCATGGCTTCACTGACGTTCGGGCTCGCCGACATGCACCAGGAGCCGATCAGCTTTCGGTCTTCGGCCAACGCGGTTGTAAACGGGTTGTTCATTGTCTTCCCGGGTCTTCCTTCAATAGATGCTCGGGTCCTTGATCTTGCCGGGACGGGCGAGATAGTCGAAGTCGCCGCCTTCATTGGCTTGCAGAACATGCTCAGCAAACATGACGCCGTAGCCACGCTCATAGGCGGGAGCCGGCGGCTTCCAGGCGGCGCGGCGTCGTTCCAGCTCGGCATCCTCGACCAACAGCTCCAACCGGCCTTCCGAGGCGCTAAGCCGTATCGGATCGCCGTCCTGGATCAGAGCGAGCGGGCCGCCGACCGCAGCCTCCGGCGAGACGTGCAGCACGCAGGTCCCGTCGCGGGTGCCGCTCATCCGCGCGTCTGAAACCCGGACCACGTCCCGGATCCCCTTGCGCAACAGTTTCTTGGGGATCTGCATGTCTCCCCATTCCGGTAATCCAGCGCCCACGGGCCCGCCCATGCGCAGTACGAAGACGGTATTCTCGTCGACGTCCAGCGACTCGTCGTCGATGCGCGCGGTCATGTCCTCATAGCCCTCGAAGACGACCGCCGGGCCGGTATGTTCCAGGAGCTGCGGGCTCGCCGCGCTCGGCTTCACGACGGCGCCGCCCGGGGCGAGATTGCCGCGCAGGACCGCGATCGCCGGACGATCGTTCAAGGGCCGATCCAGAGGCCGAATGACCTCGTCGTTGTAGACCTCGCTGCCCTTGATGGCCTCGCCCAGTGAGCGTCCCTCGACAGTCTGGGCGTCGAGAGTGAGGTGCTCGCGAATGCGCCAGAGCAGAGCCTTCAACCCGCCGGCGTAGTGGAAGTCCTCCATCAGGTAGCGGCCCGAAGGCATCAGGTCCGCGATGACCGGCACCTGGCGCGCGACCTTTGCCATGTCGTCGAGCGTCAGCGCGGCGCCCAGCCGTTTGGCCATCCCAATCAGATGAACCGCCGCGTTGGTGGAGCCGCCCAGCGCCATCCAGGTGACCAGACCGTTGCGGATCGTGTGCGCCGTCACGATGTCGGCCGGTTTGAGATCTTCCCATACCATTTCGACGATGCGCTCGCCGACATCCGTCGCCATGCGCGGATGCGCGGAGTCGACGGCCGGGATGGAGGACGACCCGGTCAAGGACAGCCCCATGGCGTCGACGATGGAGGTCATGGTCGAGGCCGTGCCCATTGTGTTGCAGGTCCCGTTGGAGCGGGTCATCGCTTCCTCGATCTCGCCCCATTCTTCCTTGCCGATGCGGCCGGCGCGCAGGTCGTCCCAGAACCGCTTGGTGTCGGTGCCGACGCCGATTCGCTGGTCGCGCCACACACCGTTCAGCATCGGTCCGGCGGGGAAAAAGATGCAGGGCAAGCCCATCGAGAACGCGCCCATAAGCAGCGCCGGCGTCGTTTTGTCGCAGCCGCCCATCAGGACCACGCCGTCAATGGGATGGCTGCGGATCAGCTCCTCGGTCTCCATGGCCAGGAAGTTGCGGTAGAACATGGTCGTGGGCTTGACCATCACCTCGCCGAGCGACATCGCCGGCAGCTCAACCGGGAATCCCCCTGCCCGCCAGATGCCGCGGCGAATCTCCTCGGCCCGTTCCCGCAAGTGATAATGACAGGTACTCATCTCGCTCCAGGTGTTGATGAGCCCGATCACCGGCCGGCCGACGAAATCCTTGCGCCGGAAGCCGATCTGCATCGACCGTTGGCGGTGGGCGAAGGACCGCAGATGGTCGGTTCCGTACCAGCGGTAGCTACGAAGCGTTTCCGGCGTCTTCTTCGGCATGGTCTCTCTTCGACAGGGAGATTGATTCTTTGAGTGATGGTATCGATACCAAGATTATGGTATCGATGTCAAATCCCGTGTTAATGTGGTCGGGAATTGGGGAGTTCGAGACAGACAGAGAGGGTCGGCCGTGCCACGCTCCAATGTTCCACAGCCGCTGGAACCCGTGCGCGAACGCCGCCGCGTCACCATGCGGGACGTGGCGCGCCGGGCAGGCGTGGGCGCGATCACCGTCTCCCGGGCGCTGGCCGACCCGACCAAGGTCTCCCCTGCCCTGCGCGCGCGGATCGACGCCGCCGTCCGCGAGCTCGGCTATGTTCCGAATCGCATGGCGGGCGGGCTGTCCTCGCAGAAGACACGCGTCGTACCGGTGATCGTGCCCGCGATCCGGAATGCCGTGTTCTCCGACCTGATCGAAGGCGCGAGTTCGGTTCTGCTGGACGCCGGCTATCAGATTCTTCTCGGATCGACGGATTACGATTTGGAGCGCGAGGAAAATCTAATCGCCGACTTCCTGGGGTGGACGCCGGAAGGCATCATCATCGTCGGAACGGAACACTCGGAAACCGCCTGCCGCATGCTCAGTGATACCGAGGCCACGGTCGTGGAGCTGTTCGAACTGGGCGCCGATCCCATCGACGTCAACATCGGCTTTTCCAATATCGAGGCAGCACGGGCGATGACCGATTACCTGGCCGACAAGGGCTACCGCCGCGTGGCGTTCGTCGGTGCCTATCTCGAGCGCGACCGCCGCGCCGACCAGCGCCGCGCCGGCTTCGAGGCCCGCCTCGCCGAGCGGGGACTGCCGAGCGGACGGGTGCTCGACTATCCAGGCAAATCCAGCTACGACCTGGGCGCGCAGGCGCTGCACGACCTCCGCGCGCGCTGGCAGGACACCGACGCCGTGTTCTTCGCCAATGACGTGCTCGCGGTCGGCGCTCTGCTGGAAGCCATTCCGATGGGCCTGAAGGTTCCCGAGGATGTCGCCATCGCCGGCTTCAACGGCCTCGATATCGGCGCGCGGGCGACTCCGTCCTTGACGACGGTCGTCTCACCGCGCTTCGAAATGGGGCAGCGGGCGGCGGAGGAGATCCTGAAGCGGCGCGGCGTCAGACGTGGAGATGCCTATTCGGTCGACATCCCCTATCGCATCCTGCCGCGCGGCAGTGCGTAGAAGCCGCTTTTTCGAAGCAATCCGTCCCGCACCTCATGCCCCCGTCCAGCGATAGCGCTCGACGACCTCCTCATTGAGTTCGATGCCGAGGCCAGGACCGTCGGGAATGCGGACGGCACCGTCCTCGGTCAAGCCGACGATGGCGACCTGGATCTCGGACCTGTCCCCCACCTCCTCCGGCCAGCGGCGAATCTCGTGGTCATGCAGATTTGCCCGAAGCTCGCGAAGCCACCGGTCAACGTTGTCCGCATTCTTGTCCATGAACGGAATGGCCATCGCTCTCCCCTTCTCCCGGCCACGCCGTGGGCGACGTGATGCCGTCCTGATAAAGCGCGCACGCGCCGATGTCCATCGATCCCCTTTCATTGCATGGATACTTCCGCTATCACCGCCACTGTTGACGGGGCCGGTCAACCGAAGGACAACAACCTCGGAGGTAGGGACGGTCATGAATCTGAATGTCGAAGCCGGCGAAACGACTCGCTTTGCCAAAACGATTACGGACGCCGATCTGGCCATGTTCTCGGCCATCAGCGGCGATTTCGACCCTGTCCATGTGGACGAGGAATACGCCAAATCGACCCCGTTCGGGCGGCGCATCGCGCACGGAATCGCCGTCATGGGACTGTTGTCGGCGGCGGAATCGGAGATGTCGCGCCGCATCGTCGCGCGCGGCGGCAAAGGCAAGCCGGTCTCCTTGGGCTATGAAAAGGTGCGGTTCCTGAAGCCGGTATTCGTCGGCGATACGCTGAGCGCCGTCTACACCATAGCCGAACTCCAGCCCGACAAGGGCCGCGCGATCGGCAAGTGCGAGATCACCAACCAGCATGGCGAACTGGTCCTGGTCGGCGACCACATCATGAAATGGGTGGTCTGAGCGAGAGGAACCTTGGCAGCGCCGCCGTGCCCCGCCGCTACAATCTCGTCTTGACGGCCTTGACCACGGCCTCGGGGGTTAGGCCGAAATGCCGGTACAGGTCGGCCGCCGAACCCGAGGCCCCGAAGCTGCTGAGGCAAACGATCCCGCCATCCTCGCCGACGAAGCGTTCCCAGCCCAGGCCGCAGCCTGCTTCGATCGCGACGCGAACGGCGCCGCGCCCGAGGATGCGGTCGCGATAGTCCCGGTCCTGCTGCCAGAACAGTTCCCAGCACGGCACCGACACCACCGCGGCCGGGATGCCCTCGGCAGCCAGTCTCTGGCGCGCTTCAAGCGCGATCTGAACCTCGGATCCCGTCGCCATGAGGACCGCGCGCCGGTCGGCAGAGCCCTCCCAGAATTCCGCGACGACATACGCGCCGCGCGCGCAATCGTGATCGCCCGGAAGCGGAGGAAGCTCGGATTTTGTGAGAAGAATCGCGGAGGGTCCGTCCGGGCGCTCAAGCGCGAGACGCCAGCATTGAGCCGTCTCCACTGCGTCGGCCGGCCGGAAGACGTGGAGGTTCGGTACGGCGCGAAGCGACGCGAGCTGCTCGACGGGCTGATGCGTGGGGCCGTTCTCGCCGACGGCAATTGAATCATCGGTGAGGATATAGATCGTCCGCAGACCCATCATCGCCGTCATGCGCAGGGCCGGCCGTAAATAGTCGGAGAAGACGAGGTAAGTCGCGCCAAACGGGATGAGACCGCCATGGCAGGCGAGACCGTTCATCGCCGAGGCCATCGAATGTTCGCGCACGCCGAACCGCAGATTGCGACCGCCGAATGAATTCGGAGAGACGACCTTCGACGGCATGTCGGCTCCCGTGAGGGACGCGACATCGGCCGCGGCGCCGACCAATTGCGGCACGCCTTCGCTGATCGCCGCGATCACAGAGGCGGATGCGGGGACGGTCGCCATTGTTGGCCGTTCCGCGAGCCAGTTGGCGACGAGTTCGTCCAGCGGTCCGTTCCAGCCGGACGCAAGCTCGCCATGGAGTCCGCGGTCGAAGCTCTCCTTCTCGCTTTCCGGCAGGGCCGCAAGCCGGCGATCCCATTCCTCGCGCGCCTTGCGGCCTTTCTCGCCAGCCTCGCGCCAAGTCGCAACAATGTCCTCGGGAATCTCGAAGGGCGGATACGGCCAGCCAAGCGCCTCGCGGGCCCCGGCGATCTCGTTGGCGCCCAGCGCACCGCCATGCGCCTTGTGCGTTCCCGCCTTGGTGGGCGCGCCGATGCCAATAGTCGTGCGACAGGCGATAAAGGATGGCTGTTCCGACTGGCGCGCCCGGGCGATCGCGGCGGCCACGGCCTCTGCGTCATGGCCGTCGACGGTCTGCACGTCCCAGCCCGCGGCCTCAAAGCGAGCAAGCTGGTCCTCGGATGTGGCAAGGTCGGTGCCGCCGTCGACGGTGATGCCGTTGTCGTCCCAAAGGGCGACGAGCTTTCGCAGCCGAAGATGGCCGGCCAGGGCGGCGGACTCGTAACTCACGCCTTCCATCAAACATCCGTCGCCGACGAGGACATAGGTGTAATGGTCCACGATCGCATCGCCGAACCGGGCGTTGAGCAGGCGTTCGGCCAGGGCCATGCCGACGGCGTTCGCGATCCCCTGCCCCAGCAGACCCGTTGTCGTTTCGACGGCCGCTTCCGGATCGTATTCAGGGTGCCCCGGAGTCCGCGAACCGAGGCGGCGGAGGTTGAGGATCTCCTCGCGTGTCAGCTTTTCATAGCCGGACAGGTGCAGAAGCGCATAGAGCAGCGTAGACCCATGCCCGGCGGAAAGCACGAAACGGTCCCGGTCGGGCCAACGGGGATCGCTTGGATCGAACTTCAGGAACCGTGTGAATAGAACGGTCGCCGCGTCGGCGATCCCCATGCACATGCCCGGATGTCCGGATCCGGCCCGCTCGATGGCGTCCACGGCCAGGAACCTGACCGCATTCGCAAGATCCCGCTGGGTGACCGCGTTGTCCAACTTCGACTCCTGCTGGTTGGATAGGATTGAGAGTCAGCCGCCCCGCCGCCGCCCCTGTCAAGGGACAGCAGCAGGGGTATGCGGACGGCGACTAGAGCCGCGCCTTGACCTCGCCCACGATCGCCTCCACGGTTATCCCGAAATGCCGGAAAACATCCTTCGGAGACCCAGAGGCGCCGAAGCTCGACATGCCGACAAAGCCGCCATCCTCGCCGATATAGCGCTCCCATCCCAGCCGCACGGCGGCCTCGACGGCCACGCGGATCGTGCCTTTTCCAAGGACATGCGCCTTGTAGTCCGCATCCTGGGCATCGAAGTACTCCCAGCATGGCATGGAGACGACGGCCGTCGGAATCCCCTCTGCCTGGAGCTGCCCACGCGCTTCCATAACAAGGGACACTTCCGAGCCCGTTGCCAGCAGGGTCGCCCGCCGCGCTTCCGCGCCGCCATCGGCCTCGGCCAAAACATAGGCGCCACGCACACAGAGATTTTCCTCCGCGTACTCGCGACGGAGCGTCGGCACCGCCTGTCGGGAAAAGGTCAGCGCGGACGGCATGCCTCTCTCGGACACGGCCAGCGCCCAGCATTCCGCCGCCTCCACCGGGTCGGCCGGGCGGAAGACGTTCAGGTTCGGAATCGCGCGGAGCGAGGCCAGGCATTCGACCGGCTGATGGGTCGGACCGTTGGTGCCGATGCCGACGGAATCATGGCTGAACACCCAGATGGCCGGCAGCGACATCATCGCCGACAACCGAATCGCATGCCGCATGTAGTCGGAGAAGACCAGGAAGGTCGTGCCGAACGGCACCACGCCGCCATGCGCCAGCATGCCGTTGATCATGGAGCCCATGGCGTGTTCGCGAACGCCGTAGTGGATGTAACGGCCACCGCGATCCTGGGCGGTGAACGGGCGCATGTCCCGCTTGTGCTGGGTCGCGGCCTCCAGATCGGGGGCACCGCCGACAAGTTCGGGAATGGCGTGCGACAGCACCCGCGAGATCTCTCCCGATGTGCGAATCCCCGCCCGCTCCGGCTGCTCCTCGACCTGCTCCTTCTGGTAGTCGAGCAGGCTCTTTTCCCAGCCGTCCGGCAGACGCCCCTGCATCAGGCGCTGGAATTCGGCGCGTTTGGCCGGTTCCATCGCCGCGACCCGATTCTCCCAGGCAGCCCGTTCGGCGGCGCCGGCCTCACCGGCCTTTCGCCACTCCGCGTAGACCTCGTCGGGAACGACGAAGGGGTCGTAGGACCAGCCGAGGCGTTCGCGTGCCGCCTTGGCGTCGTCCTCGCTAAGCTTGCCGCCATGGGCCGCGCGGTCGTTCTGGATGCGCGGCACGCCGAAACCGATCAGAGTACGGCAGCGGATCATCGAGGGACGCGGGTCCTTCTTCGCGGCCTCGATGGCGGCCGAGATGGCGTCATGGTCGTGGCCGTCGCATTCCTGCACATGCCAGCCGGCACAGGCGAAACGCTGCATGTAGTCTTCGCTGATAGCCTGGCCGACGGTTCCATCGTCGGTCATCTGATTGTCGTCATAGAGCCAGATCAGGCGACCGAGCCGCAAATTCCCGGCCAGCGAAATGACCTCATGGGCCACGCCTTCCATCAGGCAACCGTCGCCGACAAGGGCGTAAGTATAGTGGTGGACGATGTCGCCGCCGAACATCTCGTTCAGCATCTGCTCGGCCACCGCCATGCCGACGGCGTTGGCGATGCCCTGTCCAAGCGGCCCCGTGGTGACCTCGACGCCGTGGTCCGGCTCATATTCGGGATGTCCCGGCGTATTCGATCCCAGCACCCGGAAGTTCTTGATCTGGTCGATGCCCATGGCCTCGTAGCCGCTCAGATGCAGGAGGGCGTAGATCAGCATCGAGCCATGACCGTTGGACTGCACGAACCGGTCGCGGTCGGGCCAGCGGGGTTTCTTCGGATCGAATTTCAGGTGACGGGTGAACAGCGTCGTCGCGATATCGGCGGCGCCAGTGGGTGTGCCGGGATGGCCGTCCTTGGCGCGTACCAGCGCGTCGACGGCAAGGAAGCGGACGGCATTCGCCATTTCTTGCATGGAGACGGACATGGTTCTTTTTCCTTCCTGAGCGCGTCCTAGAGTAGCGAGTAGAGATAATCCATGGTCCTAGCCGGGTTCCGCTGGACCATGAGGCTTTGCATCTTCTGCTTATCGATCCGGGTGGAGATTTCCTCGAGTTTCCGCGACAGCCGCGCGGCGGTGGCGAAGGTCTCCACCGGATCGTGCTCCTTCGGCACGATGTCGAAGGTCATCCAGTCTTCGTAGCCCAACTCGTTCAAGGTGTAGAAGAACTCGACCAGATCCCAGGTGTGAACCGAGCCGGGCAGCAGATCCCAGTCGGCGCGGCCGTCATTGTCATTCAAATGCACATAGAACAGCCGCTTGGCGCGGGTGAGCAGCGCCGCCGCCTGGGAGCCGTTTTCGTTGGCGAGCATGGCATGGCCGATATCCAGCGTCACGCCCAGATTGTCGGCGCCGACGGTCTGGCAGAACGAGGCCGTTTCGCCCGCCGTGCCCAGGAGCGAGCGCATGCGCGGCTCGCTGATCTTGTATTCGATGCAGATCTGGAAGTCCGGGTTGTGCGCCGCGATCTCGGCATAGCATTCGGCGGCCGTGTCGTAGGCGCGGGCGAAGTCGATCTCGAAGGTGAAGTCGAAGCCGTCGTTCAGCGGGCAGTTGGTGATGCGCGGCGCGCCGATGTCGACCGCGATGTCGATGCACCGCTTGAAATCGTCGATCGCTTCACGGCGATCGGCGGTCTCGTCGGCGGTCCAGGCGCCACGCAGCCAGCGGTCGTTGCGCACCGAGGCGAAATTGATGGCGGCGATGCCCAGATCGTTGCGCGCGAGACCGTCCTTGAGCACCCGAAGGTCGCCGAAATCGGCCGGGTAACGCAGCTCGACCCCCTCGCATCCCTCGGTACGGCCCGCCATGTCCAGCACGTCGGCGACGTTCTGGGGGTCGTGGTATTGCAGGAAGCGGTTGCGGGTCTGCCCCATGAACAAGCTCAGGATGGCCAATTTTGACATGTACTTAACTCCGTTAGCCTCGGGCGGTTCCGGTCCTTATTCGTTGCCATCCGTGGGGCGCACGAAGCCGCCCGCGAAACGGTTCCAGCTTCGCTCCACGGCGCGGCGAATGGCCGGGATCTGAGTCATGATGGTCAGGCCGATGATGACGATCAGCCCGATGCACCAGGGTCGGGTGAAGAATTCCGTGATGTCGCCGTTGGCCACCATCAGGCCGCGGCGCAGGTTCTCGTCGGCCATCGGCCCCAGGATCACGCCGATCACCAGCGGCGCGATGGGATACTCCATCTCGGTCAGGAAGTAGGCGACGATACCGACCGGCACCATCAGGTAGAGATTGATGATCTGCAGCCCGAGGGCATAGGAGCCGATCACGCACAGGACCCCGATGATGGGCATGAACAGGGACGGCGGTATCTTCAACACCTTCACGACCTGCTTCGCTAGCACCATGCCGCTAATCCACATGGCGCAGGCAGCCAGAAGCAGGATCGCGGTGAAGCCCATGATGAAGCCGGGATTCTCGAACTCGATCATCGGCCCGGGCGTAACATCGTGCAGCATCAGCGCGCCCAGCAGCATGGCGGCCGGCGGGCTTCCGGGGATGCCGAGGGTCAGCAGCGGGATCAGCGCGCCGCCGATGCAGGCGTTGTTGGCGCACTCCGTCGAGACGACCGCCTTCACCTCGCCCTTTCCGAAGGTTTCGGGATGGCGGGAGGTGTTCTTGGCCACACCATAGGAAACCCAGCCGGCGATATCCTCGCCGATGCCCGGAATGGCGCCGATGAACACGCCCAGACCCGAGGACCGGAAGATGTGGTGGAGATTGCGGGCGATCGTCTTGAATTCCGGCAGGATCCGTTTGAACTCGGCCGGCTTGCCAAGGGCTGCCCGGTTTCTCAGGACCTTGATGATCTGCGGAATGCCAAACGCGCCGATCAGAACCGGCACGACCTCGATGCCGCCCTGCAATTCGGGGAGATCCTGGGTGTAGCGCGGGAAGGTCTGCAGCTGCTCCTGCCCGATACAGGCCAGCCAGAGGCCGATGAGACCCGCGATCCACCCCTTGTAGACGAGGTCGCGGCTGGTCAGCGTTCCGCTGATCGTGATGCCGAACATGGCCAGCCAGAACTTCTCGAAGGTCGTGAATTTCAGGGCCAGGTCGATGATCATCGGCGCGATCAGAATCAGACACAGCAGCCCGAAAACGGTCCCGATCAGGGACGCGGTGGTGGTCATGCCGAGCGCCCGACCGCCCTCGCCGCGAAGGGCCAGCGGATAGCCGTCCACGGCGGTCGCCGCGGCCGCCGCCGTGCCGGGGATGTTCAGGAGGATCGAAGCGTAAGAGCCGCCATACACCGCACCGACATAGATGGCCAGCAGGGCGATGAACGCCGTGTTGTTATCGATGCCGTAGGTCAGGGTGGTCAGGAGCGCCACGCCCAAAGTGGCGGTCAGACCCGGCAGGGCGCCGAAAACGATGCCCAGGATCGTCGCGCCGAACAGGATCAGAATGTTGGCGGGGGTAATCAGCTCCCAGATCTTGAAGCCGAACTCCCCCACCCTCAGGAAGAAGTGATCGGACAGGGCGGCCAGGATGTCGAGGATTTCCATAACGCCGTCCCGCCGCTACAGACCGGTCGACAGCAGGTCGAGCACGCCGGCCTGACGAAGGAGGTATCGAACCTCGTGCAGGAACATGACCACCGCGCCCTCATGCGGCAGCGGCACAAGAAGGCCGAAGCGGAAGACCGGCGTCAGGATGGAGGGCGTGACCCACGCGATGATCAGGCAGGTGCGGTAATCGGCACGCATGGCGGCATCGGCCGCGGTCTCGCGCCATTGCACGACCATCAGCGCCACGACCGCCAGCAGGATCAGGACATCGGTCAAATGGGGGATGGCGCCATTGACCATGCCGGCCAGGCCGGTCGGAAACGCCAGGAGCACGCCGGCGCCTATGGCAAGATAGAGCACCATCCAACGCCGGATGATGTCGGCCCGGTCGAGGTGAAAGCACACCGTGAATGTCGACAGGAAGGCCAGGACCGCGACGAAGAAATCGACGCGTGGGATCAACAAGTAAACCAGCTCGACGAACAGCAGGACGATGACAGCGAAGCGGATGAACGCCTCGTCCCGGTACCACTGTCCGTCACCGTTGAGGACCGACCCGGCCGCCTGCCCGCGCTTCGCGGCGGCGACGAGGATGGCCAGTGACAGAATCAGAACCAGGGATGTGGCGACCAGGGGGATGATCGCGAACGGGTCCCACCAACTGAAGATCTCCGCCGTCGACGGATCGGCCAGCCATTGCGCCTCTTCGATGGTGAAGGCGATCTTCTTCTCGATATTGATGACCAGGAAAACCAGACCCGCGGCGCTGGCCAGCGCCAGCGCCATCATCATCAGCGAACCCAGGCGGGTGAGGCGAAAGCGCGCCAACCGCCCGTCCGGCACCTCGATCACGTCGCCATAGGCCCCGCGCAGCACGGCGTTGACGGTCAGGATGACCGAAAGAACGAGGAGCAGCGTGAGCACGATCGACGGGAAGATCCACGGCGAGACGTACCAGACGTTCTCGACGCCGGCATAGGTCTCGCGGAACGGCATGAAAGCCAGTGTGATCGCCAGGAACCAGAGGCTGAAGGCGATGAGCGTCAGGCCGGTTTTGAAGTCGGCTCGCCTCAGCGCGTCCTTTTCCATCGGTCACGGGCTCCGTCGAGCGTCATTGGGGAGGGGTCGGGCGGGAGTGGGATACGGTCCGAACCTTGGACGCGGCCCGGCTCCCGCCCCGAGAGTGACTCTCAGCTCGGTTTCGTTACGGCTTCGCAATACCGAACTTGGCCGGGCTGAACTTGGCCGCCTTCAGTTCGAACAGCTTCCAGGTGAACTGGGACTCCAGCGAGTCGAAAACCGCCTTGGCATCGTCGCCATGCGCGCCGGAGAGCACATAGTACTTCTCGTCGGCAAACTTCTTCATGACGTCGCCCTGCATGGCCTTGGTGAAGGCGTCACCGAGGGTCTGCTTGACGTTGTCCGAGGCGTCGTTGTGAATCGCGAAACCGATCGCCTGCATGATCGGCAGGAACTCGCTCAGCTTCGGATAGTCGCCGAAGGCCGAAGGAATGGTCCCAAAGCCGTCGATGGTGAAGGCGTCGGCCACCAACACGGCCAGGGGCACGAACTTCTTGCCCTTGATGAGCTGCTGCTGCTCGGCGACCGAAGTGACGACCACACTCACCTCGCCGGCGAGAGCCGCGTTCTGGCACGGAGCCGATCCCTTGTAGGGGACGAACTGGAACTCTGCACCGGTGCCGTCCTGCACGGCGAGCAGGTTCAGGTGGTGAATCGAGCCGGCGCCGCTGGCGCATGCCTTGATCGAACCGGGACCGGCCTTGGCCTTCTCGATCAGATCCTTGAAGCTGTTGACGCCGGCGCTGGGAATGACCGAGACCACGTCGGGCGAACCACCGACAATGAACGGATGCCAGACATCGGTAAACTTGCTGTCGAAGCCGCCTTGCACCGCCGAGGTCACGTTGGACTCGGAAAGGCCAACCAAGGTGTAGCCGTCGGCCTTTTGCCCCTTGACGTAGTTCATGCCGTTGGCGCCCGCGACGCCGCCGGTCTTGTTGATGACGTTGATATTGATGTCCAGAACCTTGGCCATTTCGGCCATGATGGTTCGGTTGCAGACATCGGTGCCGCCACCGGCGCCCCAGACGACGGCGGTGGTGATATCGCGGGTCGGATAGTCGGCCGCGAAAGCCGAGCCGGCGGCCGCCAAGAAGACGGCGGTCGTGAGTCCGAGTGCCCTTTTCATGAGTATCTCCCTGTGATTGCTAAAGGAATGAGGACGAACTGCGGGTTAGAGCCCGAGTCTGGCGGAACGGCCCCCGCCCAAGTTCCGGTCGTGCCGCCCTCTCTCCTCCTTGAGGTCGTGTTACCATGCGGCACGTCCGGAATGCTTATGGCCATCGGCTTCTTCTCCTAAAGGTGCTTCAGGCCGAATTCCTCAAGAGAGGCGATGATCGTCTCGCGGCCGTTGCGGCGGTGCTGCGCCAGGAGCCTGGCCGCCGCGGCCGTATCATGGGCGCGGATGGCATCCATGATCTCGTCATGCTCGACCGGCGAGTTCACCGGCACCGGCCGGATGCGCAACGTAATCATGTCGGCGCGGTGGAACTGGTCCCAGATCGAGAAACCGGTCCGCGTCAGATGCCGGTTTCCGCAAAAGCGAAGAATGGCCCGGTGGAACTCGCGGTCCGCATCGGCCCAGCCCTGCCGATCCTCGTGGTTCAACGCCTCGCGGGCGTGTTCGTTGGCCGCCTTGAGAACTCGCAACGGCTCGGACTCGGCCGTCAGTTTTTGCTCGGTCAGCAACTCGACGGCCCGGACCTCCAGGCAGCGCAGAACATCGGCCAGTTCGCGGATATCATCGGGTGTCAGCGGCAGGACGCGGAACCCGCGGCGCGGCAGACGCTCGATCAAGCCCTCATCCTGCAAACGGGTCAGGATCTCGCGCACGGGCGTGCGGCTGACCCCCAGCATGTCGGCGATTTCCTGCTCCAAGGCTTGATAGCCGGGCGGGAAATCGTTGTTCAGGATCTTTTCCTTGAGGGCGATATAGGCATGGTCAACGACCGCGACGCGCGCGCCCTCTCCACCGCCCTCATGTCTATCGTTCAACGAGACGGCAGCGGATGCGCTATCGGCTACGATCGTATTGCCTCCTAATTTCCGGTCGCGGTTTTTTGCCTGCCTTATGAACCTCCCCCGCCAGCTTGTCGGGATGCGAGGCCCCCGCGCCGCCATGGCTTGGTTCAGCGAAACACGAGGGCCTCAAGGGGAGGTTTCACCCACGACCATGGTAAGGATATTACCCGGCACGAATGGATCTGTCAATGGACCCATTAATGAATCCATTAATTCGTCACACGGATCTGCCCGCCCCGCGAACCTCCCCTCGGATTCAAATATCCGGTCGGTTCAGCCGTGTCGTCGAAGCCAGGAAATCGTGCGCTCAAGGCGCGACTTGCGCGTCGATTCCTTCTTTGCGTCGAAGATGTGCTCGGAGAACGCCCGTCGTTGGGCGTCCGACAATCCGCGCCAACGAACACCGAGATTATGCTGGTCTATCAGGGACATAAGCTCGGGTGGTGTCTCGACCGCTGGCAAGGCATCGACGGAAACGACATCGCCAGGCTGGATGTCCAATTGGCCGCACTGCTTCCTCGTGAGCTCCAGGAACCATCGCCCATCCCCCCAAGGCTTAATGGAACGGCGTCCGATTTCCTTGCCGTTTATAACGAGTTCCACAACGAAAGTGCCCTGCTTGCCGTAGTCGTCGCCCAACTCACCCGGTACGATCAGGTAGGCGGGCAGGTCGTCGTGATGGCGTTTGATCACTGCGGTGAACCGGTGCATGACGGGCGGCACGATCCCCGGCTCAGCGTTCGACGCCCGATACTTCGCCGTGAAGTGTGGGATCCATTTTGTCGCGCACCCAGTCGCCGAATATGCTGAGCGACAACGTCGTCAGGAAAATCACCAGCTCGGGTATTAACGCGATCCACAAAGCATACGCACGGCCACCGCGTACCCGCCCAGCACCGCCAATAAAACCAAGCCGAGCTACCCCGCCGTAGACCTTTCCAGCCCCGCCGTCAACATATCGTAGATCTCGGGCGTGTTTCCGGACCGCCGTACCATGTCGCGTAACCTGTCGGCACCGATCCTGTCGATCAGATTGCACATGCGCCGGACCATCCGGACATGGGTCGCGAAGAATTCCTGCGCGGTGCCGAACTTGGCCATGATGTCGGCGCTGATCCAACCGTCATAGCCAAGCTGATCGAGGGTGAAGAGAAGCTCGACCCAGTGCCAGAAGTGGACGCTGCCGCTCAGCATGTCCCAGTCGCCGCCATCCCCGGTATTGTCGCTGGCATGGACGTAGAACAGCCGTCCCTTGGACGCGAGCAGCGCCGCCGAATGAGCCGGGTTCTCGAGAGCCGCGAAGGAATGCCCGACATCGAAATTGGCGCCGAGGTTGGGTCGGTCGAGTTCGGCGCAGACATGGAGCATCGCGCCGACATTGTTGAGCATGATCACGGCCTGTGGTTCATGCGGCTGATACTCCAGGGCCAGCCTGATGTCGTCGCGGTGCCGGCAGACTCGGTCCACCGTCTCCAGGTACCGGCCCCACGCCTCCGTGTAGTCGATCTGGAAAGGATATTCGAAGGCATCCGCCAACGGACAAGTCGAAACCAGATCGCAGCCGAGGTCCGCGGCGATGTCCATCCCCTCGGTCAACAGCGACACGGCCTTGTCCCGCGCCTCGGGCTGTGGAGCGGAAAGGGCACCGAACCGGAAATGGTCGGCGTCCTTGATATCCACGTTGATGGCCGATACGGCGAGGCCGGTGTCGTCGAGCACCCGCCGGACGAGGGCCGAGTCCTGGAAATCGAAGGGGTATTTCAGCTCGATGCCGGTCAGACCCTCGGTCGCCGCGACGCGCTGGATCTTCTCCTCCACCGAGACGGCGGGCTGATAGACCGTGAACCGGTCGCGACGCATGCCGAAAAAGCTGGCATTGCCGGAATAACGCCACTCACGCATGGTGCCGATGCCTTTCAATCATTCACTAGAGCAAGGAGTACAGATAAGGGATGGTCTTGTTGGGGGCACGCTGCTCCAACATACCGGTCATCGCGTTGGTGTCGATGCGGTCGGTGATCTCCTCCAGCTTACGGGTCAACGAGAACCCCTGGCTGAAGGTCTCGACCGGGTCCTTTTCCTTGGGCGTAACGTCGAAGGTGTACCAGTCGTCGTCATAGCCGAGACGCTTCAGGTAGAACAGCAGCTCCACCGTATCCCACATGCGGAAGGCGCCGGGCAGCAGGTCCCAGTCGAACCGACCGTCATTGTCATTCAGATGGACATAGAACAGGCGCCCGGCCCGCGCCGCCATCGCCGCGGCCTGGGCCGGGCGCTCCCCGCAGAGCAGCGAGTGGCCGAGGTCCAGCGTCAGACCCAGATTGTCGGCGCCGACCATCTGGCAGAAGCTGATGGTCTCGCCGGCCGAGCCCAGTAGGCAGCGACCCCGCGGCTCGTTTTCCTTGTACTCGATGCAGATGCGCAGGTCGGAGTTATGGGCCGCGACCTCCGCGAACCGCTCGGCCGCGAAGTCAATGGTCCCGATGTAGTCCAGCTCGAACAGGTAATCGCTGCCGTCATTGGGGGGGCAGTTGGAGATCCGTGTCACGCCCAGTTCCGCTGTCAGGTCCATCGCCCGTTTGAAATCGTCGATCACCTCGCGCCGCTCCTTGGTCGCCTTGGGGTCCTCGAAATCCTCGGGATAGCCGAGCTCGACCCCGTCGCAGCCCTCAACCTTTGCCGCCAATTCCAAACGTTCGGCGGAGGACCGGGCGTCCTGATACTGCATGAACCGGTTCCCCTGCTTGCCCAGAAACCCGGTGACGATCGCCAGCCTGTTCATCTTGTCTCCTCCGCCGGAAAGTCGCGTATCGTCACTCTGCCCAGCCGCTCGAAAAGGTCCCTGCCCGCCTCTTCATCCACCGCCGCCGATCATCGGTTGCCGCACCGGGTTGCCTCGGATGCGCGGTTGGGTTTTCATGTACAATAACTCATACGTAAAAGTATGCAAAGACTGATGTCCAAGACAGGGAGCGGCGGCATGCAGCAGCGCGTGGGGATTGCCCGCGCCCTGGCTATCGAGCCCGAGATCCTGCTGATGGACGAGCCCTTTGGCGCGCTGGACGTTCAGACCCGCGACATCCTCCAGGACGAACTCCTGTCCATCTGGAACCGCGAGCAGAAGACGGTACTATTCGTCACCCACAGCATCGAGGAGGCAATTTATCTGGCCGACCGAATCGTCGTGCTATCGCAGCGCCCCTGCCAGATCGACCAGATGATCGAGGTGCCGTTCGATCGCCCGCGCAGCGAGGAGATCAAGCCGACGCCGGAATTCCTGAAGATGCGGGCCGAAATCTGGCGCCTGCTGAAAAAGGGCATCGAAGCTTAGGGCCGGTATTCGGCTTGCGTCCTTCGTCACCCCGGACGAGAGCACTCTGTCATGAGGTGTACTCACCTGCGCCGGAGCGATTTTGCGTCCCGGGCAGGAGACGGGCGAAGCGCGTATCGGGGACTACGGGCAAGCCTATCGACGAACCGGGGGCGCAAAAGCGCCCGGCCCGTTGCGCCGCTTGGCCGATGGCCCCGCATCGCCCCGCGCGGCGCGCCTGGCGGATCGCCTCCCCAGGGCACAACGCAGATGGGTAGACCTCATGATAGAGTGCTCCAGGCGAGCCCGGAAGTCTGAGATTTCCGGTATTCGAGCCTTACGATCCCGGGTCCAGACGGAAAGGCGCACTATAGCCCGTTGTCAAAGATGGTGAATATCGAACTGCTTTATGATTTCAAGCAGCTCAACGTGACTTCTCTTGCGTTGGTTGAAGTGTATGTCGCGCGCCTTCCGGGCCTCGCCCTTGCGCATGGCGACGACGAGCCGGTGATGGTTCTCGGTGGAGCGACGCGGCTTCGAACGCCGGTAGAGAGCGATCCGCTTGGCGCGCCGGGTCTGTTCCCAGAAGCTCGCCATCGTCTCCTCGAGCCGGCGATTTCCGGCAAGCTTCAGCAGCTCGCGATGAAACGCCTGATCGGCTACCGACCACGCCGCCACGTCGTCTTTTTCCAAAGCTGCCCGCATGCCGGCGACGGCTTCGTCGAGCGGGTCGAAGTCTTCGGGCTTCGGCTGCCCCTCCATGATCAGATCGACAGCCATGGCCTCCAAATAGGCCAACAGTTGGAAGATCTCCAGCATGTCCTGGGCCGAAATGGGAAGCACCCGCATGCCGTGGCGGGGGATGATCTCGACCAGGCCTTCCTTCTCAAGCTGAACCAGGGCCTCACGGATGGGCGTGCGGCTCATCCCGAATTCCTCGGCTAACTCGAGTTCGAGCGCCTGGTAGCCGACCGGGTACTTGTCCTCGATGATGCGCCGCTTAATTTCGGCATAGGCCCGCTCGGCCAGCAGAACACGCCGGGAACCGGTTTTCGCCGCTGGGCCACGGACTTTCTTCTTCGCGATCGGGGTCATCCCGTTGCAACTCCTTCGGCGATGACCGCGCCGAACTCTCTTGTTCCCAAACCTCCGCCGAGATCCTTGGTGCGGCGGGCACGATCGGCCAGGGCGGCCGCCGTGACTTCGAGGCCGATGTCGTCTCCTGGAAGGATGGCGATTTTCATTGTTGGCGCGCTCAAGCCGGAATCCGATCCGCAGCCGCTAAAGTTCCGCATTCAAACCGTTACCGCATACAATAGTGCATGCAAGATGACAAGGGGTTCGGAATCCGGCGGGCGTTACTCAAAGAATCGGGGAGGACGTCATCGCTTCCGGAATTGGAAGCCCCATGAGCGACAGCACGGTCGGCGCGACCGCCGTCTGCGAAACCTCACCGTCAGCGACGCCGCCCACCTCCCCGCCGAAGCGATAAAACGGCACGAGAGTACAGTCGTCGGTGGCACCGCCATGCCGGCCATCGGCGTTCATGCCGTGGTCGGACGTGACAAGGACCTGATACCCCGCGTCGCGCCAACCAGGAATGGCAAGGGAAAGAAGGTTGTCCATCTCCGCCGCCGCCCGGCGGTAGGCCGCCGAGGCGCCGCCGAAACGGTGGCCCATATCATCGCAGCCCATGGGATGGATCAGCAGATAGTCGGGCTGGAAGCGGCGCGCGAGCATGTCGCCGGTGCGCATCAGTTCCACATCCGGCATCGCGTCCTCGGTATAGAAGCGGCCATGCTGGATGGGATGGGAGGCATCGTCGCACTCGCGATCCATGACCGGATCGTAGGGCACGCCGTTGTAGAGCTCCGAGAACCAGGAGTAAGCCGCCGCCGCCGTTCGAAGGCCCGTCTTGCTGGCAATGGAAAACAGATTGTCGCGGCTGGACGGGCGAACGATGTCGTTGCTCACAACGCCGTGGACCTGGGGCGGAAGGCCGGTATGGAGGGTCTCGTAAAGCGGCCGCGACAGGCTCGGCAGTTCCGCGCGCATCGTCCAGCGGCGGGCCTTACCGCTTCGCACGGCCCCCTCCAGGAAGCCCATCTCGGCAATGGCGGTGTCCAGCCGCAATCCGTCCACGAGGACCAGGATGACCTTGTGCATGGGGCTGTCACCCCAGCCTTTCGGCGTGGTGGCAAGCAACGAAATGCTCACCGTCGATTTCGCGCCAGTCCGGCATCTCGGCCTTGCAACGGCCGTCAGCATGCGGGCAGCGCGTATGGAAGCGACAGCCCGAGGGCGGGTCGGCGGGGTTGGGAATCTCGCCGCTCAGCTTGAAGGGGTTGAACTCGCGCGACGGATCAACCACCGGAACCGCCGACAGCAGCGCCTTCGTGTAGGGATGGCGTGGGTTGAAGAAGATCTTGCGGGTCGGCGCCCATTCCACGAAGCGGCCGACATACATGACCGCTACCCGGGTGGATACCTGCGCCACCACCGAGAGGTCATGGGCGATGAATAGATAGGTGAAGCCGAACTCGTCCTGAAGATCCATCAAAAGGTTCAGGATCTCAGCCTGAGTGGACACGTCGAGCGCCGAGACCGATTCGTCGCACACCACGAACTGGGGACCCGAAACCAGGGCCCGGGCAATACAGATACGCTGCCGCTGGCCGCCCGAGAAGGCATGCGGGAACCGGCGCAGATGTTCGACGTTCAGCTTGCACTTGCCGGCGACCTCGCGCACGCGGTCGTCGATCTCCTGCCGGGTACCCCATTTCAGGCATTCCAGGGGCTCGGCAATGATGTCGCGCACGGTCATGCGCGGGTTTAGGGACGCATAAGGGTCCTGGAACACGAGTTGCATATTACGGCGGAATTTCCGCAGGCTGTCGCCCTTCAGCATGCGCAGGTCGAGGGGGCCGGCGCCGTTGCGATGGAACGTGAGCTGCCCGTCGGTCGCGTCGAGGGCGCGCAGGATCGCGCGGCCCACGGTGGTCTTGCCCGATCCGCTCTCGCCGACGAGACCAAGCGTTTCTCCCCGGTTGATGACGAAGCTGACGTCGTCAACGGCGCGAACATAACCCGAGACACCGCCGAACAGGCCCTTCCCGCGGACGGGGAAATGGACCTTGAGGTTCTGGACCTCGATTAAAGGCTGTGCGGTCACGGTGCCTCCGTCTACTCGTGCAGGAAGCAGCTGACGAACCGCCCGCCGCCGAGGCCGATCTCCTGCGGCGTCTCGCGGTCGCAGCGGCCCGGAATGCGTTTCGGACAGCGGGTCTGGAACGGACAGCCAGCCGGCCGTTCCAGCGGGCTCGGGATATCGCCCGGGACCGGGGTCAGGCGACGGCTGAGCACGTCCATTCGAGGAATCGCCTGCAGGAGACCCTCGGTATAGGGGTGCTTGGGATCCTCGATCAACGCACGTGTCGGCCCCCTTTCGACGATGACGCCCAGATACATCACCGCAACGTCGTGCGCGACCTGGGCGATCACGCCCATATCATGAGTGATAAAGATGATCGACATGCCTAAGTCGGCCTGCAGCTGGCCCATCAGCTCCAGGATCTGGGCCTGAATGGTGACGTCGAGCGCCGTCGTCGGCTCGTCGGCGATCAAAAGCTTCGGATGCGTCGACAATGCGGTCGCAATCATCGCCCTCTGGCGCATGCCACCGGACAGCTCGTGAGGGTACTGGTCCACCCGCAGGTTGGCATTGGAGATGCCGACCTTGTGCAGCATCTCGATCGCGATCTCCCAGGCTTCCTGCTTCGTCAGTTTGGCGTTCTGCGCGCGCAGGCTTTCGGCGATCTGATCGCCGACGGTCTCCGTCGCGCCGAGCGGACTCAGCGCCGCGCGACGATGAAGGCGCACGGCCTCGGCGATCTGGTTGCCGATCGTGTAGACGGGAGAGAAGGAGGCCATGGGCTCTTGGAAGATCATGGCCACCGCCCCGCCCCGAATGTTACGGATCTCGCGGCTGTTCGCCGGCAAGGGCGCGACATCGGTGAGCGAGCCGTTTCCAGTGTCCAGGCGAATGGCTGAGCCCGGATCGATGATCGCGTTCTTGGGCAGAAGCTTGGTGACGGCCCGGGTACTGACGCTTTTGCCCGATCCGCTCTCGCCGACGAGGCCCAGTGTTCGGCCCTTACGGGCCTGAAAGGACACCCCATCAACGGCGGTCACGATCCCCTCATCCGTACGAAAGGAAACTTTCAGATTCCGTATGTCCAGCACCGACGACGCTTCGGTCGCGGCGGTCGAGGTCACGCCAACGCTCGCTTCCATGTCCATGCTCGTTCCCTCGCGCCTACGATTTCTTAACAGAATAGGGGTCGGCCGCATCGCGCAGGCCGTCTCCCAGGATGGTGAAGGCAAGCACGGCCAGGACGACGAAGGCGGCCGGTAGGAACAGCCAGGGTGCCTGTTCGATCGCGCGGATGTTCTGGGCGTCCTGAAGCAGGATGCCCCAGCTGACGGAAGGCGGCCGCAGCCCCAGGCCGATGAATGACAGGGCCGTTTCCGACAGAATCATGTAAGGGAAGCTGATGACCAGATCGACGATGATGTAGCTGGTGAAGCTCGGCAGCAGATGCTTGGTGATCACGCGGCCGGCCGACGCGCCGGACAACTCCGCGGCCAGAACATAGTCCTCCCCCCGTTGCGCCAGCAGGTGACTGCGTACCCGCCGGGCCAGGGTCGGCCATCCGACCAGGCCGAAGATCATCGTCATTGCGAAATAGACCTGGATGTTCGACCACTCGCGTGGAAAGGCGGCGGCCAGCCCCATATAGAGCGGAATGACCGGGACCACGCGCACGATCTCCGTCACCCGCTGGATGGCATAGTCGATCCAGCCGCCCATGTATCCCGCGATACCGCCGACGATCAGGGCCAGCACGAAGGCGACCAGAACCCCGAGCACGCCAATGGAAAGCGACGTCCCGGTCGCGAACAGCGTACGGGAAAACAAATCGCGGCCGAGTTCATCCGTGCCGAAAAGGTGAATCTTCCCTTTGTCGACGCCAAAGAGGTGAATCCGGCTCTCGATGAGGCCGAACAACTTGTACTTGTCGCCGGTCGTGAAGAACTGGACGTATCGGCGCTCGTTCGGATCGACCGTCGCGACCGCCCGCAAAGTGACCGGATCGCGCGTTGTTTCGATGCCATGCACGAAGGGCTGGACGGAAAAACCGTTGCGGTCCCAGAACATCGGAATCTGCGGTGGCCCCATCAGGTAGGAACGGTCGCGGGTCGATGGGCCGTAGGGGGCGATGAAATCGGCGAAGATGCCGAACACCGCGAACAGGATCAGGATGCCCGCCCCGACCATGGCCATCTTGTGGCGCCGGAAACGCCACCAGACGAGCTGCCACTGGGAGGCCGTGTAGTATTGAAGCTTGCGTTGATCGCTGGCCTTGGGCGCCGTCTCGGCCCCCGTGTCCATCACCGTTGCCGTCGCATCGGTCATGGCGATCATCCTCCCTCAAGCTTGATGCGCGGGTCGAGATAGGCCAGCGCCACGTCGGACACGAAGTTCATGACGACAATGAAGAAGGTCAGCATCATCAGGATCGCCCCGGCGACATACATGTCGAGATCGAGGTAGCTCTGGATCAGCAACTCACCGAGTTCGGGGAGGCTGAGCACGAGGGCGACGATCGGCAACTCGGAGAAGATCCGGTTGACGTCAAAGCCGACGGTCGACACCACGGGGTTGACCGCCAAGCGCGCCGGGTATTTCAGCAGCACCTTCCATTCCGGCAGGCCGCGGGCGCGCGCCGCCGTTACCGAGAGCTTGTTGAGTTCGTCGAGCATGGTCGCGCGTACGGTCTGCAACTGCAGCGCGGTCGCTGACCAGGCGAGCACGATGGCGGGGACGATCAGATGCTGGAGCAGATCAACGAATTTCTCCCAGCTCCAAGGCGCTTTCTCAAGCTCTGGAGAGAACAGGCCCCCGACGCTGCTGCCGAAGGTCGAAACGCTGATGTAAAGCAGGATCAGGGCAAGCAGGAAATTGGGCAGGGCAAGGCCTAGATAGCTGACCACCGTGAGCCCGTAATCCACCGCCGAATGACGCCTGACCGCGGCGTAGATGGCGATGGGGATCGCCAACAGATAGGTGAGTATCAGCGTCGCGTAGAGGATCGCCAGGGTGAGCCAAAGCCGTTCCCCGACCACGTCGTTGACCGAGGTCTCGAAGGCGAAGGATTGGCCAAAGTCGAAGTCGGTAACGATTCTCCAGACCCAATCGAAATAGCGCTCCGGCGCCGGCCGGTCGAGGCCAAACTGGACACGGATGTTCTGGATATCGCTTTCCGTGATATTGACACCGGTCCCGGAAAACTTCCGAAAGGCATAGCGATCCGCGTAGTCGCCTGGCGGTAGCTCCATGATCGTGAAGACCATGATCGATACGCAGAACATGGTCACGGCCATGCCGAACAGACGATGCAGTGCGAAACGAAGCATGTCAGCGGTTCTCCCCCTGGGACTCGAGCGCCCTTTTGGGCGGGCGGCGCATATCCGGCGCCGCCCGCCCGCGATGGGAGTTCAGTCCCTTACTTCTTCAGGAACCACTGATTCGGACGGTACGGATACGTCCAGTAGTAGTCGTAGCTCTTGGCCCTCAGGGATTGGAAATTCCCCAGCGTGTTGTGGTGGACGATCGGCGCGCGGATGTCGCCGACGGTGCCGATCTTCCACAGGTTGGCGACGTGGATGTCGACGATCTCCCTGCCGATCTTGTCCGACTTCTCCGAGCCCATCGGAACCTGGATGAACTTTTCGCCCAGTTCGTAGAGCTTCATGACATCGGCGGGAGGCTCGATGCCTTCCTTGCCGCCGGAGGACTTCCAAGCGGCCCAGGCGAAACCGGTGCCGGGATTGAAGTAGTCGCCGAAGGGCGGCACCATCTGCGTGAAGTCCTGAGAGATGGTCGGCGCCGAAGTGTTGTCGTTTTTCCAGACCGTTATGTCGAGATCGTTGTTGTTGCCGTCGGCGCGGTATTCGTCGGAGGTGACCTCCTTGAGGTCGACGCGGATGTTGATGGCCGACATGTAGTCGCGGAACAGCTCATGCAGCTTCACGGGCGCGCCCTGGTTAGAGTAGACCAACTTGACCACCAGCGGCTTGCCATCGAAACGCTCGCGCATGCCGTCGCCATCGCTGTCCTTGAGGCCGGCTTCGTCGAGCAGCTTATTGGCCTTATCCGGATTGAACTCGATCATGTGGGTCTTGTGATCGTCGGCGACGAAGGACACGGTGGCGTGCTCGACCGGGAAGGATTGCATCGGCACGCCCTGGCCGAGATAGACGAGGTCGGCGATCTCGTCGCGGTCCATGGCCACGGAAACGGCCTGGCGGAACTTCGGCTCGTTGAAGACCTTGCGCAGCTCCGGATCCTTATGGGTGGTGTTGAACGCGTAGAAGACGTTCTCGCCGAGGGCCGGCGCCAATTCGATGGTGTAGTCGCCCTTCTGCTCGTTCTCCTTCAGCAGCGGGAAATCCTCGATGAACACGGCCTGCTGCTTGAAGGTCACCTCGCCATTGGTGATCTTGAGATTCTGGACTTCCTTGTCCTTGACGTATTCTTCCGAGATCTCGTTGATGTAGGGCAGCTGGTTGCCCGCCGTGTCGACCATGTGGAAATAGGGGTTGGCGACCATATGACGGCCGGTGGCGGTATCCTCGACAACGATGTGCGACTCAAGGGTCGGGGTCACCATCTTGTCAGCGCCGGAAAGCAGCGGGGTCGGCACGTCCTTCCAATCGGAGGCGCCGTAATAGACCTTCATCAGTTCCGGCCAGTCCGCGAAGCCGCGCTCCTTGGCCAGATCATCGGCCTTGGGGTTGTACTTGATGTGGAACTGGGACAGGAACTGCTTGGGCTGGAACGGCTGGCCATAGTCGACGGCGAAGCGGTTGACGATGCCTGGGGTCGGTACCGGGAAGGTCATGACCACGGTCGTCTCACCCTTGGCGTCGACCTTCATCGGCTGGCCGGCGAACAGCCAGCGGTCCGGCGTCTTCGGATAAATCTTGTCGCTGAGAATTAGGTCCTCGTACCAGAAGACGATGTCCTCGGCGGTAAAGGGCGCGCCGTCCGACCATCTGTGACCGTTCCGCAGCTCGATGGTGAGCACGGTGAAGTCGTCGTTCCAAGACCACGCCTTGGCGATGTTCGGCACCACCGTCTGGAGATCGTCGTGATAGCGGAACAGGTTGACATGCCGGATTGACAGGAGGTCCGACGTGCCCGACTCGGTCCCCTTCGACAACCCGGTGAGGGTACCGCCATAGGTGCCGGTCTCGATGTAGGGCGCGACGACAAGCGGCTCGTCGGGCAGGCGCTCGGCGACCGCGGGCAACTTCTTGTTGCCGACGATGCGGCCGTTCAGCTCCTTGATCGCCGGGTTTTCGGCGAAATCCAGCGTGCAGTTCGCCTGACTCTGAAACTCACTGAGCTCAAACTGCAACGGAAAGGCTCCCTTGAGGCCCTTCATGTCTTGGGCGGTGACGGCCGGACAGGCGGCGGCCATCGCCGTGGTCGCGGACATCGCCAGCGTCACTCCGACGACGCCGGCGAGCCCGATCACTTTGCGGGTGAAGTGGGTCATGTCTCTCCCTCGATCTGGAAACCGTCTGTGCTGGTTCAAGGGACTCGGTCCAGCGCACACGGACCGTTATCGCCTCCTCGTTCGCCGCACTCCCCGAGAACCCCAAGACAGCATCGGCGAGTGGGTGGGAGAACTCAAAAGACCGTTTCATGAAGATTTAATTATGGAATTGTTTAAATATATAAATACAAATTATAGTCAGTTAGGAAGAGTTATGAAATGAGGCGGTTATGGGACCGACATACGCGCGCATTCGCGCATTCAATGCCGTGGTCCGGGAAGGCGGCTTTTCCAAAGCCGCGATCGCCCTGGGCGTTAGCCAGCCCGCAGTCACCGCACAGATCCGTAGATTGGAGAGCGACTACGGACGACTACTGTTCGAGCGGCTTGGGAACGGTGCACGGCCGACGGCGCTCGGACGGCAACTCTATCGCATCACGCAGCGCATCCACGATATCGAGGACGCGGCCGACGCCTTGCTTCGGGGCGACGACGGATTGGAAGGGCAGGAGCTCAAGGTCGCCACGGCATCGCCGCAGGTCTTCATGCCGCTTCTCGCGGGCTTTCAGAAGCAGCACCCGCAGATCTCGATGGAGATTACCCTGGGCAGCACGGGCGAGGTCATTGATCGCGTCTTGAACCGCCACGCGGATGTCGGATTGACCCCGACCCTGGCCCAGGACGAACGCCTCGACACCCTTCCCTTCACCTCGCATCACCCCGTCTTGCTCGTGCCCCAAAGCACGACCTGGGAGAGGCGGGATACCATCAGTCTGGCGGAACTGCATGGGGAACCCATCATCTTCAGAACCGGCTCCTCAATGACCCAGCGTCTCGTGGATGCCCTGTTGGCGGATCATGGCATGCAGCCCACACCGTCGCTCCGCTTGGCCACCCGCGAGGCCATGCAGGAAGCGGTCGCCAACGGCCTCGGCCTCGCATTCGTTCTCTACCGTGACGCGCCGCCCGATCCCCGCCTGAAGACCGTCGAGCTCCGAGAACCGACCGAGGAGGTTTGGGAGCACGTCGTCTGGCTCAAGCACCGCTCAAATGTGCCGATCGTGCGTGAATTCATCTCGATGGCCAAGGCCGACATCGTCTATTCCTCGATCTCAAAACGTGACACGCCGGACCGATTGGGCTGAAGGCCCTTGGAGCCAGAGGGTCAGGCGGCACCACGAAGACGGCGTGTAAGAGTCTGTTTGAGTACTTACCTAGTGAATTGAGTTGAAGGCGATCATGTAAATCCCAAGCACGGTCCATCTTTTTTGGGGTAGCTTCCTTTCTTATGAACGCCAAGGATCGATTGGACTGACCGATCGCCATCGGTTTTGGACCGACACCAGCGGAGTAAGTTCTACATGCTATCCGCGCCACCGCTCGAAGGGATGGGGGCATGGAAATCGACTTCTACCAGGTTCTCTCGAAAAGCACCGTCCTTGTCGTGTTTACCGCCATCGCGGTTGGATATCTCGTCGGCAATGTAAGGGTTGCGCGCTTCGAGATCGGCCCGACGGGAGGGGTGCTTCTGTGCGCGCTGGTCCTTGGACATTACGGGTTCGAGGTCGATCCCGTCCTGCAGTCGATCGGCTTCACATTGTTCATCTATTCCGTCGGCTGGCAGGCAGGCCCACAAATCCTCAATGTCCTGGGACAGGATGGCCCGCGTTACGTTGCGCTCACGCTTTTCGTCGCCATCGGGTCGGTCGCTCTCGTTTTGGCGTTGGCCGCAGCCGTCGGTCTCGACAACACACTTGCCGCCGGACTGCTGGCGGGCGGGCTGACCAGCACACCGACTCTTGTTGGCGCTCAAAACGCCGTCAGCTCCGGATTGGCTGTCGTGCCCGAGGGCGCATCGGCGAGCGATCTGATCCGCAACATCAGTACGGGCTATGCCATCACCTATGTGTTCGGAACGGTGGGCCTTCTGATCATGGTCAAACTCGTTCCAAGCGTGTTGCGCATCAACCTCGCCGATGAAGCAAAAAGGTTTGCCCGCGAACATGGGTTCGGTAGGGAGGGCGCGGCCGCACGAATCGAACGCCCCATTCTACGCGCCTATGTCGTGGACCAAGAGGTCTTCGAGGGCAAGACGCTCTCCCAGATCCGTGCCGAGCTCAAGCTCGATACCCAGGGACGGGGCTTGGTCTACAAGATCAAACGCGGCAACGAGTTCATTGAGCCGGGCCCCGATACCGTCATCGAGCATAGTGACAAAATCGCGCTTTTCGGCTCCCCAAGGCAGCACCGCGAGGCGCGAGAGGAGTTTCACCTCGGCGAAGAGATCCTTGACGAGGATCTGATCGACGCGGTCATAGACATCGCGGAAATTGTCGTCACCAATGAAAAGATTTTGAACCGGAGCCTTGGTGATATCGGCATCCTGGCAAACTACGGTTGCTTTCTGTCAGGAATAAAACGATCGCAAATCGAGTTGCCGCTCACGCCTGAAACGCGCCTGCGCAAGGGCGACGTGATGACGGTCAGTGGCGAGCGATCGTTTCTCGATCGCCTGATCGCGGATCTCGGAACCGAAGAGCGCAAAGTCACCGAGACCGATCTGGTCACCTTCGCGGCCGGCATCGTGCTTGGTCTCTTCATCGGACAGATCACCGTGAAATTCGGCGGCATCGATGTCGGCATCGGCAACGCCGGAGGGCTGCTGCTTTCCGGTATCCTCGTCGGCTTCACGCGCGCCAATCGCCCGACCTTCGGCCGCATGCCGGCGGCGGCCCGTTTCATCTTGATGGAGTTGGGGCTGATGCTGTTCATGGTCGGGGTGGGGCTCAACGCGGGGAGCGGCATCGTAGCGGCCCTCGGCTCGGTCGGGCCGGAGCTTTTTCTCTGTGGCGTCGTCGTGACATGCCTGCCCCTGATCGCCGGCTATTTCTTCGGCCGCATCGTGTTGAAGATGAACCGTGCGGTCCTGCTGGGGGCGCTGACCGGCGCGATGACGAGCACGCCCGCCCTTGGAATCGTTCAGCAGGCGGCCAAATCCAACGTTCCCGCCCTCGGCTATGCGGGAACCTATGCGCTGGCCAACGTCCTGTTGACGCTGGCCGGCACGATCATCGTGGTCCTTTAACCAGTACCGTGTCACGAGGCGGCGTTCTGAAATCCTTGTACGTGATCTCCAGTCTGCCAAAATAGTCCGATGGTGAGCCAACCAACCGACGTTGTGCTTTGTCATGAATGCGACCTGCCGCATGCGGTCGTTCCCCTCACGGGCGGACTCAGGGCATTGTGCAGCCGATGCGGCGCAGCGCTGTACGACGCATCGAAGGACGACCTGGACAGGCCGCTCGCATTTGCCGCCGCGGGCATGATCCTTTTTCTCCTGGCCAATTACTTCCCGTTCATGACGTTCGAGATGGAGGGCCGTGAGCAGACCAACAATCTGATCTCCGGCACCATCGAGTTCTGGATGGCGGACTATCAGGAGCTGTCCGTTCTGGTGTTCCTGGTAAGCATCTGCCTCCCCTTCGTCAGCTTGGCCCTGATGCTTTATCTGCTGACCGGGCTGCGCCTGGGCATGAGGCCCCCGATGGCGGCCGAGGCGCTTCGGGCGATTTTCCTCCTGCGCCCTTGGGCGATGATGGAGGTCTATATGCTTGGCGTCATCGTCGCCATCGTAAAGCTGTCGGACTTCGCGGACATCACCCTGGGCCACGGGTTTTACGCGTTCACCGTCCTGATCCTCGCTGTCTCAGCCGCCAACGCCTCCCTCCACGCCAATAAGCTGTGGTCCCGGATCGGAACGGGCCATGGCGGCGACCCGGCGCCGTCCGCCGACGACGGGCTGATGAGCTGTCACGCTTGCAGTTATGTGATCGCACGGTCGCATTCGGACATGCATCGCCATCGCTGCCCGCGTTGCCATGTGCGGCTGCACCATCGCAAACCGGATAGCATCAACCGGACCTGGGCGCTGTTGATCGCCGCGGCGGTTTTCTACGTACCGGCCAATGTCTACCCGATCATGACCGTGATCTCTTTTGGGCAAGGGGCGCCGGATACGATCCTGTCGGGAGTCGTGCACTTGATCGAGGCCGAGCAATGGTCCATCGCTCTTCTGGTATTCTTTGCCAGCATATTTGTTCCGATCCTGAAAATCGGAATTATCGCGTTCCTGTTGATCAGCGTACATTTCCACGCATCCTGGCGGCCCAGGGAGCGAACCGTGGCCTATAGGATTACCGAGTTCATCGGCCGCTGGTCCATGATCGACATCTTCATGATCTCGATCCTGGTGGCGCTGGTGAAGCTGGATGCCGTCGCGACGATCGAGGTGGGGCCCGGCGCGGTCGCCTTTGCCGCTGTCGTCATATTGACTATGCTCGCCGCCATGAGCTTCGATCCGCGCCTTATATGGGACCGGGCAGAGGCGCGAAATGGTTGAGCCCTTGAACCAGGAAGACCCGGGCCTGGCCGAACCCAAGGTCCGGGGCGGATTCCGGCTCTCGCCGATCTGGATTTTCCCGATCGTGGCGATCGCCATCGGCGGCTGGCTGGTCTACCAGGCCTTGGCCGAACGAGGCCCCACCATCACCATCAGCTTCGAATCGGCGGATGGGATCGAGGAAGGCAAGACAAAGGTCAAGTACCGGGAAGTCGACGTCGGCGTCGTCGAGACGGTCAGCATCAAGGAAGACTTCTCCGGCGTCCTCGTCACCGTGCAGATAAGGAAGGAGGCGACATCCTACCTGACGGAGAACGCCCGGTTCTGGGTCGTTCGGCCGCAGGTTGGCACCCGCGGCATCACGGGCCTGGGAACCCTCGTTTCGGGGGCCTTCATCGAGATCGAGCCGGGCCGAAGCGGCGACGCCATGCGCGATTTTACCGGTCTCGAGTCACCACCCGTCATTACGACCGACGACCCCGGCAAGGAGTTCGTGCTGATAACGGAGAAGCTGGGATCCTACTCCACCGGTTCGCCCGTCTATTACCGGGGCCTGGAGGTGGGCGAGGTTCTGGGGCACAGGCTGACCGAAAACCGGCGGGAATTCGAGGTCTACGTCTTCGTTCACCAGCCCCACGACGAGCTGATCCGCAGCAATACGAGATTCTGGAACGTCAGCGGCATCAACGTCTCGATCGACGCCGACGGCATGAACTTGAATGTCGAGTCGCTGCAGGCCCTGGCCCTGGGCGGCATCGCTTTCGACACCCCCGGAGACCTGGCTGCCGGAACGCCGAGCGAAGCCGGCGAAGTTTTCCGCCTGTACGATACCGAGGACGCGGTTGAGGAAGCCGTCTTTGCCGAGACGTTCCGCTGGATCGCCTATTTCGATGGATCCGTCCGGGGCCTTTCGAAAGGCGCGCCGGTGGAATTCAAGGGTATCCGCATCGGCGAGGTGGTCGACGTTCGACTGGTGTTTGAAAGGTCGTCCGGCCAGCACCGGATTCCGGTTCTCTTGGATATCGAGCCCGAGCGTGTCTCCGTGACAGGGGAAGGAGCGGTGGGCCGGACCATCAACCGGGATCAACACCTGACGGATATGAACCGGCTGATCGCGGCCGGGCTGCGGGCGCGGCTGAAAGGCGGCAACCTGATCACCGGCCAGTTGCTGGTCGATCTCGATTTTTTCCCGGATGAAGACGCGATGATGCGAGGTACCGGCGACATTCCGGAGATACCCACCGTCCCCCGAAGTATCGAGGAAATCACCCAGTCGGTCACCGCCCTGCTGGACAAGATCCAAGGCCTTCCCCTCAATGAGCTGACGGAAAGCCTGACCAACACGGCCAAGAGTGTCGAAACCCTGGTCAGCTCAGACGAAATCCCGAGCGCCATAAGGTCCCTCGACGAGACCTTGGCGACCCTCAACCGGGTCGTGTCCAACGTGGACACCCAGATCGCGCCGGAAGCTCAATCGGCTCTCAGCGAAGCACGCCTGACCTTGCAGACGACGCGCGAGGCGTTATCGCCTGATTCGCCGCTCCGCTATGATCTTGAAACGACTCTCAAGGAACTGGCGGCGGCGGCGCGGTCGATTCGCCTCCTGGCCGAGTATCTGGAAAGCAACCCGAACGCCCTGATCTATGGACGGGGAGGGAGGCCCACGCAATGACAACCCTTGGCCGATGGTTTGGCCTCTGCCTGGTCGCCGTTATTGTCAGTGCCTGCGGCGTCGGCCCGTCCGCCCCGGGCCGCTTCTATGTTCTGTCCTCGCCGCCGGACTTGGCCATGCTGGAGACGCCGCGGAAGCTCACCCTCGGTGTCGGACCGGTGACCCTGCCGCCCCACCTCGACCGGACGCAGATCGTCACCCAGGCGACCCGGCATCGCCTCGACCTGAAGGATCTGGATCAATGGGCGGAACCCCTGGGAGACGGGTTCACCCGCGTCTTGGCCCAGAACCTCTCGCAGTTGATGCGCACCGACGCGGTGTTCCAGTTCCCCTGGCGCCGCCCTGTGACGGTTCAGTATCAGGTAACCGTCAACGTATTGCGGTTTGACACCGATGCGGAGGGCGGAAGCGTCCTCGTCGCCCGTTGGGACGTCATCCGGGGCGACGGTCAGGAACTCCTGTTCTCGCGAACCTCCCTCTTTCGGTCGCAAGCTTCGGCCGAGGGCATCGAGCCCATCGTCGCCGCCATGAGCGGCAACCTTGCAGAGCTCAGCCGCGAGATCGCGGCCGGGCTGACGGAGCTGGCCAAGTAGAGCTTGGCCGAGAGGGTCGTTGCCGACGAGGAACGTTCCCATCGCCATCCTTCTTGATTCGCCGAACCGGAGTCCAAACCTAAGGGCCAAGTGGCAAAACGCATCGAGCAATCAATGGAGGGTGGAGTGAACGGGACCTATGCAGCGGTCGCCTGTGCCGCCATGGCCATTCTGATTGGCGGATGTGCCGGGCAAAACCCGGTTGGCGAACCCACCGTCAAAGTGGGCGAAGTCAACACCTCGGGCTTCCTTGCCGACTATTCGATTCTGCGCACCGGCGGGGAAGAAGAGGGCACGCTGGTCTATTGGAACCCGGATGTGGATTTCACGGCCTACGACAAGGTGATCATTGACCCCGTAACGGTCTGGCTCGGCACCGAATCCAACTTGAAGGACGTGGCGCCGCCGGAACGGCAACAGCTCGCCGACTCATTCCACGCCGCCATGGCCCAGGAACTCGGCAAGGACTTCGAAATCGTCACCGCGCCCGGGCCGGGAACCATGCGCGTCCGTATCGCGCTGACGGACGCCAGGTCTTCGAATCCGACCCTGGATACGATCTCCACCTATATCCCGCAGGTCCGCCTGCTTCAGACCGCCGCGACCATGGGCTCCGACACCGCGGGCTTCGTCGGCGAGGCGAGCGCCGAGGGAGAAGTCATCGACGCCCAGACCGGAAAACTTCTCGCCTCTGGGGTCGACCGCCGCGCGGGCACCAAGGCGCTCGGCGACAGCACATTCAGCTCTTGGGGCGATGCCGAGAAGGCGTTCGAGGCCTGGGCCAAGCAGTTCAGCAACAACCTCAAGAAACGACAGGCCTCGTAAGTCGCCGTTTGGCCGTCCATGAACGAAGGAAAGTTCAGCGATGCGACCGACATTCGTTCACGGACAGCTCAAAACCCCGAGGTGATGCCGCGGCCAAAAACGGCAAACTCCTCATAGCTCAGGCGGCCGTCACGATCGGCGTCATAGGTCCGGAACTCGGTAAACTCCGCCTCGATGAATTCGAGCCCGGACAGGCGCCCGTCGCCGTTGCCGTCCGCGGCCGCAAAGGCTTCGCGAGAAAGCCGAACCTCGGTTGACGACAAGAAGGTGTCCTTGTCCGTGTCGCGCCAGGAGAAGATTTTCATCTTGTTGATCTCAAACTCCGGAACGTCGATCGAGCCATTCGCGTCGGTATCGAGCATCAAAAAGATGTTCCGAAGGTTCTCCTCGGGAGTCTGAGCGTCTGCCGGTGCCCATATCCAACCGATGATGGCCGCCAAGGAGGCCACAGCCGCGACCCTTCGCAGTGCCTTGCCCATATCGCTCCTCCACCGCTGATACCGCATCTTCATCTCAACCTGCCCCTTTGCTTCCGCGAACACCGATGGGTTACGAAGCCGCCTTCGACCTGGACTCATGCCGGTTCCTCCTCGACGCGGAATAGAATGGCGTACAGCACCGGTACGAGGACCATCGTCAGCACGGTCCCGAAGGTGAGACCCGCCATGATGGTGACCGCCATGCCAATCCAGAACACGTCCTGAAGAAGCGGGATGACGCCAAGCACCGTCGTCGCCGCAGCCAGGAGCACGGGCCGGAGCCGCGAAACGGCCGACTCGAGAACGGCCTGATAGCGCGTCATCCCAGCCGTCAGGTTGAGGTTGATCTCGTCGAGAAGAACAACGGCGTTCTTGACCATCATGCCCGACAGGCTCATGCCACCCAGCAGGGCGACGAAGCCGAACGGCGTCCCCGTCGTCAGCAGGCCCCAGGTGATCCCGATCACCACGAAAGGAATGGTCAAAACGATGATGAGGGGCGGCCTGAACGCGTTGAAGAGGGCGACGATGGTGAACAGCATGACGGCGACCGCGGGAATGATCCCCGGAACGAGGGAAGCCTGCGCATCTCTCGAACTTTCGTATTCGCCACCCCATTCGAGAACGTAGCCCGGCGGCAGATCGAGGGTCTCGAACGCGTCGACCACGGTCGCGCGCAGGGTGGGCAAGGTGACCCCAAGGATCGGATTGGCCTGAACCGTGATGGTGCGCCGACGATCACGCCGCCAGATCAGGGGGTCCTCCCAGGTCGTATCGACGCTCGCGGTCACCTGCGAGAGTGGAACCGACTGCGTGGCGAGGGCCGGCCGGATCTGAACGATATCGAGGCCGCCGACATTCCGCCGCTCCTCCTCGACCCGCCGCAGAACGATCGGGATCAACTCATCCCCTTCCCGGTACTGCCCAACGGCACGGCCGTCGAAGGCCCGCTTGGTCGCCCGGGCCAAATCGTTGCGGGTGACGTTCGCCCAGCGCGCCCGCTCCTGGCTGTAGTCCGGAACGATCTTGAGGACCCGTTGCCGCCAATCGGTCTGGCTTCGGGAGACGAGAGGGTTGGCGTCGAGGATATCGAGCGCGTTCTGGGCCAGAGTGCGAAGGATGTCGGGGTCGGCCTCCGCGGGGCCGCTTATGCGGGTCTCGAATTTCCAGGTATCGCTGGGGCCGACACCGTACTTCCGCAGCGGAACCAGCGCCTGCGGAAAGACCCCGGGGAACCACGCGTCGAGATCCGCAATCAAGGCGTCGATCGTTCGATAGTCCCGCACATTGACGATGAGCTGACCGTAGTTGGGATAGGGGGCCTCCGGCTCGACCGGAAGATAGAACCGCGGCGGGCCGGCACCGATGAACGCGCTCACGCTTTCCACCCGCTCGTCCTCGAGCAGGCGGCGCTCGATCCGCCGCATGTCCGTGGACACATCCTCGATCCGGTTGCCCATGGGTGTCCAATAGTCGACCATGAACTTGGGCATCGACGAGTCGGGGAAGAAAAGCTGCTCGACGCGGCCAAAGCCGATCACGGAAATCGCCAGGAGCGCGACGGCGCCGCCCAGCGTAAGCCAACGGCGTCGGATGGCCACGCGAAGAACCTCCCGAAAACGGCGATAGAAGCCCCCCGCATAGGGATCGCCCGCGCCCTCGCCCGACGTGGCCGGCAACATCTGCATGCACTGAAGCGGCGTTACCGTCATCGACACGATCCAGCTGAAGAGGAGCGAGATGGCAACGACGGAGAACAGCGTGGCGCAATACTCGCCGGCATCTTCCGGGGAGGCGTAGATCGGATAGAAGGCCATCACGGCGACGACCGTCGCGCCAAGCAGCGGCCAGGCCGGCTGCGCGGCGGCCTCGATGGCCGCCCTTTTTCGCTCCATCCCTCGCTGGAGGCGTACAGCGATACCTTCGGCAACCACGATCGCGTTGTCGACCATCATCCCAAGGGCGACAACCAGGGCCCCCAGCGACATCCGCTGGAGGTTGATCTCCAGCAGCGCCATCACGAAGAACGTTCCCAGGATCGTGAGGATAAGGGCCGTGCCGATGATGATCCCCATGCGCCAACCCATCGCCAGGGTCAGCACCGCAAGCACGATGACGACCGCCTGGAGGAGGTTTATGGAGAAACCCCGAACCGATTCCTCGACGACATCGGACTGCCAGTGGACGCGGTGAGTCTCGACGCCAATGGGGAGTTCCCCGACCAACTCGGCCAGCCGCGAATCCACGGCGCGGCCCATCTCGACGACATTCACGCCCGGCAAGTTGGAAATCGCCAAGCCCAAGGCGGGCTGGCCGTTGAAGCGCATGAGGGTCTCCGGAGGGTCCCGGTATCCCGCTTCAACGGCCCCGATGTCTCGAATACGGATCAGTTCGGTCGCCCTCCCGGCTCCCCCTTCCGCCGTCTCCTGGCGCTGAAGACTGTCCAGAAGCGATGGCCGGATCACGAGATCTCCGATTTCCTCCGGCGATCCGAAGGCGCCCGTTGGCGCGATTCGGAAACGCCGGTCCTGCACATCCAGATGGCCCGCGTCGACCACCATGTTTTGTTGCTGCAGGGTGGCTTCCAGACTGTCGTCGGACAATCCCAGTTGGGTCAGCTGGGTCTCCTGAACATCGAGGTAGATGACCCGTTCCTGCACGCCCCACAGATCGACCCGCGCAACCCCCTCGACAAGGCTGAGTTCCTTGCGCAAGTCCTTCGCATGGCTCTCCAGCTCGGCATAGCTGTAGCCGTCGCCGGTGATCGCGAGCAGAAGGCCGAAGACGTCGCCAAAATCGTCGACAACCAGCGGGCTCTGGGCGCCGGGCGGCAACTGCCCTTCGGCATCGCGGACCTTTCGCCGGAGTTCGTCCCAGATCTGGGGGAGCTCATCCGATACGTAGGATTGCTTGATTTGCACGGTAATTCGAGAAAAGCCGGCTCGCGAGAAGGATTCGAGGAAATCGATCTGCTTCATCTGCTGGATCGCCACTTCGAGACGATCCGTCACTTCCAGCTCGACCTCCTCCGGGCTGGCACCCGGATAGCTCGTCATGACGACGGCGGTCTTGATCGTGAACTCGGGATCCTCGAGCTGCCCCAGTTGAAAAAACCCGAAGATTCCAGCCGTCGCCAACAGGAAGACGGCAAAATAGGTGATCGCCTTCTTCTCGATGGCGATGCGTGCGAGACCCATGGCGCCGCCCCTCTACTCCTCGAGAATCCGCAGCTTTTGGCCCTCGCGGATAGTATGAACGCCAGCAGTCGCGACCCATTCCCCGGGCGAAAGGCCATTGACCACATAGATGCCGCGGGATGTTAGCTCCCCTGTCTCGATCTCGCGCTGGGCGGCCGTCCCCAATTGGTCGTCGATGACCCAGACATGTGATCTTGCCTCCTCGCCTTTCGTGAACACGGCCGAAACCGGTATGATCAATCCCGTGGGTATCCCGGTTGCCCCGGGCTTCGCCTCTCCCATCGCCCTCCCCGACATGCCCGGCAGGATCTGGACCCCCGGCGGCTGATCCATGATCAGGGTTATGGGATAGGTTCGGGTGGTCTCCGAGGCCTCGGTGCCGACTTCCTTGATTTCGGCCGAAATCGTCACGTCCGGAAAGGCGTCAAAAACGACGAAAATATCGCCCACCTGATCAACAAGCGAGATCAAGCTCTCGGGGGCGTCCACGACCATCTCCACGCGCGAGGCGTCGAGCAGGCGCAGGACCTGCTGCTGCGCACGAACCTCCTCGAAATTCTCCACGTAGGTCGCCACAACCGTGCCGCCGAAGGGTGCCCGCAGACCGGTATAGGAGAGATCCAGCTCGGCCCGATCGAGCGCCGCCTTCACCGATTTGACTTCGGCCTGCGCCTCCTTCGCGGTCGCGATGAACCTGTCGAGTCTGGCTTCGGCCACATGGCCCTGCTTGAACAGGATTTCGTTGCGCTTGAACTGCTGCTCGGCGTTGGTGAGCGCGGCCTCGGCGCGTGTCAGATTGGCCGCGAGCCGATTCACCTCGGCCTGAAAGGTTGCCCGGTCGAGGCCGGCGAGTACGGCGCCCTCCTCGACCCGGTCTCCGACCTTGACCGGCAATGAGACCAACTGCCCGGAAACACGGAAGGCCAGCGTCACCTCCCTGGCCGCCCTGGCCTGTCCAGGAAACCACCGCTCTTCGATCTGCGTCATGTCACCGACCTTGAGCGCGCGTACCGGCCGCACGGTATCGACTTCCGGCGTCGCCTGTTCCTCGCAGGCGGCGACAAGCACAAAGGAGAGCAAGACGACAGTGATCGATTTGGGTCGCCAGCGGCGGGTAATCATCATCCCCAATCCCATTGGACGTGAATGTCTGTCACCGATGTTACATGGTCTCACGGAGAGCGGAAGACCAGCGTACCGACCTGCCGTAGCCGCAACAGGCGTCAATCTTGCGTTTCACCGCTTCCAAATCAAAGGCGGAAACGAAGCGTGGACCAGATTCATACGTCGCGACCCCGCCGCTCGATCACAACTGAATGTTCACGCTACCGATGAGAGTCTTTTGACCTCGCCGGTTCGCGGTGCAACCATCCCGCATGTCGCGTTAGGGTCCGGACTCGATTAACCGCCATTGCGGACGCGAATTTCCTCTAATCCGTTGATTAGAAAGAAAATTCATCAATCCAGAATCTAGAGCATCATCCGATCAAATAGACACGTTCTGACGCTACAAAGGGAGAGTCGCGTCCACCCAGATCCCGCCCTTGGCGCTGGACTCGACGGTCGCCTCGATGAACTTGATGCCACGCGCGCCGTCCTCCACGGTCGGGAAGAAGAGCGCCCCGGCATCCGGTTCGCGGTTTTCGAGACGGGCTTGGATCGCCTCGGCGATGTCGGAATAAATGTTGGCGAAGCCTTCCAGATAGCCTTCCGGATGGCCCGGCGGAACGCGGGTCACCCGCCCCGCCTCCGCACCCGATCCCGCACCGGCGCGGGTGATGACGCGCGGGGGCTCCCCGAGCGGCGCGAAGCGGAGATGGTTGGGGTGCTCCTGCTCCCATTCGAGGCCGCCCTTGTCGCCATAGATGCGGATGCGGAGGGCGTTCTCGTTGCCCGGCGCAACCTGGCTGGCCCATATCATGCCCCTGGCCCCGCCTCGGTAGCGGAGCAGGATCTGGGCATTGTCGTCGAGCCGGCGGCCGTCGACAAAGGTGGAGAGGTCGGCGCAAAGCTGCTCCACCTCGAGGCCGGTGATGAAGGCCGCGAGATTATGCGCATGGGTCCCGATATCGCCGATACAGCCGCCCGCCCCCGATTGCGCGGGATCGGTCCGCCATGCGGCCTGTTTCTGGCCGGTCTCCTCCAGGGGGGTGGTCAGCCAATCCTGCGGATACTCGGCCTGGATCACGCGCAAGGTGCCCAGCTCGCCCGCCGCGACCATCGCCCGCGCCTGGCGCACCATGGGATAGCCCGTGTAGTTGTGGGTGAGCCCGAAGACCAAGCCGGTGCGCTTGACTGTTTCGACCAGATCGAGCGCGTCCGCGAGGGTGGTGGTCAGGGGCTTGTCGCAGATCACGTGAATGCCGGCTTCGAGGAACGCCTTGGCCGGGCCGTGATGGACATGGTTCGGAGTCACGATGGCGACGGCGTCGATGCCGTCCTCGCGCCCTGCTTCCGCCTTGGCCATTTCGGCGTAGTCGGTGTAGGCGCGATCGGGAGCGATTCCGAGTTCGGCCGCGGACGCCTTGGCGCGTTCGGGATCGGAGGACAGCGCCCCCGCCACCAGCTCATAGCGGTCGTCGATGCGGGAGGCGATGCGGTGGACGGCGCCGATGAAGGCCCCCTGCCCGCCACCGACCATGCCCAGGCGCAAGCGTCGCTCAAGTAGTTGCGTCGTCATGACCTCCCCTCCTCCCTAACCGATACCAAGGATACGGCGGTTCGCGGCCTCGTCGGTCCCGGTGCCGGCAAAATCGTCAAAGGCGGTCTCGGTAACCCGAATGATATGGGCGGCGATGAATTCGGCGCCCTCACGGGCGCCGTCCTCGGGATGCTTCAAGCAGCACTCCCATTCCAGGACCGCCCAGCCCTCGAAGTCGTTGGCGGCCATCTTGGAGAAGATCGCGGCGAAATCCACCTGTCCGTCGCCAAGGGAGCGGAACCGCCCTGCCCGGTCGACCCAAGGCTGGTAGCCGGAATAGACGCCCATCCTGCCGCTCGGGTTGAACTCCGCATCCTTGACGTGGAACATCTTGATGCGGTCGGCATAGAGGTCGATGAAGTCCAGATAGTCGAGCTGCTGCAGCACGAAATGGCTGGGATCGTAAAGGATGTTGCAGCGTGGATGCCCGTTCAGGCGTTCAAGGAACATCTCGAAGGTGATGCCGTCATGCAGGTCCTCGCCCGGGTGGATCTCATAACACACGTTGACGCCGACTTCGTCGAAGGCATCGAGAATGGGCCTCCACCGCTTGGCCAACTCGGCAAACGCGGTGTCGATGAGACCCGCCGGCCGCTGCGGCCAGGGATAGACGAACGGCCAGGCCAGCGCGCCGGAAAAGGTCACATGGTCGGTGAGGCCCAGATTGGCCGAGGCCTTCGCGGCCTTCATCATCTGGTCCACCGCCCACGCTTGGCGCGCCTGCGGGTTGCCACGCACTTCGGGAGCCGCAAAACCGTCGAAGGCCTCGTCATAGGCCGGATGCACAGCCACCAACTGGCCCTGCAGATGGGTGGAAAGCTCGGTGAGCGCGACCCCGTGCTTGGCCAAGATGCCCTTGACCTCATCGCAGTACGTCTTGCTGTCGGCGGCCTTGGCCAGATCGAACAGTCGGCCGTCCCAGGATGGCAGCTGCACACCCTTGAACCCCAACTCGGCGGCCCATTCGGCGATGGTGTCCAGACTGTTGAAAGGCGGGGCGTCGCCCGCGAACTGGGCAAGGAAAATGGCGGGACCTTTTATGGTGCGCATGGCGTGGCATCTCCCTGATCTTCGAGAACAAATGGCTTAACTATGTAGCGCAGCCTCGGGGGAGGCATGAGCGTCGCGCACACCTCCCCCGGCCGCGTGGCTTAGAATGGCGAGTCGGGGAAATAATAGTCCTTGGCATTTTCTTGGGTGATCAGCGGCGAACCAAGAACATAGCTGCCCTGAATCGGCGCGCTGGACACGAACTTCAGCGCCGTCACTTCCATGGCGGTCGCGATCATGGCCGGCGGATAGAGAACGTCGACCGGCACCAGACGATCGCCGTCCATCACGCGCTTGATGATATCCTTCATGCCCGCGCCGCCGACGATGAAAAGCTCGTCCTCGCGGCCGGCCTGCTTGACGGCCTCGATGACACCGAGGGCGATATCGTCGTCCTGGGCCCAGACCGCATCGATTTCCGGGAAGCGGGCCAGGAAGTCTTGCATGACGTCGAAGCCGTCATCGCGGTTCCAGTTGGCGTGCTTCATGTCGAGGACTTCGATCTCGGTGTCCTTAATCACTTCCATGAAGGCATCGACCCGCTGGTCGTCGATGACGGTGGGAATCCCGCGCAGCACGACGATCTTGCCCTTGCCGCCCATGGCTTCTTTCATATATTCGCCCGAAACACGACCCAACTCGGGGTTGTTACCGGCGACATACACGTCCTCGATGCCCTCATCCACCAAGCCTCGGTCGACCACCGTGATGAAGGCGCCCTGTTGCTTGACCCAGCGCACCGGATCGGTCAGGGGGCCGGACTCGAAGGGCAGGATGACCAGGGCATCGATCTTGTGGACGCTGACGAGGTCTTCCAGGTCGTTGGCCTGTTCCGACGGGCCGCTCGCCGAGGCGATGACGATCTTCAGGTTCGGATAGGCCTTCTCCAGGCGCTCCTTGGCCTCAGCGGCGTGGAAGTTGACGCCGCCGGTCCATCCGTGGGTGGCGGCCGGAATCGATACGCCAATGGTTACCGTATCGGCGGCCATGGCCGCGCCGGCCCATGTCATGCCGCCCAACGCGAGGGCCGCCAAGCTTGTCTTGATGCGCATGGTCAGTCACTCCTTCCTGTCAGATGAATGGTTGCAGTTTCGTGTCGATTTCGGATCCTCATCGGTTGCGGCGCCAACTTCCCCTTTGCAGCAGGACCGCGACAATGATGATCACCCCCTGAACGGTGCCGTTCAGGTAGTTGCTGATGGCATCGGTGAGATTAAGGATGTTGCCGATCATGGTCAGGATGATGGCGCCGATGACCGTACCGCCGATCCGGCCGTAACCGCCCTTGAGCACGGTGCCGCCGATAATGACGGCGGCGATCGCCTCCAGCTCCCAAAGCACGCCCGTCGAGGACGACGCGCTGCCCAGGCGCGGCACGTAGATGATCGTGGCGATCGAGACGCACAGCCCCTGCACCACATAGGCGAGGGTCTTGAGGTTATCGACATGGATGGCCGAATAGCGGGCGACGTTCTCGTTCGAGCCGATCGCGAAACAATGGCGCCCGAAACGGGTTCGATTGAGGATCACATAGCCGATGACGGCCACGACGGCGAAGACCAGCACGGGAATCGGAATGCCCAGAACGCTGTCGTAATAGACCGGCCGGTAGACGCTCCGGACGCTGAAGTTCAGGCTCAGCGTGCCGCCGTCGGCGAGATAGGTCACCAGGGAGCGGTAGATCCCCATCGTCCCCAGCGTGACGATGAAGGCCTCGATCTTGCCGCGGGTCGTCACCAATCCGTTGATCAGCCCCGCCGACACCCCGAGGGCCACCGAGACCGCGATTCCCACGAAAATCGTCGCCCAGCCGGCGCCCAAGGTGCCGACCAGGGCGTTCATGACGATGATCATCACCCCGGCGATGAAGGCCGCCATCGAACCCACCGAGAGGTCCAACCCGCCGGAGGTGATGACGAAGGTGGCACCCACGGCGATGATTCCGATGAAGGCGCTGCGGGTCAGGATGTTGGCAAGGTTCGCCGGGCTCAGAAACGCCGGGTTGATGATGGCGCCGAGGATGAACAGCGCGACCAATGCCAATAATGGGCCATAGAGCTTCAAATCGAGATCCAGCAGTCGCGACCTGGCCCTTGAATTGGCGGTTACGGCGAGTTCCGGGTCGTTCATTTTGCGTCGTCTCCCTTGAGGCCGGTCGCATAGCGGACGATTTCGTGCTCCTCGATGGCCTCGCCCGAGAGCTCGCCCATGACCCGGCCACTGCGCATGACGATGACGCGATGCGACAGACCGATGATTTCCGGCATGTCGGAGGATACGAGAACGCAGGACTTGCCCTGCTTGGCGAGTTCGCTGATGAACACGTAGATCTGGTGCTTGGTGCCGACATCGATGCCGCGCGTCGGTTCGTCGACGATGACGATGTCGGGTTCGACCTGCATCACCTTGGCCAGCAGCAGTTTTTGCTGGTTGCCGCCGCTGAGGGTTCCGGCGGTAGCGTTCAGGCGTCCGGCCCGGATGTCAAACTCGCGGACGGCCCGCTTCAACGCCTCCTCCTCGCGGGCCTCGTCAATCAGCAGGCTTGTGAATCGATCCAGGGCCAGCAAGGTCAAGTTGGGCCGCAGGGTCATGTTCAGCAGAAGGCCCTTGTCCTTGCGGTCCTTGGTCAGGTAAGCGATGCCGGCGGCGGTGGCGTCGGAGAGATTGCGGATGTCGCGCGCCTCGCCCCGGACCCGGATCTCGCCGGCGCTACGGTGGGACAGGCCGACGACAGCCTCCATCAAACCCGTCCGACCGGAGCCGACCAGCCCCGCGAAACCAAGAATCTCGCCCCGTCGAAGCCGGAACGACGCGCCCTCGACGAGCCCCGGCACATGAATGTTCCCCGCCTCCAGAACGATCTCGGCGTCGGGCACGGGCGGCTGCTTGGGCGGATACATGTCGATGATCTCGCGGCCCACCATCAGACGGGCCATGTCGTCCTGCGAGACCTCAGCCATGGGTCGGGTCGTGATGCGACGACCGTCACGCAGAACGGTCACGCGATCGGCCACGCGTTCCACTTCCTCCAACTTGTGGGAGATATAGACGATGGTGACTCCCCGCCCCTTGAGCTCCTCGATCAGCTCGAAAAGAACCTCGGTCTCCGAGCTGGTCAGCGCGGCCGTCGGTTCGTCCATGATCAGAACCCGCGCGTCCCGCGAGACCGCTTTGGCGATCTCGACCAGCTGTTTGTCCGATACCGGAAGATCACGAATGCGGGTCCGCGGGTCGATATCCGCCTTGAGATGTGCCAGCACCTGGGCCGAGCGCGCCCGCATGGCCTTCTTGTCCAGGAACCAGCCCTTGAAGAGCTCGCGCCCGAGGAAGATGTTCTCCTCGACCGTCAGCTGCTCGGCCAGATTGAATTCCTGATGAATCAGGACGATCCCCAGGGCCTCTCCCACCGCGCTATCGGGGACGGCGGTGGCCTTGTTGTCGACGCGGATTTCGCCGGAGGTCGGTTCCACATACCCCGACAGGATCTTCATCAAGGTCGACTTGCCGGCGCCGTTCTCCCCGACGAGGGCATGGACCTCGCCGGCCTCGAATTCCAGATCGACGTCGAACAGAACCTGGACCGGCCCGAATGCCTTGTTGATTGCCCGCATGGCCACGACCGGCGCCGCGGGCGCCCCGTCCAACATTTCTGAGCTCCTCAGCCTCCAACCGTCGCGCGCGCATATCCCGCGCGGACTTGACGGTCCCGCAAGCCCATCCCGGTTCTGTTGCAGCCCGCGATAACCGGAAATCACACTTTTTGCTTGTTTGAGAGAAATGTAAAGCTTTTCATTGCATATGTAAAGCTTTACATATAATAATTTTAGAAAACTAACCGGAAGGCGATGTGACGGTTTGGGGCGTCAACCCTTGTCCGTCGACCTCGGCAGAGGTATTACGCCGCTGAACCCTGACGAAACGGGCACCTAGAACGTGGCGAACGGAGCCATCACCATCGAAGACGTGGCGCGCCTCGCGGGGGTGTCGATCGCCACCGTCAGCCGCACCCTGCACAGGCCCGACATCGTCTCCGAAAAAACCCGCAAGCGTGTCGAGCAGGCCATCGAAGCAACCGGCTACACGACCAACGCGATGGCCCGCAGCTTGCGGACCATGCAGACCCACGTGATCGTGGTCCTGGTGCCGAATATCGGAAACCCTTTCTTTTCGGAGATTCTTCTGGGGATCGAGGCGGTCGCGTCGGCGCACGGCTTCAACATCCTCATCGGCAACACCGACAACAAGCCCGAACGGGAGAAGTCCTTCGCCGCCTATGTCCGTGGCCATCAGGCCGACGGCATGCTGCTTCTCAATGGCCATGTTCCCCTCGACAATGGGGGACGGCTGCAAGGGCGCCCCGCCGCCCTGCCGCCCATGGTCATCATGTGCGAGCGGATACCCGGCCTCTCTCTGCCGACGGTACGCATCGACAATGAGGGCGCGGCCCATCTCGCCACGCGCCATCTCATCGAGCTCGGGCACCGATCCATCGCGCACATCAAGGGCCCGGAAGAGAACATCCTCACGAAGGACCGGCTGGCCGGCTACCGCCGGGCCCTCGAGGAGGCCGGCATTCCCTTCGAGGCGCGTCTTGTCGCCCCGGGGGATTTCTCCATCCCCTCGGGCCAGCGCGGCGTCGAACGCATTCTCGACGAGGGGCCGCGTCCCACGGCGGTCTTCTGCTCCAACGACGAAATGGCGATGGGTGCCATCGTGGCGCTTAAGCAGCGCGGCCTTTCCGTTCCGGGAGACGTCTCGGTCGTCGGGTTCGACGACATTCAGTTCGCCGGCAGCTGTGACCCGCCGCTGACGACGATCCACCAACCGCGGCGGCACATCGGCGAGACGGCCATGGCGCTGATGGTGGAGCTTCTCGAATCCGGATCCGTGCCGGAACGCGAGGTTGTGATCGAGACCGAACTCCTCCAGCGGGGAAGCTCCGGGCCGCCGCGAGGACCTTGACTCCGCCCTCGGACCGACGGGCGTTACGCGGCGCGAAGAACGCGGCCGCCGCTCACATTGGTTCTGCGGCCCTGCCGGAAACCGAACTCGCCGTTCGCCATGACATGAACGAAGCCGTCGGGATGAACCCGCGGTTCCTCCACCGTACATTTGAAGGCGACCTTGTCGTAGTCGAAGACGGCAATATCGGCGTAGGCGCCGCCGCGCAGCACGCCACGGTCCTTCAATCCGAGGCGGGACGCCGGCAGCAGGGTCATGCGCCGGACGCCCTCCTCCAACGACATGAGGCCGAGCTCCCGCACATAGTGTTCCAGGAAGCGCGCGGTCCAGCCGTATCCCGCCAGCGACCCGATGAGGTCACCGGTCGGACCACCGGGCGTCAGGGCGAAGGTATCGGAGATGACCGCGCAGTACGGACGCTTCAGGACCATTTGCAGGTCCTCCTCGAAGAAGTTGTGCGACGTCCATTTGGCGTGGAGCACGTCGTCACCCTCCTCGAGCAGGATATCAAGGATCGCGTCGAACGGATCCTTGCCCCGGATACGCCCGATCTCCTCGACGGTTTTGCCGATCAGGTCGCGATTGACATGGACATAGTAGAGGACGATGCGGTCCCATTTCTCGTCCGTGACCAGGCGCCACATCTGACCCGGGTTGTGTTTCATCCGCTCCCGGGTCTTCGGATCCCGCAGACGTTCCAAAAGCGCCGGCGCGCCGCCCTCCCGCGCCCAAGACGGCAAAACCGCGACAACGCTCGTATGCGACCATTCATGGGGAATGACGTCGCAGGCGACATCGACACCGATATCCCGGAAATGCTCAATCATCTCGATCGTATGCTTCATGGCGTTGTCGGGACGCCCATACTTCGGTTGAATATGGGCGATCTGGGTGCGTACACCGGTGACGCGGCCAATCGCCATCACCTCCCCGAAACCCAGGTCGTAGAAGATGTCCCGGTTGCGCACATGGCTGGCATGCATGCGACCGTATTTGGCCACGGGCACGCAAAGCTCGGTAAGCTCCGGCGTGGTCGCGCCGACACCTGGCCAGTATTCGAGCCCGGTGGTGAACCCCCAGGCGCCCTGCTCCATCGCCTCCTCGACATAGCGGAGCATCCTCGCCCGTTCCTCGTCGGTGGCCGGCCGGATGTCGTCGCCGAGCACGGCCCCGTGGACGGTTCCGTGGCCGAGCATGCCGAGAACATTCACGCCGAGATCCATCTCGCCGAGACGGTTCAGATAGCCGTCATAGGTATTCCAGGTGACTTCGACGCCCGGAAGGCGTCCGGGCATCCAGGCCGCCATGCGTTCCGCGTCTTCGACGGGCGCGAAGCTGAACCCGCACTGACCGACGACCTCGCTCGTGACGCCCTGGCAGACCTGGCTGTCGGCCCGGCCGTCGGCCAGGAGAATGGCGTCCGAATGGGTATGAATGTCGATGAATCCGGGTGCGACGCACAGTCCGGAAACATCGATCCGCTCGCCCGCCTCGGTCGCGGACAAATCCCCGACCGCCTTGATGCGGTCGCCCTCGATCCCGACATCGGCGCGATAGGCGGGCGCGCCGGACCCATCGACGACGGTTCCGTTGGCAAACACGGTATCGAACATGATCAGCCTTTCCTTCTCAGTATTCCGACACGCCGTTCGCGACTATGTCGGTCGCGCGCCATAGACGAGGTCCGGTAGGAAGAGGATGGCCTCGGGCCAGACGATCATCAGATACATGACGATGACGTAGGGGATAATCAGCGGCAGCACGCCCACCGACACGTCCTCGATGGTGATTCCGGTCAGGCGCGCGGCGACATTGAGGTTCCCGCCGAGCGGCGGGGTCAGGAACCCGATCTCGCAGCTCATCACCATGAAAACGCCGAAGACGACGGGATCGATGCCCATTTCCTTCAGGCCCGGCAGAAACATCGGCGTGAAAAGAACGACCTGCGCCAGGGACTCCATGAAGGTCCCGACCGCGATGAGGATCAGGCCGATGATGATCATGACCCAGAACGGGTCGTCGGTGATCGCCGACAGCGCGTTTGAGACCAGTTCCGGAGTGTCGTAGAACGCCATCAGCTGTCCGAAGGCCAAGCTTGGCGTGATGATGATCAGGATGCCCGCCATCAACGCCGTGAACCGCAGCGCCGAGATGATCTTCTCCAAGGTCAGCTCACGATAGATGAACAGCCCAACGAAGAGGGCATAGAAGACGGCGACGGAGGCCGCTTCCGTCGGCGTGAAAATGCCGCCATAGATCCCACCCAGGATAATGACCGGCGCCAAGATTGCCCATATGCCGCTCCAGACGGCCCTCAACATCGGTTTCAGCGAGAATTTCTCGCCACCGCCGCCAAATCCCCGTAAGTAGCAAATCCCATAGGCCATCAGCAAAAGCAGGATGGTCACGAAGATCCCGGGAACGAAGCCGGCCAGGAACACCCGGGGAATCGATTCCTCGGCCACCAGGCAATAGATGATCAACAGGTTGCTGGGCGGAATCATGCTGCCGAGCGCGCCGGCCGAGGCCGAGACCGCTGCGGCGAACCTTTTGCTGTACCCCTCCCTCAACATGCTGGGAATGGTGACGCTGCCGATCGCGGCGGTCGTCGCGGGGCCGGAGCCGCACAACGCCGCGAAAAACATGCATGCGACGACGGTCACCAGGGCCAGGCTGCCCTTGTATGCCCCGACCAGGGAATTGGCGATGGCGATGATCCGCGTGGCCATTCCGCCGGTTTCCATCAGACGCCCCGCGAGGACGAACATGGGAATCGTCAGCAACGGGAACGGCTGCAACGCGGTGAAACCGGTCTGCGCCAGCAGGGTGTAGGGAATGTCGATCAGGAAAAGGGCGACGACGACGGTAATTCCGACCGAAGCGTAAAGGGGAACGCCCAGAAGCGTCACGACCACGAACGTCAAGATGACAATCGACATGTCGCTCATGACCCGGGCACCTCCTCCTGCCTGGAGAGGACCTCTTTCCCGAGTCCGGGCAGCCCTTTACAGCCGTCCTGTAACCAGCGGACGTAAATCTGCACCACCCTGGCGGATATCAGGATGTAGCCGATGAACACGATGCTCTGCGGCCATTTTTGGTCGACCCCCAGGGAAGGCGAGATATAGACCTGCTCCCACATCAGCACCTTGTAGAGCCATCCCTGCCAAACCATGAACAGGTTGAACGCCATCCACAGGGCATCGCCGATGAGAATGGTGACAAGCGCAACAATCCGGGGAAGGAAAATGATTCCGATCACGATCCGAATATGGAAACGCTCGCGCACCCCCAGCGATGCCCCCATGTAGACCGCCCAGACCATGGCGAAGCCGGCCATTTCCTCGGTCCAGGTGATCGCCGTGCCGAAGACGTAGCGGCTGACGACCTGTGCAAAAACGCAGGTCGAAACAACGGTCAGCATGAATCCGCAGACCACTTCCTCGCCGTGCTTCTCAAGAAACTCTAGATAACGCCCCGCTTGCGCCATAGGCCGTCACCACCCTTGCTTTTTTGGTTTGTCCCAGTGTTGGAGACCCGCCGGCCATGATCGACGCCGGCGGGCTCCCCACGCGTGGTCTTACTTCGCGGCGTCGCGAATCATCTGCAGGTATTTGCGGAATTCCTCACCCTTCTTCGCCGCGAATTCGTCCTGTACCTTCATCGCGGCCTCGATGAACTTGGTCTTGTCGGGATAGGTGACCTGCATGCCCATCTTTTCGAGATAGGCCCGGCTTTCGTCGGTGTCCGCCGCCAACACCTCTTGCTGATACTCCTCGGCCTCACGCGCGGCCTTGAGCACACCTTCCTTCAGCTCTGGCGACAGCTTGCCCATGAAGCGGCCGCTGGCGAACATGGGGGCTACACCTGAGAAGTGCTCCAGGATCGCCAAGTGCTTGGCGAACTCAAAGAACTTCATGTCGACGATCACGCTGGTTCCGTTGTCACCGCCATCGATGGTGCCGGTTTGCAGCGCCGTCGGCGTTTCCGACCAGGCCAGTGGAACCGGCTCGGCGCCGAAGGCCCTGAAGGTCTCGATCATGACCTCGTTCTTGGGAACGCGATACTTCAGGCCGCCGAAATCCTCGAACTTCTCGATCGGTCGCTGGGTGTTGTAGAGGTCTCGGTAAGACACATCGCCGAACATCAGAATATGAACGCCGGTCTTGCTTTCGAGAAGGTCCTTGATGTCCTTCCCGACCGGGCCCATGAAGACCTTGTAGGCGTGTTCCGTGCTCTGGAAGATGTAGGGCAACTGGAACACGTCAAAGAGCGGGAAATGGGGCGACACGTTGTTCTGGGAAATGAAATAGCCGTCCACGGTGCCCAGTTGCAGCGCCTTGAAGGCCTCGTCCTCGCCGCCGATCTGGCCCGAGGGGCGAAGCTTCACGACCACCGAGCCGTCGGTGTACTTCTCGACCAGTTCCTTGAACTTCTTACCGGCCACGCCGTAGTCGGAGTCGATGGGCGTGGCCCAGCCGAGATTCATCGTGATGGTCTTGGCATTGGCCACGCCGACACCAAGAGCGAGGGCGGCGACCGCAACCGCGGCAGCCAGGGTATTGATGGGTTTCATGGTGTTTTCTTCCTTCCTCTCCTGTTGAACTGTTGTCTGACTGGGAGTTCCTGTCGCAGCCGATTGACTACCGCCTTCCCCCGTCACGCGGGAACCGCTCCAGCTTGGTTAAGCAGTTGAGCTAGCTACTCTTCTATCCCCTCCCAAAAACCGTCCCCAACGGGGCCTGCTCCCCGGCCAAACCGCTCCTTACTCGGCGGCACCAGCCGGCGAGGTTGCGGCCCGCGCGTCGGCCACGCATTCCCCGATGATCGACGCGATGAGCCGGCATTCCTCGTCCGTCAACGACAACGGAATGCGCATGTCGCAAAGCCCCCGCAGCACGCCGAGGGTCTTCGGCAGCGCCTGTTCCTCGGAAATGTAGCCCCAATCGGTGTATCGGCTGGTGAACCCCTTCGGCTCCGAACGGCCGAACCATTTGATATGAACGCCCCTGGCGTCGCATCTCGAGAGAAACTCCTCGATCTCGCCCGCATCCAAGCCGGGAAGCGAAAACTGGATCGAGCTGGCGACGAACTCCTCCCGCGGATCGCGGGCCGGAACCTCGATGCCATCGATCGCACCGAGAAGCTCTTCCAATATGGCGTATCGTTCGTTCCAGAGGCGGCCACGTTCCGGCAGCTGTTTGAGTTGGGGCCGTGCCACGGCCGCGGCCAGGTTCGACATGCGCATGCTGAAATTGGGCGTGCTGTACTTGTGTCTTTCGAACACCTCCAGCGGCGGCCGCGCGCCGTGCTGGGCGTAGAGCATGTAGCTGCCTGAAAAGAGGATAGCGCGGGCCGCGATATCCTCGTCATCCGTGGCGATGATCCCGCCCTCGCCCGAATTGAGGTGCTTGAAGGCCTGAAAACTGAAACATCCGATCTTCCCAAAGGTCCCCGTGAAGCGCCCGTTCCACCGCGCGCCCAGGGTATGGGCACAGTCCTCGATAAGGGTGACGCCCAGGCGGCGGCAGGTCTCCGACAGGGCGTCCATGTCCGCTATGTGGCCGCGCATATGCGAGAGCATCAGCACCCGCGCGCCGCTGGCCGCCTTGCGCTCGAGATCCCGGAGATCGATGAGATAGGACGAATCCACTTCGACCAGAACCGGCTTCGCCCCGGCGTGTTCGACGGCCCCCGGCACCGGCGCCAAGGTGAATGCGTTCATCAGCACATGGTCGCCCGGCCGCACGCCGGCGCTCTTCAGGGCGATGAACAAGGAGCATCCGCAGGAGTTCACCGCGACCGCATATCGAACCCCCAGATAGGCGGCGAACTCGGCCTCCAGCTTCGCCACCTCCAGCTCGCCCGAGCGGTCCTCTCCATATCGAAAGAGGAGACCTTTGCGCATGAGCTCTTCCGCGCGCGCGATCCCCTCCTCCGGAATCGGTTCCGGCGCGCTCAGATCCCGTTCGAAGGCACGTCGGCGTGGAGATATCGAGCTCGACATCCCTGCCCCCCTGATCTCCGGCCCGGGTCGGCGGGATTGCGGTTTCATCCGTCTTCCGCGGGGTCTTGGTTAGCAAACGAAGACCCTTCCCATACCCGCCGCCAAGCAGGCCATTTCATTCAAAGCCTTCGCGAAGATTTTACGAAAGCGCTTTCAAAAAACAATTGTTCCACTCCAATCGCACCGAGTCAACTCAGAGGTCATGGGGCCGGCGCTTTCCCCCTAAGACGGAATCGCCTAGAACCCGAGGAGAGAGGGGAACCAAAGGCTCAGTTCCGGAACCATGGCCAGAAGAATCGCCGTCGCAATCATGGCGATGACGCAGGGCACCGCCTTGACCGAGATGGCCTCGATCGACTGCTTGGCGATGCTGGACGCGATGAACATGTTCTCGCCGAGCGGCGGTGTCGAGAAACCGATGAGACAGCAGGTCACCAGCACGACTCCGAAATGGATCGGATCGACACCGAACTCGGTCATCACCGGCAGAAGAACCGGGGTCACGATCAGAATCATCGCCAGCGTTTCCATGAACATGCCGAGGATGATCAGGAAGGCGATGACGACGAGCCAGATCAGGGCCAGTTCGTCCGTGAGCTTAATGGCTTCACTCGCGATGGCGGCCGGTATTCGATTCTCCACCAGCACGCGGCCGAACGCCGTCGCCGCGAACATGATGATCAGCACCCGGCCGGTCAGCCAGGTCGTACTTTCGAGCGCGTGCCGGATGCCGGCCCAACTGCTCTCGCGGTGAATGACGACGCCGACGAAGAGGGCGTAGAAAACGGCGACGACCGCCGCCTCGGTCGGCGTGAACATGCCGGTGTATATGCCACCGAGAATGACGACAGGGGCCAGCAGCGACCAGATGGCCTCCCGAAGGACGCGCCAAATGCTCTTGCTGGGCAGATCGTCCTCGGAGGACCGGTATCCGAGCCGGCGGGCGCGAATATAGTTGACGACCAGAAGCGTCCCGGCCAACAGAATTCCCGGAACGACACCGGCAAGAAACAGCTTGGAAATCGACTCGTTGGCGGTCACGCCATAGATGACCATCGGAATGCTGGGCGGGATAATGATCCCGAGCCCCCCCGCGGATGCGGTGACGGCGCCGGCATAGGCCGGGCTGTAGCCGCGGTCCATCATCGCGGGAAGAAGCAGCATGCTGATCGCCGCGGTCGTCGCCGGGCCGGAGCCGGAAACGGCGCCGAAAAACATGCAAGCGAGGATCGCCGCGGCGCCGAGACCGCCCGCGGCACGACCGGCCAGGGCCTCGGCCACGCTGATCAGCCGCCGTGAAATCCCGGCGTCCCCCATCAGCGCGCCGGAAAGAATAAACGCCGGCAGCGCCATGATCGGGAAGGAGTCGACGGCGTTGTAGGCAAGCACGATCAGGGAGGAAAAGTCCTGCCCGGTGACGAGGTAGACCGTCAGCGCCGACGCGCCCAAGGCGACGACGATCGGCGTGCCGATAAAGAGCAGAAACCCGAACGTCCCGAACAGCAGCAGCGTCACGTTCATGGCATTCCCTCAGGACTTCCCGACCGCAGACTTGGAGATCTCCTCAATCTCCGCCTGATCGGCATCGACGATCTGCTCGCCCTTGAAGAGTCGCTGGTAATCAACCTGCAAGGTGCGAATCGACATGAGGGTAAAAGATATGGGGAAAATAAGATAAATATAAGCCATCGACCATTCGAGGGCGGGAGAAATATAGGGAAACTCGAGAAGGCCTGTTATGACCTGCCAACTCTTCCAGACCATGGCCACGTTGAAAGCCACCCAAAGAAGATCGGCGAATATGATGATGGTATTGTAGGCCTTTGGCGGCAACATCTTGAGATGAACTTGCACGCGATTGTGCGCGTTCAATCTCGCGGCATGGGCCGCGCCGAGGAAGGCGAACCAGACAAAGGCAAACCGCGACAGCTCCTCGATCCAGGGCAACCCCCACCCCAAAAGCTCGCGCATCAAGACCTGCACGAACAGCAGGGTCACGAAAAGCGTGAGGAGGAAGCGGCAGGCGTAGTCCTCGACGTTCTTGATAGCGCCCATATGGATCTCGCCCCCCCGGGACTTCTCAAACAGGCTCTTAGAGGCACGGGGACGAGCCCCGTGCCTCTCGTCGCCTATCGATTATCTGCCAAGTTCCTTGAGAACGCTATCGAGGAAATCCTTACCCCCGACGTCGTCATAGAACATCGGCCACACCTTATCCTTGGCGAGCTTGATCCAGGCGTCCTCATCCTCGAGCGCATGCACCTCGATGCCGCCATCGATCATGCCCTGCTTCGCTTTGCCGGCCTCCTCAAGCTGGAACATGAGGGAGTACATCTGCGCTTCCAGCCCGGCACGTTCGAGCAGGCCTTTCTGCTCGTCCGAGAACTGCGCCATGCGCCGCGCGCCGGTCACGAGCGGCTGAAGCGAATAGTTGTAGTGAACCTCGGTCAGATGATCCTGAACCTCGTGGAACTTCATCGTGTAGTTGACGATGTAGGGGTTGTCCTGCCCGTCGATCACTTTCTGCTGAAGCGCGGTGAAGACCTCCGGCCAAGCCATCGCGATCGGCGCCGCACCCCAGGCCTCGTAGGTGGCCAGCATGATCTTGTTCTGCGGCACTCGGACCTTCATGCCTTTCACGTCTTCGAGCTTGGTAACCGGACGTACGGAATTGGTGAGAAAGCGGAAGTTGGAGTAGGTCCAACTCACGATTTGCAGGCCGGCTTCGCCCGCGATCTCGTTCCACTGCTGACCCAGCGGCCCCGTGGTCATCTTAACCGCGTCAGAAGTGTTTTCAATGATGTAGGGCATGGTCAGGGCCCCGAGCCGCTGAGCGAAGGGCGTGACGTTGCCGATACCGACCAGCGCGAAATCGAGGGTGCCCATCCGCGCGTTCTGAACCATTTCCGTCTCTGCACCCAGCTCGCCGCCGGGGAACAGCTCAACGGTAATCGCGCCGTCCGAGTAAGCCTCGACCAGCTGCTTGAAACGCTGGGCAAGGGCACCCTGGTCCGAATCGATCGGATCGCCCATGCCGAGCCGAAGGGTTTCCGCAGGGCTTTGACTTGGCACCAACAACATGGCGGCCGCCACAAGAAGCAAGACTCTTCCGTACTTCATTGATACCTCCCTTGAGGCTTAGCAGGTTGAACACCCCGGTCGAGAACGCGTCGCTTCCGCTCGTCCGTCCCCCCACTCGCCCCCAAGGAGATGTGCGCGATCCGATGATGGATCCCCGCATCTCCCTTCCCTCTGTTACGCGAACCTTCTCGACATACGAAATCGTCCGGCTCCTGCGGCGCGGCACACGATAGCTTTTCGGCGCAACAGTCAAAAAGCGGGGGCATTGTGGGCAGAGAAAGACCGGAACGCAAAAATGACAAGGGTGTCCGCGGACACCGCGATCCGGCTGAAAACAAGCGGTGCTGAGGATCGAGTCGATCAGCTCAGCCTCCCTGGCACTCGGCTTCACTCGGTTATGGCTTTACGCCGTCCGGTTGTAGAGGCCTTGATCCCTGAGATCGCCAACCTTCTCCACCGCCTCACCAAGCGAGCCGGGTTGGGCGTCGCTTTCGCGCCACGAAAACGAAAGCGCTTTCAAATTATTGTTCCATGCCTCGCGGCATCGAGTCAACAAGGGACAATTAAAAGGCGAAAAACTTTTTGCGGTACGGACGCGCGGAGGGCCGATCCGCCGCTTTCGTCAGTCAATACTCTGAATCTTTTACTGATCTCCCGGGAACGTGTAGCATATGGCTCGATCAAGAAAAGCACCGGCTTCAACGCCGGGCAGATGATCGCGGATGGGAAGCGCTCTTTCTAGACATGCCCTTGCAACGATTTCCAACCCTGGCCGATGTGGCTCGCAAGGCCGGCTTGTCTCCGGCAACCGTCTCGCGCTACCTGAACACGCCGCAGGCTGTCAGAGCCGAGAGACGGATTCGGATCGAGGCGGCCATCAACGAGCTCGGCTATGTGCCGCATGGCGCTGCGCGTGCCCTGGCATCCCAGCGCTCGCATATGATCGGCGCCCTATTCCCGAGCCTCGACAGCGTCCTTTTCGGGAGCTTCATCGGTCCGCTGCAAGCCTGCCTCAGCAAGCAGGGATATACTCTTGTGGTGTCCTCCTCGGACTACCAATCCAAAATGGAGTATGAGCAATTGCGGGCGCTGGTGACGAACGGCGTCGACGCCTTGATGCTTGTCGGCGCCGATCGCGGAGCCCGGTGCTACGACCTGTTGACCCGCAAGCGGATCCCCTTTGTTCTGACATGGTGCTGGAGTGACCGCGAGGACTTGCCGCAGGTCGGGTTCTGCAACGCGACCGCGTCCGGCATGGCCGCGAGTTATCTGATGGACATCGGCCACCGCCGGATCGCCATGGTCTCCGGTCGGACCACGGGAAACGACCGTGCGTCGGAACGCCTGCGCGGCGTCCGCGAGGCTCTGGCCGAACGCGGCCTCAAGCTGCGCCAGAACCAGGTGATCGAGCGGCCCTTCGACCTGAGCGAGGGCGCCCAGGCCTTCCATCAGTTGATGACGGCAGCCGAGCCGCCCACGGCCGTGCTCTGCGGCTCCGACCTGTTCGCCTATGGCGCGCTTTTCGAGGCGAACCGGATGGGGCTGAGAGTCCCGGAAGACGTGTCCATAACCGGGTTTGACGATACGGAGTTTGCGTCGAACATTTCGCCTTCCCTGACGACGATCCACACGCCGCGCGTCGAGATGGCGGAGTTGACGGCCGAGTTCCTTCTGACCGCTTTGTCCGGCAAATACAATCCCCGCTCTCGCGAATTGAGGGCGGAGCTGATCGTCCGCGAGAGCACGGCCCCGCCCAGACCCGATTAGCCGACACCGACGGTTTTGAGCACTTCATTTCATTAACGTAGCGGTTCTATCTGACGCGGTGGTATGTTCGGCCGCGTTTCCTGCCTTAAAGCATTCCAGTCTGGGGGAGGCTCACACCAAAATGACGGAAACGACCTGGATCAAAAACGCATCCTATGTGGTCGCATGGGACGCCGACGAACAGCGGCACGTCTATCTTCGTGACGCCGATGTGATCTTTACCGGCAACCGAATCGGATTCGTCGGCAAGGGATACACGGGGAGCGCGGATACCATCCTCGACGGGCATGACCGCATGGTCATGCCGGGCATGGTCAACACGCACACCCATCTCAGCACAGCGACCAAGACCAAGGGAACCTGGGAGGAGCTCGGCAGTCCGCTCATGTATATGAGCACGCTGTTCGAGTACATGTCGCTGATCCAGCTTCCCGAAGACACGATCGACGATTACTGCAATTACGCCCTGGCCGAGCTCCTCAAGAGCGGCTGCACGACCGTCATCGACATGCACAGCGACTATCCCTCCTGGTTCGACAACCTGGTGAACAGCGGGATCCGTGCCTATGCCGCGCCGGGCTATGCCTCCGCCCGTTACCACACACCGGATGGCCACACGCTGGGGTACGATTGGAACGAGCCGGCGGGCGTCGCGGGTTTCAGGCGGGCGCTAGAGATCGTCGACGCGGCCGAGAAACATCCGAGCGACCGTCTGCGGGGGGTCGTCTACCCGGCCCAGGTCGACACCTGCACACCCGAGCTTCTGCGGGACAGCGCTGCCGCCGCCCGCGAGCGGGACGTCGTGCTCTGCACCCATGTGGAGCAGAGCTGCCACGAGTTCCGCGAGATCGCCCTGCGCCATGGCAAAACCTCGGTCGAATATCTTGCCGACCTCGGATTCCTCGGCCCCAAGACCATCCTCGGCCATGTCATTTTCACCGACCAGCATTCCTGGATCCATCAATGGCCGGGCCGCAACGACATCCGCCTGCTGGCGAAAAGCGGCACTACCGTCGCCCATTGTCCCTGCGTGATCATGCGTCGCGGGATTCTTCTGGAAAGCCTGCAATCCTATCGCGACGCCGACGTGAATGTGGGCATCGGCACCGACATCTTCCCCCACAACATGATCGAGGAGCTGCGCTGGGCCAATGTGGGCTGCAAGATCGCCGAGGGCAGCCAATGGGGGACCAGCTTGGCAGCCGTCTTCGAAGCGGCCACCGTGAACGGCGCCAAGGCCTTCGGTCGCGACGATCTCGGCCGCCTGGAGGCGGGCTGCAAGGCGGATATCGTGGTTGTCGATCTGGCCCATCCGTCCATGGAACCGGCGCGCGATCCCCTCGCCTGTCTCGTCTTCTCGGCGGCGGAGCGCGCGGTGCGCGACGTCTATGTGGACGGGGTGAAGGTCGTCGGCGACGGCGAGGTCTTGACCATCGACGTCGAGAAGGCGGCTTCGCGCCTGCGCGCCGCCCAGCGGCGCGCCTTCGAGGGGGTGCCGAAGCGGGACTGGGCCAACCGCACCGCCGATCAAGCCTTCCCCATGTCATTGCCAGTCAAGGAGTAGCGCCACCATGGCCCCGACAACCTGGATCAAGAACGCCGGATGCGTCGTCGCCTGGGACGAGGAGACGAACGGCCATGTCTATCTGAACGACGCCGATGTCGTGTTCACCGGCGACCGTATCGACTTCGTTGGCAAGGGCTATGACGGCACCGCCGAGGAGGTCATCGACGGGCATGAGCGCATGGTCATTCCTGGCCTCATCAGCCTCCACACGCACGCGACGCATATCACGCGCGGCAAGGGGCTGAACGAGGAGATCGACAGCAAGCTGATGTTCAACACGACGCTGTTCGAGATCAATCCCCTGCTCGCCCTCGAACCGCAATACTTCAACGCCAGCTTCGAATGCGCGGTCAGCGAACTCCTGCGCAGCGGCTGCACGACCATGGTCGAGATGACGAACCCGTATCCCGAGTGGATCGACAATGTGGAGCGCAGCGGCATCCGCGCCTATCTCGCGCCCCATTTCAGCTCCTCCCGCTACTACACGCCCAACGGCCATTCCATGTGCTACGAGTGGGATGAAGCCAAGGGCCGCCGGCAGTTCGAGGAAGCCCTAAAGCTCATCGACGAGATCGAGAAGCGCCCCGACGGACGCATCCGGGGCATGGTCTACCCGGCCCAGGTCGACAGCTGCACCGAGGATCTGATGCGCGACGCCGCCGCCGCAGCCCGTGAACGCGGTGTGCCGCTGACCACGCACTGCGCGCAGAGCGTCGTCGAATTTCGCGAGATGATGCACCGCCACGGCAAGACGCCGGTCGAATGGCTGCACGGACTCGGTTTCCTCGGCCCCGATGTCAGCCTGGGCCACCTTCTATTTCCCGACGAGGCGCCGAAACTGCACTGGCCGACGCGCAACGACCTGCCGATCCTCGCCGAAACCGGCGCGACCGTCGCCCATTGCCCGGTTATTCAGGCCCGGCGGGGCCGCCTGCTGCACAGCATCGCCTCCTACAAGGAGAAGGGGGTGAAGGTCGCCATCGGCACCGACACCTTCCCCCACAACATGATCGACGAGATCCGATGGGCGACGGTCATGTGCAAGGTGGCCACCGAGGACACCCATTCCATCACAGCCGGCGATACCTTCCACGCCGCGACCGTCGTCGCCGCGGAGGCGCTGGGGCGGCCCGATCTCGGACGCCTCGCGATCGGGGCGAAGGCCGATCTGGTGCTCATCGATCTCGGCCATCCGCTGATGCAGCCGGCCCGCGATCCCCTGCGCAGCCTGATCTTCTCGGCCCTCGACGCGCCGATCCTCCGGGTCTATGTGGACGGCCGCCAAGTGGTCGAGGACGGGGAGGTGACGACCATGGACCACCGTGCCGCGGCGGCCCGGCTGAACGAAGGCCAGCAGCGCGCGATTGCAACGATGCCCGAGCGCGACTGGGGCGGGCGGAGCTGCGACGAGATCTTCCCCCGCTGCCTGCCGACCAAGCATTGAGGGCCACCCCATGACCGAGACCACTCTGATCAAACGCGCCGCCCTCGTCATCGCCTGGGACGAGACACAAGGCCGACATGTGTATCAACGCGATGCCGACGTCGTTTTCGCGGGCGATACCATCACCTTCATCGGGAGGGGCTTCGGCGGCGAAGCCGACAAGGTGATCGACGGCGGTGATCTGATGGTCATGCCCGGGCTGATCGACGCGCATACCCACTCCAGCCACACCTACCAGACCAAAAGCGCCCTCGAAGAGGTAGACAGCCTGAAGCTCTATGCCACGGTGCTTTTCGAGTACAATCCCCTGCTCCGCCTCGACTCCAAATACACGCCGGATTGCTGCCGCTGCTCGCTGGGCGAGTTGCTGCGAAGCGGCTGCACGACCGTGGTCGACATGTCGGCACCTTATCCCGAATGGCTGGACGTGCTCGCGGAGAGCGGCATCCGCGCCTATGTCGCCCCGGGCTATGCCTCCGCGAGCTTCTATACGACGACCGGACATGACCTAGGCTACTCCTGGGACGAGGAGGCCGGACGCCGCAAGTTCGCGCGTGCGCTCGAGGTGGTTGACGCGGCCGAGACCCATGCGAGCGGACGCCTCAAGGGCATGCTCTACCCGGCCCAGGTCGATACCTGCTCCGAGGAGCTGATCCGCGACACGGTCGACGCCGCGCGCGAGCGCGGCATGCCGATGCAGACCCATTGCGCGCAGAGCGTGGTCGAATTCCGCGAGCTCATGCGGCGGACCGGGAAGACGCCGGTCGAATGGCTGCACGATCTCGGCTTCCTCGGGCCGAGGACTCTGCTCGGCCACTGCATCTTCATCGACGACAACCCGCGCCTGTTCTGGCCCGTGCACCGCGATCGCGGCATCCTCGCCGAAAGCGATGCGACCGTGGCCCATTGCCCGGTCGTGCAGTCGCGGCGCGGGCGGCTGCTCCAGAGTTTCTCGTCATACCGCAAGTCGGGGATCAACATCGCCCTGGGGACCGACACCTTCCCCATGAACATGGTCGAGGAGATGCGGGGCGCGGCGATCATGGGAAAGATCGCGGACGGGCACAGTCAGTGGATGAGCGCCCGCGCCGCCTTCGAGGCGGCGACGGTCGGCGGCGCCGACGCCCTCGGCCGGCCCGATCTCGGCCGCGTCAAGGTCGGCGCCAAGGCGGATCTGGTTCTCGTCGACCTCGCCCATCCCTTGATGCAGCCGGCCCGCGACCCGCTGAGGAACCTCATTTTCGCGGCGGGCGAGCGGCCGATCCGTGACGTCTTCGTCGATGGTCGGCAGGTGGTCGCCAAGGGCGAGGTTCTGACCATCGACCGGCGGGCCGCGGCGGAACGCTTCAGCGCCGGGCATTCGGAGATGATGACCCGTGTCGCCGAGCGCGACTGGGCGAATCGCTCGGCGGATGATGCCTTTCCCCTTTCCCTCGAAATCCGTGATTAAGCACCAAGCCAGGGAGTTTCGTAGACATGACGCAGACGACACATATCAAGGCCGCCGATTGGGTAATCGCCTGGGAGAAAGAGGCCGACCGCCATGTCTACCTTCGGGACGCCGATGTCGTCTTTTCCCGCGACCGCCTGGTCTTCGTCGGCTCGGGATATGACGGCCAGGCGGACGAGGTCATCGACGGTCGCGGCCTCATGGTCATGCCTGGGCTCGTCGACCTCCACAGCCACCCCCTGCACGAGCCCATCTATCGCGGGTTCTCTGAGGAACTCGGCAACCCCAAGCTCTATCAGAGCGGCCTCTACGACCTGAAACCCCTGCTTCGAATCCGCGATCCCGAGAGCATGCCCGTTTCCGCCGAGGTTGCCTTTTGCGAGATGCTACTGAGCGGGATCACCACCCTCGCCGACCTCTCCTTTCCCAATCCGAGCTGGATCGAAAAGCTGGCGCAGAGCGGTTTGCGCGGCTATGTCGCGCCCATGTACCGGGAGGCCGCCTGGTACACGGAGAACGGCCACGAGATCAAGTTCCGCTGGGACGAGGTGGCCGGCCGCAAGGCCTTCGACGAGGCGGTCGCTTTCTGCGAGCAGGCCGAGAGCCATCCCAGCGGCCGCCTCAAGGCGATGCTCTGCCCGGCCCAGATCGACACCTGCACCGAGGGCCTTCTCCGGGACAGCCTCGCCGTTGCCAAGGAAAAGGGCTGGCCGCTGCAGACCCACATGGCCCAGAGCGTGGTCGAGTTCAACGAGATGACCCGCCGCCATGGCGTCACTCCGGTGCAATGGGCGCATGGGATCGGCATCCTCGGGCCAGAGACCATCCTCGCCCATGTCGTTTTCATTGACGAGCATTCCTGGGTGCACTGGCCGACGCAGGACGACCTTCGGCTGCTCGCGGAAACCGGGACCTCGGTCGTTCATTGCCCGATGGTGATCTCCCGCTACGGCCTGACCATGCAGCATCTCGGGAAATACATCGCGCGGGGAGTTAACGTCGCGATCGGCACCGACACCCAGCCCCAGAACATGATCGAGGAGATGCGCTGCGCCGCCTATTACGGCCGCATCGCCGCCGGTCAAATTCACTGCCTGACGACCGGCCAAGTGTTCCACGCCGCCACGGCGGCCGGCGCCAAGGCTTTGGGACGCGATGACATCGGCGGCCTAGCGCCCGGGATGAAGGCCGACCTGGTGCTCGTCGACCTCAACCATCCCTTCATGAAGCCCGTCCGCGACCCCCTGCGCAGCCTCATCTATTCGGCCGCCGACCGGGCTGTCCGCGACGTTTATGTGGACGGTGTCAAGGTCGTGGGAGACGGCAAGGTGCTCACCATGGACCACCAGGCCGCCTGCAACCGCCTGCAGGAAATTCAGAAACAGGTCGGCGCGGATACGGCGAAGCTGGACTATGCCGGTCGTACTCTCGAAGACATTTCGCCGCTCACCCTGCCACTCGCCTGACAGGACAAGCGATTAAAAGAGAGGGGAGCACCGGTACGGCGCTCCCCTCCTGTCGTTTGCCTGGCCTTTTTGGCTTGTCCGCCCTGTAGCGGACGAGTTGTCAGGACAGGCGTGTTCACGGCATCTGGACGTAGCGCAGCATCAGGACGTTGTTGGCGGGCTGCGCCACCTTGACGCCGTTCCGAACACCCCAGACCAGCGTCTGGCTGTGGAGGGGAATCGCGCCGATCTCCTCCTTGTGCAGCTTGAACGCCTCGTTGATGTAGAGCTGCCGCTGCTCCGGATTCGTCTCCTTGCCGATCAGCTCGGTCAGCTCGTCGAGCCGGTTGTTGGAATAGCCCTGAGGGTTGTAGACGCCCTTCTTGCCATCCCAGCTATGGGCAAGGTTGATCAGCACGTTGTGGGCATCCAGGGTGGTCGAGGCCGCCCAGCCGAGCAGGAACATGTCCGCATTGCCCTGGCGAAGCGTGGGTGACCATTTCGCCTTCGGCATGCTGTTCAGCTTGACCTTGACGCCGACCTTCGCCCACATGCCGACGGCGGCGACGCAGATCGCCTCGTCATTGATGTAGCGGTCGTTCGGGCAGACCAGCTCGACCTCGAAGCCGTCCGGGTACCCCGCCTCGGCCAGGAGCTTCTTCGCCGCCTCCGGATCATAGGAGAGGACGCGGCCGTCCATGCTCGAATGGTATCCGCCGAGGAAGCGGGACATGATCACGCCGACGATCTCGGAATGGCCGCGCATGACCTTGGCCTTGATCGTGTCCATGTCCAGCGCCTGGAACATGGCCTGGCGCACGCGCAGATCGCTTAAGGGATTCTTGCCCTTGACGTTCGACGACGGAAGCTCGTCCGCGCTCATTCTCCAGCCGAAGAAGAGGGTGCGCAGCGCCGGCGCCTCAAGGACCTCGTAGCCGGCGGTGTTGTTGATGCGGCCGATATCCTGCAGCGGCACGGGGTACATCATGTCGAGCTCGCCCGAGATCAGCGCCGCGACACGGGTCGCCGCCGACTTGATAGGGCGGAAGATCACCTTGGTCAGGTTGTGCTTCTTGTTCGCGTTGTCCCACCAGTCCGGATTGACGACCATGATGGTCTGATCGTCGGGGCGGTAGCTCTCGAGAATGAACGGGCCGGTGCCCATGGCATGGCGGATCGTATAGCCCTCTTCGCCCTTGCCGGGGTCGACCGGATCGAGGGCGTTGTGCTCCACCAGCCATTCTTGGTCGAACATCATCATGTTGCTGAGGTCGCTCAGCAGCGTCGGATACGGGGCATGGGTTTCCACGTCCACGGTGAAATCATCGACCTTGCGGATGTCCTTCACCGCGATCAGCGCGCCTTTCCACGGCGAACGCTCGTCCGTTCCCCGCTTGTAGGTCGTAATCACGTCGTCGGCGTTGAACGGATTGCCGTTGTGGAACTTGACTCCTTCGCGGAGGTAGAACCGCCAAACGGTCGGCGACAGCAGTTCCCAGCGGGTGGCGAGCTCGGGCTCGATCTTCAGGTTCTCGTCATACCGAACGAGGCCTTCCATGACGTTTGCGATCACCGCGTCGGTGAACGTCTCGCGACGGGCCTGCGGATCCATCTCCGCCGCGTCTCCCTGATAGGCCCAGCGGAACGTCTTCGCCGCGGCCGGGTCACTGACTCCGATCATGGCGACGGCCGCTGCTGCGCATGCTAGCGCGAGTCTTTTCATTGGGCTGCTCCTCTGTCTGATGTTGAGATTGTGTTTTCCTCCGGCGGCGTTTCCCGCCGCTTCGAAATCATGAAGGTCTTGAAAACCGGAACGGGCCTTCCGTGCCGTCCTTCTTACATATGCCCCCATCTTTTCCCTTGCCCCCACTTTCATGCGACCGAGCCGGCGCCCGGCTGGTACGGCGGAACCGCGTCGGGAATGCGATTTTCCTCGATGCCGTGGCAGGCGATCCTGTGGCCGCCGGCCCGCGTGATGGGCCGGGGAATCTCCGTCCGGCACCGGTCGGCTGCAAAAGGGCACCGCGGATGAAAGGCGCATCCACTCGGCGGATTGATGGGGTTCCCGATTTCCCCCGCCACCGGCGTCCGCTCGCGCCCGGTCATGTCGAGATCGGGAATCGCGTCCAGCAGCATGCGCGTATAGGGATGCTGGGGTCTGGAGAAGACTTCCTTGGCCGGCCCGGTCTCGACCAGCCGTCCCAGATACATCACGCCGACGGTGTCGGAAACGTGATAGACAACCGCCAGATTGTGGCTGATGAACAGATAGGTCAGGCCGAATTCCCGCTGCAATTCCTTCATCAGGTTGAGGATCTGCGCCTGAACGGACACGTCCAACGCCGATGTGGGCTCGTCGCAGATCAGGAAATCCGGTTGGCTGGCCAGGGCGCGGGCGATCGAGATGCGCTGGCGCTGGCCGCCCGAGAACTCATGGGGGTATTGGGCTCCGTCCGACGCCGCCAATCCCACCAGTTCGAGCAGTTCGTCGACCCTTCTTTCGGTTTCCTCCTTGCCGTCGAGGAGGCCGAACGCGCGGATCGGTTCGGCGATGATGTCGCGAACCCGCCAGCGCGGATTAAGGCTGGCGAACGGGTCCTGGAAGATCATCTGCATGCGGTGCCGCATGCGGCTCGCCTCGGCCCGGCCATGTGTGGACTGCAGGTCGGTTCCCTCGAAATAGACACGTCCGCGGGTCGGCGGATACAGGCCGACGATGACCCGCGCGACCGTCGATTTGCCGCATCCGGACTCGCCCACTAGGCTGAAGGTCTTGCCCTTGTCGATGGCGAAGCTGACATCCTCGACGGCCTTGAGGATCAGCCGCGGGCTGCGCTCGATCACGCGGTTGAGCCAAGGGGCCGACACGTCGAAATGCCGCGACAGGCCCTCGGCCTTGACCACCGGCTCGTGGACCGCCGACGCGGCCGGCGCCCGAAGCGTCGCGTCATGCATCGGCGGTCTCCTTGTCGAACAGCCAGCAGGCGACCTGCGACTTGTCCTCCTGAGCCAGGTCCGGCCGCTCCACAAAACATCTGTCGAAGGCATGGGGGCAGCGCGGGTTGAAGGCGCATCCGGGCGGGATCTCGGTGAGCCTCGGCATCGATCCATGGATCTGGGTCAACTCATCGATGTCGTGGCCGATGTTCGGGATCGATCCCATCAGCCCATGCGTATAGGGATGCTTGGCGTTCTTGATGACCTCGCGAACCGGCCCGATCTCGGCGATGCGCCCCGCATACATGACGGCCACGCGGTCGCAGGTCTCCGCGATGACGCCCATGTCGTGGGTGATCAGCAGGACCGCCGTCTTATGGTCGCGGCAGAGTCGCTTCAGCACGCGGATGATCTGCGCCTGGATCGACACATCCAAGGCCGTGGTCGGCTCGTCGGCGACGACCAGCCGGGGGTTCGTGCACAGGGCCAGGGCGATCACCACGCGTTGGCGCATGCCGCCCGAGAACTGGTGCGGATACTGGTCGATCCGCCGTTCGGGCGCGGGGATGCCGACCTCGGCCAGCAGCTCGATGCTGTGTTGCCGTGCCTCTGCGAGCGTCATGTCCATATGGGTCGTGATCGTCTCGATCAGCTGGCGGCCGATAGTGTAGAGGGGGTTGAGGCTGGTCAGCGGGTCCTGGAAGACGGCGCCGATCTTCTTCCCCCGGATGCGGCGCATCCGATCATGCGGAAGGTTGTCGATGCGGTCGCCCCCGAGAACGATCGTTCCGGACGCAACCCGCCCTGGCGGCTCGAGAAGACCGAAGATCGCCGTGCCGGTGAGCGACTTGCCGGCGCCCGACTCCCCCACAAGACCCAGAACCTCGCCCGGCATGATCTCGAACGAGACGTCGTCGACGGCCGTCAACACGCCGCGGCGGGTGGGAAACTCGACGCGCAATCCCTGCACCTGAAGGACGGGTCGGTTGCTGAGTTCGGCGTCCATCAGCGCAGCTTCGGGTTGAGGGCGTCGCGCAGCCAATCCCCCAGGAGATTGACCGACAGCGTCAGAATCACCAGCACCGCGCCGGGAAAGATCGTGATCCACCACAATCCGGAAAACAGAAAATCATTGCCGATACGGATCAGGGTGCCCAGGGAGGGCTCCGTCGGCGGCACGCCCACGCCGAGGAAGGACAGCGTCGCTTCGGTCAGCACGGCGAGCGCGAAGTTGATCGTCGCGATGACGAGGACCGGCCCCATGATGTTCGGCAGGATGTGGCGCAGCATGATGAAGAAGGGATGGCGCCCCATGATCCGCGCGGCCTGCACGTATTCCTTGTTCTTCTCGACCATGCAGGAGCCACGGACCGTGCGCGCGAACAGGACCCAGTGCGAAATGCCAATCGCGAAGATCATGACATAGATCGCCAGCCCCTCGCGCAGCTCGCCGGGCAGGATTCCCCGCGCCAGCCCGTCGATCAGAAGGGCGATGAGGATGGCGGGAAAGCTGAGCTGGACATCGGCAATCCGCATCAGAACCGCGTCCAACGTTCCCCCGACATAACCGCTGATCAGCCCGATGGGGATCCCGACCGCCATCGCGAACAGAATACTGAAGAAGCCGACGGCCATCGAAACCCGCGACCCGTAAAGGATCGCCGAGAGCATGTCGCGTCCCTGATTGTCGGTGCCGAGGATGAAACGCGGATCGCCATCCTCCATCCAGAACGGCGGATACTCGGCGTCGATCAGGTTGTAGGTCGTCGGATCGAACGGATTGTGGGTCGACAACAGCGGCGCGCAGATCGCCGAGGAGATCATGATGAACGTCACCAGCGCGGCGATGACGGCCACCTTCGACTGGCGGAAGCTGTAAACGATGTCGCCGTCGAGGAAGCGGCGGATGCCCCCCCACAAATCCTGTGCGATGGCCGTCATCGCTCTCCCCTCAACTCGTGTAGCCGCCGGCCACGGCCCGGTCGATGCGGAGCCGCGGGTCGACCGCGTAGTAGAGGAGATCGACGATCAGATTGATGATGACGAAAATCAGCGCGATCATCATCAGGTAGGCGCCCATCACCGGGATATCGACATTGTGGACGGCCTGGATGAACAGGAAGCCCATGCCCGGCCACTGGAAGACCGTTTCGGTGATGATGGCGAAGGCGATCAGGGAGCCGAGCTTCATGCCGGCGACGGTGATCACCGGCACCAGCGTGTTCTTGAGGGCATGGCCGAAATTGATCGAGCGATCCGTGAGGCCCCTGGCACGGGCGAACTTGATGTAGTCGGTCCGCAGGACCTCCAGCATCTCGGTCCGCACGAGGCGCATCAGAAGGGTCATCTGAAAGAGCCCGAGGGTGATCGACGGCAGAATCAGGGCCTTCAGCCCGCTTACCGTCAGGAAGCCCGTCGTCCACCAGCCCAGATCGACGACCTCCCCGCGCCCGAAGGACGGCAGGACGTTGAGGAACACGGAAAAGATGAGGATCAGGATGATCCCGGTGAGAAATGTCGGCATGGATATGCCGAAAAGCGAAACCGCCTGAAGTACCTCGCTGGTGACCGTGTTTCGATGCAGCCCGGTATAGACACCGAGGGGAATTCCGATCACGAGGGCGACGATGCTCGCGCACAGCACCAGTTCCAACGTCGCCGGCAGGCGATCAGCGATCAATTCGGCAACGGGGCGCTTGTTGCGATAGGAGATGCCGAGATCGCCGCGAAGGCAATTGAGGATGTAGCGGCCGAACTGGACGATTGCCGGATCGTCGAGGCCGAGCCTTTCGGCGAGCTCCTGTCGGAACTCGGCGGTGTCGTCCTCCGCCGCCATCGATTCGATCGGATCGCCGACATAACGAAACAGCGCGAAGGCAACCATGCCCACGGCCAGCATGACCAGCAAAGCCTGAAAAAGTCGCCTCAAGACGAAAGCGATCATCGTGCTCCCTGCGTCCTTTTCGTTTTGAGCCCCCGGCCGCGGGTAGATCGGACCGTCAGGTTATCTCGCACGCCTACCTTTCCGGAATAAAGACTGGCGGCTTCCATATCAAGCTTTTCCAGGCCATTTCCGGGGCTTCCGGGGGTCAGCTTCGGGAGGGGTGAAGGTCAAACAGCCTTTATGAGCGTTCAACCCAGCGTTACACAAACGTTGAGGTAGAGATGCTTAAGCCCGAAACCCAATAGATTTATAATCTTCAATTAAATGCTACTTAAAGTTATATCAGACCTCGATCATCCTGAAGGAGGCCTTACTCCCACCTGCTCCGTGATTCGCCGATAGTGCTCGATGCGCCGGTGCTTGTCGAAATTGAACACCGTGCGTTTGACGTAATCGCCGACATCGAGATCGCAGTCGAAGGCGATCACCTCGTCCTCCTCGCCCAGCGCTCGCGCCACCACCTCGCCGGTTGGCGCGATGATGCACGACCCGCCGATCAGGTGATGGCCATCCTCCCGCCCCGCCTTCGCAGCCGCCACCACCCATGTACCGTTCTGATAGGCGCCGGCCTGCATGGTCAGCAGATGGTGGAACATCCTCAGATGAACAGGTTCGTCGTGGAAGATGTTCCGCGACGGCGTGTTGAAGCCGAGCGCGATCAGCTCCGCCCCCTGCAGCCCCATCACCCTGAAGGTCTCCGGCCAGCGCCGATCGTTGCAGATGCACATGCCGAGGACGCCGCCACAGGCCCGCCAGACCGGAAAGCCCAGATCGCCGACATCGAAGTACCGTTTCTCCAGATGCTGAAAGGGCGCCTCGGGCAGATGCTCGGCGTGCCCCGGCAGGTGCACCTTGCGATACTTGCCGAGGATTCGTCCGCCGCCGTCGACCAAAATCGAGGTGTTGTAGCGCTTGGCCGCGCCCCCCTCTTCCGTCAGCTCCGCATAGCCGAGGTAGAAGGCCATGCCCAGCCGCGACGCCTCCTCGAAAAGGGGCCGGGTCTCGGGGCCCGGCATCTCACGCTCGAAATAGGTATCGACCTCCGCCTGGTCGGTCATCCAGTAGCGAGGAAAGAAGGTGGTCAGCGCGAGTTCCGGGAACACGACCAGCTTACACCCCGCCCCGTGGGCCTGCCGCAGCATGTCGAGCAGGCGATTGACCACGCTTGTCCGATCTTCCGCCCTGTGGATGGGGCCGAGCTGAGCCGCAGCAACCTTCAAAAGACGAGCCATGCGATGAGTTCCTCAATCAATGTCTTCATGCCGAAATCCCTGGCCGGATCGCTCCGGGGGATCACCCGGCCGGATCTTCGATAGCCTTCAGATAGGCGCCGTCCCGTGCAACGATCCGGCCGTTCTTGAGGACCAGCTTGCGTGGCGGATGCGCGACCACCGCCTCCGGAACGCATTGGGCATCGACCACGCAGAGGTCCGCCGGCGCACCCGGAGCCAGCCCCCAGGGGCTGTCGCCCCGAACCCGCGCCGCCGCCGCGGTCACCATGTCGAAGACCGCCATCAGATCTTCGTCGCGGCGGAAATCCGCCCGCCAGCCGATCAGCATGGCACGCTCCAGCATGTCGCCGCTGCCGTAGGGCGACCAGGTATCGCGGATGTCGTCATTGCCCGCGAACACCTCGACGCCGGCCGCACGCAGGCGCAGGATCGGCGGCAGGTAGAACCCGCCAGCGCCGTGGGTGACCAGGGAAACGCCGGCCCGCGCCATGCGCTCCGCCGTCTCGTCGCTTTTCCTCTCGGAGACCATCGCCAGGCTGAAGCCATGGCTGACCGTAACCTTGCCCTGCATGCCGTGGGACTCGGCGCGCTCGCAGATGCGCTCGATGGAATGGATCCCCGCCTCGCCCGGCTCGTGCAGGTGGATGTCGATGCCGACGCCGTGCCTTTCGGCGACATCGAAGATACCGTCCAGCTGGCCGACCGCGTCATGGTCGACGACCAAGGGGTCCATGCCGCCCACCAGATCGGCGCCGGCGCGGATCGCCTCGTCGAGCACGTCGAGCGTACCCGGCCGGCTGACGACGCCGCTTTGCGGAAAGGCGACGATCTGGATATCGACCCGGTCACGATAGCGTTCGCGCGCCCGCAGCATGCTCTCCAAACGCGTAAGCCGGATGTCGGTGTCGACATCGATATGGGTGCGCATATGGGAGGTGCCGAAGGCGACGCAGATCTCGATCAGGGTCGCGGCGCGCTCCTCGACCGGAAGGTTAAGCCGCTTCTCCGTGGTTTTTTCCGTCTCGATACGGCTCCATCGGGTCGGGCCGGCCTGATACGGCAACCATTTGCGGCCGATCAACGTCTTGTCCAGATGCATATGCCCGTCCGTAAAGCCGGGCAGGACAAGGGCGCCCCCGAGATCGATCCGCCTTGCCTCGCCGTTCGCGACGTCGCCGATATCGGCGATCCGTCCTTCGCCGATTGCGATATTGCCCTTGGAACCGTCGGGCAGCAGGGCATTTGCGAGAACGTAGTCCGTTCGGCTCATCTCCGAGGTCTCCCTGTATCGATCGCCCACAGCCGCTCGAAAGATCAGGTCGCGGCCGCCTCGCCATAGCGGCTCTGGCCCCAGAAACCGGGACGCAGTTCCAGAAGCCGGCGCAGATCGGTGCGGTCCAGCATGGCCTCGGTTTCGCGCTGGGCGAAGTCGAGAACCTCCGCCTCGTCGACCGTCTTCACCTGCCGGTTCTCCATAAGCACCTGGCCGTTCACGAGGACCGTGTCGACATCCGACCCGCTGACGAAATAGGCGACACGCGAGAGTGCCATGTTGAGCGGATAGAGATGCGGTTTGGCCATGTCGATGAGGATGATGTCGGCCTTCTTGCCCGGCTCGAGCGACCCGATCTGGTCGTCGAGGCCAAGCCCGCGCGCGGCATCGATCGTCAGCATTTCCAGCACCTTTCCCGGCGGCAGATAGCTCTCGTCCCGGAAGTGGAAGCGGTGGTAATGCATGCAGTGGGACATGTGGCGGAACATGTCGTAGCTGCGGTCGGGCGCGGTTCCGTCGGAGCCCAGCATCACCGTGACCCCGAGATCGAGCAGCTCGGTCACCGGGCAACGGCCGCGAACGGACATGATGGCGCTGGGATTGTGGACCACGCGGGTGTCGGTCTCGCGAACCGCCGCGATGTCCTCCTCGGTCAGGTCGACACAGTGCGACATGAAGGCGTCCGGCCCGAGGATGTCGAAGTTTTCGCGGGCAAAGGCGATGCTGCCGCTTTTGTGGCCGTCCTGGGTGAACAGCACGGAATATTGGTGGGAGAGGTCGCGCACCGCCTTGGCCTGCGCCTTGATCTCGTCGAGCGCGGCGGCGGAGAGCGCTCGCCCGTCCCGGCCATAGACCGGAAGCTGGAGGCAGATCTGGATGCGGTTGTCGGAAGCGCCGTGCCAGCGCTGGATCAGGGTTTCGCAGGTCGCGAGGATATCGTCCATGGAGATCGGGACGTCGCGGCGGTTCCCGCCCTCCCAGCGGGCGTAGTTACGCGGGAAAGGCGGCCGGCACGGCCCGACGGCGAGGAAATTGCGGACGCCCACCCGTTCGACCGCCTCGCAGTGGCGGTCGCCGAAGGCCGGGTCGTCCGTCCGCATGATGCTGTCGCCGCCGCCAAAATACGAAACCCCCGTCGTGGTGCCGCATTTCAGGCGCTCCAGGGCGGAAAGCAGGGCCTCGGCGTGCCAGAACTCCTCGGTCGAGCCGACGGTGTAGATCTTTTCGCACGCCTCGAACCAGGCCTGGGAGTCGTCGCAGCCCATGGTCTTGACCAGACCGTGTCCGGCATGGGCATGGGCGTCGATCAGCCCCGGCATCACCACCTTGCGATTCGCGTCGATGATTCGGGCGGCCGGGTGCGCCGCCGCGAGATCGGCGCTCGGGCCGACCGCGACAATGCCGTCCCCGTCGATCGCCACGGCGCCGTCATCTATGACCCGACGCTCCGAATCCATGGTGACGACGATGCCGCCCGTGATCAGAATATCCGCCATGCTGCCTCCCCCTCTTTCTTGCAAAGTGGAACCAAGCCAAGGCTCCGCCCCGGGACGCAACATAATCGGTAATCCACGGTCGCGTCGATATCTCAAAGCACCGCACCGGGGCAGCCGACGTTTCGTTTCGCGCAAAGCGTGCTATCTCAGAAGCTCCGTCACGCCGGGGAAGAACAGCACGATCGCCAGAACCACCGCCTGAAGAATAATGAAGGGCCAAACGCTCGCGAATATTCGGTTTAGTGTGACGCCGGGCGGGGCCACGCTCTTCAGGAAGAACGCGGCGGGACCGAAGGGCGGCGACAGGAAGGAAACCTGCATGTTGACGCAGAACAGGATGCCGAACCAGACGGGATCGAAGCCGAGTTTCTCGATGATCGGGATATAGACCGGCATGGTCAGCAGCGCGATTCCCACCCAGTCGAGGAACATGCCGAGCACGAGCAGAATGCCCATCATCACCATGACGATGCCGATCGCCGGCAGATCGATGGACAGGAAAAGGTTCTCGATGAAACGGATTCCGCCCATCAGACTGTAAACGCCGATCAGCGCGCTGGCCCCGATGCCGATCCAAATGATCATCCCGCAGGTTTGGATGGTCTGCTTCAGGCTGTCGTACAATAGCTCCCATGAGAATTCGCCGCGCACAATGGTCGCCAGAATCATCCCCGCTGCGCCGACACAGGCGGACTCGGTGACGGACGCGACGCCCATGTAGATGCTGCCCAATACGCAAAACGCGACGAAAACGGGAAGCCCCACCCGCAAGACGAAGGGCATCCGGTGCCGATTCTCGACTGGCGCGGGATTGGCCGCTCCGCCGCTCGCATCCAGAACGGTTCGGGGGGCAAGGTCGGGGTTTATCCAGCACCGAATCAGAACGTAGGAGATGTAAAGGCCGGCAAGGATCAGGGCCGGGATGACGGCGGCGGCGAACAGGTCGGCGATCGAGACATTGGCCACGAGGCCATAAAGCACGAGTACGATCGAGGGCGGAACCATGGTGCCCAGCGCCCCGCCGGCGCAGACGACGCCGATGGCCAGCTTATCCTGGTATCCGAGCCGAAGCATCTGCGGCAATGCGAGCATGCCGAGCAGGACGATCTCGCCACCAATGATCCCCGACATCGCCGCGAGGAATACGGCGACAACCAGGGTCTGGACGGCGACCCCGCCGCGAACCCGGCGCGAGATCAAGCTCATGGTGTCGTAGAGGTCGCGTGCGATTCCCGACCGGTCCATGACCGCGGCCATCAGCACGAACATGGGGACGGATACGAAAATGTACTGAGTGACGAAGGTATAGACGCGGGAGATGATCAGCCCCACGCCGTTCATTCCGAAGAAGGTATAGCCGAGGACGAGGGCGATCAGCCCGGTCACGAAGGCCAGCGGCAAGCCGACGAGAAGCAGCAGAATGACAGCCGCGACGATGAGGATGGTGATCGTGCCGAGGTCCATGCCGATCCCTCAATCGCCGCGTTTGCGGATCAGCCGGACGAGATGTAGGATCGCCTGGACGGTCATCAGGATCACGACCAGTAACAGAAATCCTTTTAAAATCGCGGGAGAGACCGAGTTCCATGCCGACCCGGTGGTCTCGAGCCGGAACTCCCCGCGCGGCGTGAACCACGCCTTTCTGGACATGCCCCAGGCGGCCGCGGCGAGCATGCCCATATAGACCAGAACGACCGTGACATTGAAGAAATCGGCCAGCCGGCGGTAGCGCGGTGGCAGGGCCTCGTAGAGCAGCGTGATCCGAATGTGCTCGTTCTTGGCCAGGCAGTAGGCGCCACCGTACATCAGGCAAAGGCCGACGATCAGGATCGTGCTCTCATGCACCCAGGCAGTCGGCGAGCCGAACGCATAGCGGCTGACCACCTCGGAAATACTGATGACGACGGCGACCAGAAACAGAACGCTCAACACGTTGCCGAACCGCACGACCCATCGGTCCAGAATACCTTCCGGTTCGGCCCCGATTCTGTCTTTGAAGGAGCTGGGCATGATATCCGCAGGCCCTCAAATCCGCCGCCCGGGCGGCACGCCCGGGCGGCGGAATCAAAGGCTGTTCGGTGGAGCCTAGATCTTACCCGTGGCCTTCAGATGCGCGATGATCGCATCATACACCTTCGTCGACATTTCGGAACGGGCGGCATAGCCCTCCCAAACCTTCTGCGCGATCTGGCGAAACTTGACCTTCTCGCTTTCGGGCCAGGACACGATGTTGACGTTTTTGTCCGTGAGGGCTTCGGCCGCGACCTTGGCATCGGCCAATTCCAACTCGCCGGCATAGCGAAACGAGAAATCGACAACCGCAGAGTTAAGGATCTGCTTCAGATCGTCCGGCAGACCGTCATAGATCTCCTTGTTCATGGAGACCTCGATGGTCGGCATCGAATGGAAACCCGGATGGACAGGGTTCGGGGCGACCTTGTGCAGGCCGGAGCTGTGGTTGACCGAGAAGACGGTGGCATCAGCGGCGTCGATCACACCCTTGTCGAGGGAGGTATAGACCTCCGAGAAGGGCAGGTTGACCGGCGCCGCGCCGGCGGCAGCGAACACGTCCTGCACCATGCCCTCGGGCGCGCGCATCTTCAGGCCCTGCAGGTCATCGACGCCCTTGAGCAGCTTCTTGGAAACGAAGGCCTCGAGGCCAGTCGTGCCGGCACCAAGGAACTGAAGGCCATACTGGTTGTGCAGCTCGTTGAAGAGCTCCTTCCCGCCCCCATAGTAGATGAAAAGATAGAGCTCGTTCGGGCTGCCCCAGGCGCCGACGAAGTTCCCGAGCAGCGCGTAAGCGGGATCCCGTCCTGCCCAGTACGAAGCATCGGTGATGTGGCCCGTCAGAATTCCCGAGCCCACGGCGTCGAGCGTTTCCTTGTAGTCGACGACGCTGCCGACGGGCAGAACGTCGATCTTGATACGGCCGCCCGTGAGGGCGCTGACCCGATCGCTCCAAAAGGCTTTCTGGATCTCGTAATTCGCCTCGCCGGCTTGGTTTGAACTCTGGAACGTCCATTCATAGTCCGCGGCAAGGGACGGCGCCGCAGCCATCGCCGCCCCGACGACGCCAGCCGCAATCGTCCCGATGAATTGCCGTTTGGATAGAAAGATACCCATCTTCGCTCTCCTGTTTTGTGCTTCCTCTCGTTTGGCCGCCGCATGAGCCGGCGCGGATTTCCTCCTTTTGACCACGCATCGGCAGCCAAAAGCCGCGCGCCAGCCTTCGCGTGATCCACCGGCAATCATTGGGACGGGTCCGACACCCGGCGGAAGTCGTAATTCCCGCTTCTTTAGACGTGTGTCAGGGACTTACCTCCGCTGCAAATTGGGGCGCAGTTCCGCCGCGCCTCCTGATAACGTTATGATCATTATACCAGTTGCCGGAAGCAGTCAATCGCGATCTCCGGATGGGCCAAGCGGAACGGAATCAACCGTACGGCAAACCGGCCCCGGGGTCGTTGAAACAGCGTTTACTTTTTTTTGGATTACAGAACGAACAGGGCGATCTGCGGAAAGGCCACGACCAGCGACAAGACGATGAGCTGCATGATGATGAACGGCCAGACGGAGCGGAAGATATCCGTCAGTTCGATGCCGGGAGGCGCCACGCTCTTGAGGTAGAAGGCGGCGGGGCCGAAGGGCGGGCTGAGGAACGAGACCTGCATGTTGATGCAGAACAGCACGCCGAACCAGATCGGATCATACCCCAGATCGATGATGATGGGCACGAAGATGGGCATGCACAGCAGCGCGATGCCGATCCAATCCAGAAACATGCCGAGGAAGATCAGGATCACCATCATCATCAGAATGACGAAGATGGGCTCCACGTTCTGGCCGACGATCAGTTCCTTGATGAAGCTGTCGCCCCCCATCAGGTTGTAGACACCGATGATCATGGTGGCGCCGATGCCGACCCAGATGATCATGCCCACCGTGCGCATGGTCTGCTTGAGGGATTCCCACACGATGGCGAGGGTGAGTTCGCGCCGGTAAAGTGCCGCCAGCACCACTGCTACCACGCCGACGCAGGCGGATTCGGTAACCGAGGCGATGCCGCCATAGATGCTGCCCAGCACCCATACGGCGATCAACAGCGGAATCAGGATGTCGCGGAAGACCTTGATCATGTCATCCCGGGTCAGGCTTTCCATTTCCTCCTTTTTCATGGCCGGGCCGTATTCGGGGCGGAACCAGCACAGCACCAGGATGTAGGTGATGTAGAGGGCGGCCAGCAGGAAGGCGGGCGGGAATGCGGCCAGGAACAGATCGCCGACCGAAACGCTGGCGGATAGGCCGTAGATGATCAGCACGATGCTGGGCGGCACCATGGTGCCCAGCGCCCCGCCGCCGACCACGGTGCCGATGGCGAGGTTCTGGTTGTAGCCGAGGCGTAGCATTTGCGGCAGGGCCAGCATGCCCAGCAGCACGGTTTCGCCGCCGATGATCCCCGACATGGCCGCCATCAGCACGGCGACGCACATGCTCTGCACCGCGACGCCACCCCGGATTTGCCCGGCGATGACCCGCATGGCGTTGTAGAGATCCTTGGCGATGCCTGTCTTGTCCAGCATCGACGCCATCAGCACGAACATCGGCACGGCCACGAACACGTAAGAAGTGGTGAAATCCGTGACCCGCGCGGCCACCATCTGGAACATGTTGGCCGTGTCGAACCAGAAATAAGAGATCGTCAGCGCGATCAAGCCGGTCAGGAAGCCCAGCGGCGTGCCCACGGCCAGCAGCATGATCATGGAAACGAAGATGAGGACCGTCGTCGGCCCGATACCGAAGTCCATCAACAAGGCGCGCTACTCCTTACCGTCGACGGGTCTTGCCACATAGGTTCCGTCGAACACCGCCTTGCGGATGGCGAGGTGGCGGATGTAGTGGAGCACCACGAGGACGAAGAACACGATGCAAGCGGCCAGCAGAAAGCCCTTGTTGATTGCCGGAAACGGTGAATCCAGCGCCGTGCCCGAGGTTTGCATGTGGAACGTGCCGTTGGGCCGGAAGAACGCGTCATAGGCGGAAAAATAGGCGCCGTACAACAGCATCGAGACGAAGACGAAGACCAGATTGTTGACGATGAAGGTCGTCCACCAGCGACTTTTGGCGCCGAAACGGTTGACGATGAACACCATGGCGATGTGGCGGTCGGAGGCATAGCAGAAAACGCCGCCGAAGATCAGGCACAGGCTGATCAGGAAGGTCGTCGTCTCATGCACCCAACTGGTGGGGGAATTGAACAGATAGCGCGATACGACCTCGAAGAAAGAGATGCAGACGACGACGGCGAAGATCACCGCCATGCCGTGCCCGATCTTGATGATAGCGCGGTCGACGCGGTCGACGAATGCCACGATTGCGCTGATCACGGTGTTGTCCACTCAAAGGCAAGAAAAGTCCGCGGGCCGGTCGGACCGGCCCGCGGGGCATATCATATTACATTTGGCCTTGCGACTTCAGATAGGCCACGAGGGAGTCATAGTACCTCTTGCCGATTTCCGATTCGGCGGCAATCTCATCCCAGATCTTGATGGCGTGCTGACGCACCTTGATCAGTTCCTCTTCTTCCCAAGCGATCGGGGTGATGCCCTTTTCGAGCGCCTCGCCAACGGCCAGGCGATCTTCGTAATGGGCGCTGATCAGCGAATCGAGGGCTAGGCCCTTGGCATAACGTTTCAGGAATTCCTGGTCGTTCGACGACAGCTTTTCCCATTCCTTGAGGTTCATGAACATGTGAACTGTCGGCGAAGAGTGGAAGCCCGGATAGATCGGGTATTTCGCGATATCGTTCACGCCCTGCTTCTGGTTATTGGCGAAGTTGGAGTAATCCGCCGCGTCGATCACGCCCTTGTCGAGCGAGGTATAGACTTCCGAACCGGGCAGGTTCACCGGCGCCGCGCCGAAGGACGCGAACAGCTTGGTCACCGGACCGCTCGGGGCGCGCATCTTGACACCCTCGAAATCCTCGATCTTACGCAGAGGTTTTTTCGACACGAAGGATTCGGAGCCGGTGACGGCAACGCCGAACAGCTTCGCGCCCCATTCGTTCAGGATCGAGTCGACGACTTCCATGCCGCCGCCATAGTAATAATACTTCAGGATGTCTTCATCGGAGGCCCAGGCGCTGATGGTGTTGCCGATCAGGCCGAAGCCGGGATCCTCGCCGGCGAAGGTTGCGGTCGTCGTCAGCGCGCCCTGAATGATGTTGTTGTGCACGCCTTTCAATAGATCGTCCGACTTGACCACCGCGTTCAGCGGCAGCAGATCGATCTTGAAGCGGCCGTTGGAAGCGGCCTCGATGCCATCGCACCAGTCTTTCTGAACGACAAACACCTGCTCGCCGGAGCCGTTCGAGCTTCCGAACTTCCAGTTGATTTCGGCAGCCGAGGCGGCCGTCGCGGCAAAGACCGCGATGGCGGACAGTGCAAGGATCTGTTTCATGGTGTTCCTCCTCTACTTAGTTATTGATCAAATTGGCCAGCCCCTGCATCCCGGATTCGAAGCTGGTCAGCACGGTTTTCCCGGTCTTCTCAATTACCGCGGGCGCTAGCCGCGCCATGGTCGCCTGTGCGAACACGATGACATCGGCGGTTTCCGCGACCTTGATGGCCGTGCTCATCAGAATCTCGTCATGGGCGTCGCGTTCCCCGTCCATCAGCTTCTCGAACGCGCCCGCGGCAAGGTTCTCGGAAACGTTCATGGGTTTGCTCGCCTCGTTTCCGCACCGCCGAATAAGCTCGCTGGTCGGGCCCAAGGTGGTCGCGACGGTCGCGATGACGCCAACATCCGTTGCCAATTCAACGGCCTTCTCGGCCATCGGCCGATCGATACGAAAAACCGGGACGTCGATCAGCTTGGCGACATCCTCCGCCGCCTGCCCGACCGAGGAGCACTGATTCAGAATGACATCGGCGCCGCAATCCTGGGCGACGCTGAAGATGCGATAGAGGGTACGGCGGATATGCGGGGTCACGCCATCATTGGCAATGACCTGCTTGATCATGTCACCGTCATTGATCTGAACCAGTTTGTGGCCGGCGCAGTACTTCTCGAAGAACTCGTTCGTGAGGTCGAAGAGCACGTGGTTGGAATTGACGGAGTATACGAGGGCCATTTCTTCCTCTCATGCTCGAAGCTTGGATTTCGCCAGCGCGACGATGTTGTCGACCGTGAAACCGAAATGCGTCATCACGTCGGCCATCGGCGCGGACGCGCCAAAGGTCGTCATCCCGATCACGTCGGTCTCCGTCTCGACATAGCGGGTCCAGCCGAGCGGAGAGAAAACCTCCACGGCGATCCGCGGCGCGTCGCCGAGCACCTGTTTTTTGTAGGCCTCGTCCTGCTTCTCGAACAATTCCCAGCACGGCGTGGACACGACACAGGCGGCGATACCGTCCGCCTCCAGCGCGTCCGCAGCGTCGATCGCCAGGGCCACCTCCGATCCCGTGGCGAGGATCGTCACATCCCGCTTGTCCGCTTCGCCGTGGATAACATAGGCGCCCCTGGCCGAAAGATCCCCACCGGGAGAAGCACGCACGGTCCGGACCGCCGGCCGTGTGCAGGCGATCAGCACCGGAGCGTCGGAGATCCTCAGGGCGGCTTTCCAGCATTCGGCGGTCTCGATGGCGTCGGCCGGCCGCATAAAAAACAAGTTCGGCGTCGCGCGGAAAATCGCCGCGTGCTCGATGGCCTGGTGGGTCGGGCCGTCCTCGCCCTGCGTGATGGACTCATGGCTCAACACATAGATTCCAGGGACCTTCATCAAGGCCGCCAAGCGGATTGCGGGGCGCGCATAGTCGGTGAAGCACAGGAAGGTCGATCCGACCGGCCGGAAGCCCCCATGCATCGCCAAGCCGTTCATGATCGCGCTCATACCATGTTCGCGGATGCCGTAGTAGATGTAGTTCCCCGAGGCGTCGTCACCGGTCACCGGTGTCGCGTCATCCGCCTTGGTCAGGCAGGCGGGGGTCAAGTCCGCCGACCCCGCCAACAGCGACGGCATGGCGTTGGCGATCGCGTTGATGACGCGCTGGGAACTGGCGCGCGTCGCCTCCGTCGGCTTCGCCCCTGCCAGATCCTTGAGCAAGGTTTCGAAAAGGCCGTCGAGATCGGCCGGGTTGAAGTCGAACTGCTCCGCCCAACGCTTCTTGACGTCGTTGGGCAACGCACCGACCCGCCCCTCCCAGTCCTCGCGCGCCCGAGCGCCCCTGTCCGCCGACCCGGCGAAAAACTCATAGATCTCTTGCGGGGCGGAAAAGGGTGGATGGCTCCATCCCAGATCCTCGCGCATCCGTTCAATCCGTTTCGCTCCGATCGCGCCGCTATGCATGACGGCTTGGCCCTGAAGCTCACGCACACCTTTGCCGATGGTGGTCCGGCATCGAATCAGCGTGGGAAGAGCCGATGTCTTGGCGGCGTTGATCGCGCCATCGACCTCGCCCAGGTCATGGCCGTTCACATCCGACACCTCCCAGCCCGACGCGACGAAACGCGCCCTGTAATCGTCGGAGGCCGCAAGCGATGTCGGCCCGTCGATGGACACGCTGTTGTCGTCAAAAAGCACGATAAGCTTCGACAGCTTCCAATGCCCGGCAAGGGAGATCGCCTCCTGGGTGACGCCCTCCATCAAACAGCCGTCGCCCGCCAGGACATAGGTGTGGTGATCGATCAGGTCGTCGCCGAAACGGGCATTGAGGATCTTCTCGGCCAGCGCCATGCCGACCGCCATGGCGAAGCCCTGCCCGAGCGGTCCGGTGGTCGCCTCGACTCCCGCGAACTCGACCTCGGGATGTCCGGTCGCCGGGCTGCCGAGTTGCCGGAAGGTCTCGATGGCCCGCATGTCGAACTCGCCGTAGCCCGCCAAATGCAGCAACGAGTAGAGCAACATCGAGCCATGGCCGTTGGAGACAACCAAGCGGTCTCGGTCCAGCCAATCGGGAGCGTTGGGATCGAATTTGAGGTGTCGGCCGTACAGGACCGCGCCGATCTCGGCCATGCCGAGCGGCATTCCGGGATGCCCTGATTTCGCTTTTTCGATCGCTTCGATCGAGAGAACACGAACCGCCGTAGCCGCCAAGTTAAGGGTCGGAAAGTCCTTCTCAATACTGCCCATCACCATGCAATCCGTTTTCCGAATTCTTTTTCGAACAGACGAAGCCTAGCGCGCGTCCTGTTTTACGCGCCACAGCCCGAATACAATTTCGAAACTCGTTCCTCCACACCACCAACGTATGTTTAGTGGATTGGTTTTTTGGTTTTAGTGCGTCAGCATTGATCGGATTCGGAAATCTGTCAAGGAAATTCCTGGATTTTTTGGCTGTTCGATTGACAGTCTTCTGTTCAAGGGCTAAAAATGGATCGGATTAATACCAATTATCCAGTTCAGGCTTCGCGACTGCGAGGGGAGGCGCCATGCCCCAGGACCAAGACGCCATCACCGCCCATTTCGAGAAGGTCCGGATCAAGCGTCCCTCGGACGCGATCATCGAACAGATCAGCGGACTCATTACCTCCGGCGTGCTGACCCCCGGTCAGCGACTGCCATCGGAGCGAGCGCTGGCCGAACGGTTCGAGGTCGGACGCGCCCATATCCGGGAGGCACTCCACAAACTGGAGCTCTACGGCATCGTCCATACCGTGCCGCAAAGCGGAACCTTCATCGAGAAGATCGGCGTCCAGACCCTCGAACGGCTGATTCGGAATGTTCTCGGCATGGAGGAGATGACATTCGAGATGATGATCGAGGTCCGCGGCGTCCTGGAGGTCTTTGCAGCGGAGTTGGCGGCGCGGCGCGCGTCACCGGATCAAATCGTCGAGATCAAGAAGGTCTACGAGCAGCAGGTGGCGGAGACCGAAACAGGTGCGGATTCGACCGAAGCCGACATCCTGTTTCATATTCGCTTGGCGGACGCCACCAACAATGTTTTGCTGCGGTCACTGATCAGCCTTATGCGCCCCGATCTCATGCGCTTCGCGCAACAGCATCGCACCCTCAACCGCCCCCGGACGGCGCTCGAAGAACATCAAAGAATCATCGAGGCCGTCGAAAGCCGTTCTCCGACCGCCGCCTCCGAGGCCATGCGCCACCATATCGCAATGTCGCGCGACCAATATCAGGGCCAATAGCAGCCTGTATCTCCGATAGACGCGGCGTCGTTAGACCCTCTTATGTTAGGTGGGAACTGCGGGAACATTCCCGATGGGATATGCTGAGGGAAGGTTTGTACGCGGATTCATGGGATCTGCCGGGTCGGCCAAGAAGCACCTCTATCGGTGTTTCCTTCGATTCCAGGTATAGAAGGACGCGTGATGGCAAGATCGCCTGTCAAAGAAACACCGGGCACGGTGATCGGTTTGACCGCCGTCATCCTCGCGGTGACGCGGGAGGTGCCGCGTGTCCTCGTCGTTCGACGGCTGCGCCATGGCCTCGCCACGCCGGCCCAGCGCGGCTCGTCGGTCGCCCTGTCAGACAGTCCGGACGCCCTGCCCTTTGGTCCCTTCGATGCGGCGAACCATCGCACCCTCGAACTGGGCCTGCGGCAATGGGTCGAGGAACAGACAGGCCTTGACCTGCGCTATGTCGAGCAACTCTACACCTTCGGCAACCAATACCGCGATACGCGTGAGATCCAGGGCGGCCCGAGATTGGTATCCGTCGCCTATCTGGCGCTGACCGACGAAGCCCCGGTCGCGGGTTCTGGCGAGGCCCGGTGGCACGACTGGTACGGCTTTCTGCCCTGGGAGGACTGGCGCGAGGGGCCGCCGGAGCTGGTGGACCGGGTGATTCGGCCGGCACTCCAGCGTTGGGTTCGACAAGCTCGCGACAAAGCCTCACGTCGGGCGCGGGAAGAGCGTGTCGAGGTCTGCTTCGGCCTCCAGTCTGCGGCTCGCCATGACCGCGTGCGCACTCTCGAACGCTACGAGCTGCTCTACGAAGCCGGCCTGGTGCCCGAGGTCCACCGCGATCGGCGTACCCTGGAAGCATCGCGCGGCCTGACGGTCTCGGACCCCGATCCGAAGGCATTCGAAACAGCGCGGCTTCTGGGACCGCCCATGGCTCTCGACAACCGACGCATTCTTGCCACGGCGCTGGGCAGGATCCGCGGCAAGCTGGCCTACCGGCCGGTGGTCTTTGAACTCCTGGCGGAGGAGTTCACTCTTTTGCAGCTGCAGCGTGTCGTCGAGGCTCTGGCCGGCACCCGTCTGCATAAGCAGAACTTCCGCCGCATGCTCATGGCCGGCGAGCTCGTGGAGCCGACCGGCCGTACCGACAGCAGCGGCCGTGGCCGGCCGGCCGAGCTCTATTGCTTCCGCCGCGAGGCGATGCGCGAACGCGCCATGGTCGGAGTCCGCCTGCCCGACGTCCGCGCCGCCGAGTAGCTCTCCCGCTCCGCCCGATCGTCCGTGGCGATGATTCGCTTGAATATGCTCGTAGGGAGTATAATATATGCTCGACACGAGCATATATTATACTCCCCCTTATCGCCGGAGAGTCCGATGCCACCAACCCTGACCGACACGCGGGAAACCGATCGTCTTTACGAGCGGGTCATGCGTGTCATTCCGTCCCCCGAATGGCTGATCCACGAGCCGAAGATCGCCGCCATCAACCGACTGAAGCGGGACCGCAACGCCGTGATTCTCGCGCACAACTATCAAACGCCGGAGATCTATCATTGCGTGGCCGACATCGTCGGCGACTCCCTGGCTTTGGCAAAGCGGGCCGCCGAAACGGATGCCGAGGTGATCGTCATGGCGGGGGTCTATTTCATGGCGGAGACGGCCAAGCTGCTAAATACCGAGAAAATCGTGTTGATTCCGGACGACCGTGCCGGCTGCTCGCTTGCCGCCTCCATTTCGGGTGAGGATGTTCGCCGACTGCGCGCAACCTATCCAGGGGTACCGGTCGTCTCCTATGTCAACACCTCGGCGGACGTAAAAGCGGAGTCGGATATCTGCTGCACGTCCAGCAACGCCGTCGAGGTCGTCGAATCCCTCGGCCGCGACCGTGTCATCCTTCTTCCCGATGAGTATTTGGCCAACCATGTCGCCAAGCAGACCGATGTGGAGGTGATCACCTGGCACGGCCACTGCGAGGTTCACGAGCGCTTCACCGGCGACGAGATACGGGACTATCGCGACGGCTTCGAGGGGCTGGTCGTTGTCGCCCACCCGGAATGCCCGCCGGACGTGCTCGAGGCGTCTGATTTCGTGGGATCGACCGCGCAGATGGTCGATTACGTCAAAACCGAAACGCCGGCGCGAGTGCTCATGCTGACCGAGTGCTCAATGAGCGACAACGTGGCAGCGGAAGTCAGCGATGTCGAGTTCGTGCGGCCGTGCAATCTGTGTCCGCACATGAAGCGAATCACGCTCGACAACATCCATCGGGCTTTGGAAACCCTCGAACCGAGGGTCGAGATACCGGAGACCGTGGCAGTCACGGCACGCCACGCCGTCGAGCGCATGCTTGCCGTCCGCTGACAATAAGACTGGCCACGGCCGCAGGCTCCGGATGTGGTCTGCCGGCAGCCGCCTACCGCGCCGGATCGTCAGCCAAGGGAAACGCCTCGCCATGGACTTCGCGCCAATCGACCCCCTGCTCTACCGCCCCGTCGTCGAACAGGCCCTGCGAGAGGATCTGGGCTTGGCCGGCGACGTGACGACCGCCGCGGTGGTTCCAGCCGAAACCCATATCGAAGGCCGCCTGACAAGCCGCGAAGACGGCTGTCTCGCCGGCCTGCCCATCGCCCTCGAGGTGTTTCGCCAACTCGACCCGACGATCGATGTGCGGATCGCCCGGGCCGACGGCGCCGACCTGGAGGCCGGACAGACCATCGCGGTCCTGAATGGCCCGGCGTGCCCCATTCTCAGCGGCGAGCGTACCGCTCTCAACTTCCTGACACGTCTCTCCGGAATCGCCACCTCGACGCGCCGGGCGGTCGAGGCAGTCAAGCCGCACGGGACTCGCGTAACCTGTACGCGCAAGACCACACCCGGCCTGCGCGCCCTGGAAAAGTACGCCGTGCGCGCCGGTGGCGGCGTCAACCACCGTTATGGCCTTTATGACGCCGTGCTGATCAAGGACAACCACATCGCGGCCGCGGGCGGCCTTCGCCCGGCGATCGATCGCGCCCGAGGCAGCTTGGGACACATGATGAAGATAGAGGTCGAGGTCGATCACCTCGATCAGCTACCCGAGGCATTGGAGGCCGGTATCGACGCGGTCCTTCTGGACAACATGCCGCCGGACCAAGTCCGCGAGGCCGTTCGGATCGTCGCCGGGCGGGCTGTCACCGAGGCTTCCGGCGGCATCCGGCCCGACACGGTGCAGGACTATGCCGCGGCCGGGGTGGACGTGGTGTCGCTCGGGTGGCTGACACACAGCGTGCCCGGTCTCGATATCGGGCTCGACTGCAAGCCGGCTTAGAGCCTGTTAACGAAAGGCCGATTACCGCGTGAGCATGGCGATTGGCTAGCTCAAATCGGATACGCGCAGCCGCCGCAGCATCGCCTTTTTCTTGGACTGGTGGTCGTGCATGGCGGAAAGGACGCCGTTCAGGAACGTGACGGCGTCGACGATATAGGGCCCCTTGTTCAGCATCACGCATTCGGCGCGTCCACTCATCGCCGCGTCCGTTACCTCCGATCGCGACGGCCGGCCCGTCTTGGCCAGATCCTCCAGGACCTGGGTGGCCCAGATCACCGGGACATGCGCGGCCTCGCACAGCCAAAGGATTTCTTCCTGGACCTCCGCCAGACGGTCGAATCCGACCTCCACGGCCAGGTCGCCCCGCGCCACCATGACGCCCACCGGCGGCGAGCGCAGGGCGGCGAGCAGCAGTTCGGGGAGGTGGTCGAAGGCGGCGCGGTTTTCGATCTTGAGCACGACGCCGAGATGCTGGCCGTCCATCTCGTCCAACCGGTCCTCCAGCATGTAGATGTCCTGGGGCCGCCTGACGAAGGACAGGCTGACCATATCGACGAGGGGAAAAACCGAGTCCAGATCCGTGAGGTCCTTCTCAGTCATGGCGGGTATGTGGAGAACGCTATCGGGCAGGTTGATCCCCTTCCCCGCCCGTAGCTTCGAACCCTGCGACTGGGCGTAGGTGATCTCGACGGTGATCTCGTCCTCCCCGGCCGATCGCACGACGCCCCCGATCTTTCCGTCGTCCATCCAGACTTTTTCGCCCGGCTTGACGCAATCGAATATGGCGTCAAGCGAGCACGCAATGCGCGCTGGTTCCAGAGGCTGCTTGTCCGACGCTTGCTTCGCCGGGCGGCCGGGCTTTGACTCGCGGGTGAGGATAAGCGTGTCACCGCGTTTCAGCAGCAAGGGCTCCACGACCGGCGGCACAGGCCCAACCTGGCCCCCCGCCAGCTCCCGGCCCACTTCGTCCAGCAGGGTCAGCGCGGCCCCCTCCGCCACATAAACGGACCGATCACATTCCACCCAGCAAGAGGCGCCCTCCACCTCGGTTACCACCAGCACCCGCCTCCGGCCTCGCCGTTCCTCCACATCCACGGAATGGCCGGGTCGGGCATGCGCGAGCAGATCGCCCCTCACGAGCAAACGACCGGTCACGCCTTCCGGATTGGCCTCTGGCGCGTTGGCGGGTGTCAGCCAAATTCTTGCCGGTGCCAACACGGCGCCGTTGTAGTTGCGGCGCGGCTTGAACTTTGCGATCGGCTCCAAGGGGGCGATGGCCCCCGTCCGCAGTTTGGGCCCCGCGATGTCGGCGATGACGCGGCAGGACCGGCCGAGTTCCTTTTCGGCGTCACGCAGGTTGCCGACCATGCCGCGCCACTCCTCCGGTCCGTCATGGGCGCAGTTGACCCGCATGATGTTCATGCCGGCGGCTACGAGGTTTCTGACCAGATCGGCGTCTTGCGCCGCCTCCGACGGCATGGTCACCATGATCCGCACCGCATGATTCGCGGGCTCCGGGCCCAGAAGCTGCTCGGCATGGTCACGCAGCGTGTTCGGGCCGGATGTGAAATCCACCGGAGTATCTTCTTCGTCGATCTCGGGGGGCGGGCGGTCGCCCAAAAGGTGGAGGGTCTTGAGCACGGCATTTAGGGTTGCCATCGTATGGGCCTCGAGTCGCCCCAGCGACGACAGGCCGAGCGAGGACAGGTCCTCCTGCAGTTCCCGGATGTCGTGCTGACGCAACGCGAGATAGTGAAGCAGGTTGCGCGCGCTGGTTCGATAGCCGGGCGCGACCGCCGCCACCTCTTTCGCATGCGTCTTCTCAAAGGCCAGGCACTGACTGCGCAGCCTTGCGACCGAATCGATCAGAGCATCGATCTTTCGAAGAGCGGGCGACCTGTCCATCGAACCCTCCTCGGTGGGGTGCGCTGAATGACTCAAGCGCTCTTACCGATGGTCCCCATGTACCGTCTCGTCCGGTTTCTGACGAAACCCGACGGGCGTCGGATGGGGACCTTGAAACGGCTTCCTAACCGATGGGCGCGAAGCTTGGCCAGATGATTTTCGGGGCCGCCACAAATTGTTCATCTTCTCCGTTGACGGGAATGGACTTCTCGGCCCGCCACTCCGACGATCTTTTTACAATTTGACAATATGTGCGCATGATGATAAAAATTGCGAAAATATGTATTCGAATACATATACCCGCCGAAACAAGGGAGAGGCTTCAAAATGAGGATTCCAGCCAGCGTCGTTATGGGTCTTGTGACGGGCATCGCGGTCGCTGCCGCCCCCGCGCAGGCCGACTATCCCGAACGAACCATCAACGTCATGATCCCGTTCAGTGCCGGCGGCGGCACGGATGTGCCGGGTCGCCTGTTTGCGCAGGAAATGGAGAAAATCCTCGGCGCCAATATCGTCGTCTCCAACGTCCAGGGCGCCGGCGGAACGATCGGTGCGACCCAGCTTTCAAAGGCGAAGCCCGATGGTTACAACCTCGGCTTCATGCCCGTCGGCACCACGACGACACAGCCCCACATCCGGAAGACCGCGTACAACGACAAATCCTGGGAGCCAATCTGCCTCGTCTCCCAGAGCGCTCAGTATGTCTTTGTGCCTGAGGATTCGCCCTACAAGACAATCCAGGAACTCGCCGAGGGAGCGAAGACGGAAACGGTGATCACGGGCGGCCCGCCGCCCGGGTCCCTGCACCATCTCGGCCAGTTGGCCGTCGCCAAATCCCTTGGCGTGGAGTTCAAGTACATTCCCCATCAGGGCATCAATCAGGTCGCCAAATCCATGCTGGGGGGCCGCGTCCATATGACGACCTTCTTCGCCGACGCCGCCGAACGGTTCAATTTCCGCCCATTGGCGGTTCTCGCTTCGGAAAGGTCGTCCAACTTCCCCGACGTGCCGACCCTCGCCGAGGTGGGCGAGCCGGCTGTCTCCGTCGTCTGGTTCGGTTTCTTCGCGCCGGCGGGCGTGCCGGACGAGGTCGCCGGCAAGCTTTCTTCGGCCTGCGGAGAGGCGGTGGCCAAGCCGAGCTTCGTCGAGGCGATGGCGAAGGTCAAAAGGCCGATTCACTATCTGTCGCGGGACGAGTTCGCGGCGTTCTTCGCGGAGCAATACCAGCAGAATGGCGAACTGCTGCGTGAGGCCGGTCTGGTCAAGTAGACCACGGTCGTGAATGGAGGCGTGCCCGGACGAAATGGGCGCGCCTTCCCTCTCCTCTCGGCAAAGGGAGGGACAGATGGTCGCCACATCCATCTACGGGACTGTGTTGTTCCTGATCGGCGCGACCCTGTTCGCGTCAACCTTTTCCGGCGAATACGATCAGGGCGAGCTGTTTCCGGGCGAGGTTTCCACGGTCTTCGTGCCGCGCATCTTTCTCGTCGCCTGGATGCTTTTCTCGGTTTTGATGATTGTCGAACGATGGGCCTCGAAGAGTCGCTTCCATTGGCCCGCGGTCGACTGGCCGTCCCTCGGCATTGCTTGCGCGCTTGCAGCGCTGATTGGCGTGGCCATGCTAAATGTCGGTTTCGTCCTGGCCCTTGTTCCGGGGGTTTTCCTGTTCGCCTGGGCGCGGGGGTACAGAAAGCTCGGCGTGCTCGCGGCGACGAGCCTCCTTCTCCCAGCGGCGGTCTGGATCCTGTTCATCGACGTCTTTGAGCTGGCCCTTCCTCGCTCGCCCTGGTTCGAGGCGTTCTGACCATGTTGGAACTGCTCCCAACCGTGCTGGCCCAGCTGGCCTCGATCGAGGTCTTTCTGGCCATCATCGCGGGGACGCTGTTCGGCTCGTTGATCGGGGCACTGCCGGGGATGGGAACGGTCGTTGCGCTGATCGTCGCCCTGCCGTTCACCTTTTCGATGACCAGCACCGCGGCCATCGCCCTGCTCCTCGCCATCTATTGCAGCTCGGTCTACGGCGGTTCGATCTCGGCGATCCTGATCAACACGCCGGGAACGCCGCAGTCGGCGGCCACGGTCCTCGACGGTTTTCCCATGGCCCAGCAGGGCAAGGCGGATCTTGCCCTGGGCTGGGCCACCGTGGCCTCGGTCTTTGGCGGGCTGTTTTCACTGGTGGTTCTGGTCGTGGCAGCGCCGAGCCTCGCGGCCGTTGGCCTCCATTTCGGCCAGATCGAGACCTTCGCCCTGATCGTCTTCGCGCTGACCTGCATCGCCTGGGTCTCACGCGGCAGTACCATCAAGGGCCTGCTCGCCGGCGCTATGGGTCTTTTCCTTGCGATGGTCGGGCCGGACGTGATGACCGGGTTCTCCCGCTTCCACTTCGGCGTGTTCGAGCTTCAGGGCGGGTTCCATCTGATCAGCGTGCTGGTCGGGCTGTTCGCGCTGTCGGAAGTCTTCATTCGCGCGGCCATCCCCGAGGACACGGACGCCAAGCCGCTGACCAATGTCGGCTTCCGCGTGGCCCCCTGGTCCGAGTGGAAGTCCCGTATCCGGTGCCTCCTTCAAAGCAGCGTCATCGGCTCCTTTATCGGCGTCCTGCCCGGTACCGGCGCCACCGCCGCCACCTTCATCAGCTACGCCGAGGCGAAAAGGTCGTCCAAGCGATCGGACGAGTTCGGCAAGGGCGAGCCTGAGGGAATCATCGCCTCGGAGGCGGCCAACAACGCCGTGACCGGCGGCGCGCTGGTCCCCACTCTCGCCCTCGGCATCCCCGGCGATGGAGGCACCGCCGTCATGCTGGGCGTGCTGTTGATCCACGGGGTGATTCCAGGCGTGCAGTTGCTGACGGTTCAGCCCGAGATATTGCTGGGCGCCTTCGTCACGCTGTTCATCGCGAACATCCTCCTGTTCTTCGTCGGAATGCTCGGCGCCCAGGCGTTCACACGCCTTCTCAGGTTGCCCGAAAGCCTGCTGATGACCGGCGTGCTCCTGATGTCGCTGGTGGGGGCCTTCGCGGTCAGGGGCAACCCCGTCGACGTCATCGTCGCCGTGGTCGCCGGGATCGTCGGCGCGTTGCTGCGGCTGGTCGGGATCCCCATGGCCCCGATGGTCATCGGCATGGCCTTGGGGGGCACCTTCGAGGAATCCCTGCGCCAGGGCCTGATGTTGACGGACGGCAGCTTCATAGGTTTTCTCCAGCAGCCGATCGCCCTCGGGATCATGATCCTGACGGTGCTCGTGATCGCCTGGCCCGTGCTCGGGCCACAGCTGAAACCCCCGGGAAAGCCTAGGACAGGGTAGCAAGGACGACGCGACGTGGCACAAAGAAACAAAGACCAGGAACCCCGTTCAAAGGCCGTCACCTCCTATGACGTGGCCCGGCGGGCCGGCGTCTCCCAGGCTACCGTTTCTAGGGCCTTTTCCAGGAACGGCTACGTGTCGGACGCGGCGCGGCAGCGGATTCTGGAGGCAGCAAAGGAGCTTCGCTTCCGACCGAACGCCATTGCCCGTGGCCTGATCACGCGGCGCTCGCGTCTCGTCGCCGTGGTCATGGCCGACGTTCAATACTCCTTCTATTTGACTCTGTTGCACGAACTCCACCGCTCCCTGCACGCGGAGGGCTATCAAGCGCTGTTGAAGAGCATGCCGAGCAGCGCCGATATCGACGGCGTCATCCCCGACGTCCTGTCCTATCAAGTCGACGGCGTGATCGTGGCCTCGGCCCGGTTGTCGTCACGGGCAAGCCTGATGTGCCGCGACGCGGACATCCCGATCGTCCTCGTCAATCGCTATGTGGCAGAGGACGACAGCTTCAGCTCGGTCGGATCGGACAATATCGACGCGGGGCGCAAGGCGGCGGCGTTCCTTCTCGCCGCCGGCCACAAGCATCTGGCCTTCATCGCCGGGCTCGCCGACACCTCGACCAGCGCCGACCGCGAGCGGGGATTCTTCGATGAGGTTTCCCGGCAGTCGGGGCGGCAACCGGCCCGGCGTACCGGCGACTTCACCTATGAGGGCGGGTCCGCCGCGGCCAGGGAACTGATGAACCTGACCCCCCGCCCCGACGCCATCTTCTGCGCCAGCGACATCATGGCGATCGGGGCCATGGACGTCATTCGATCCGAGCTCGGCCTGCGCGTTCCCGAAGACGTTTCCGTCATCGGCTTCAACAACGCCTTGGAGGCGTCCTGGACATGCTTCGATCTGACGACGATCGCGGCCGACATCGAAACCATGAGCTGGCGCGCTGTCGACATGCTCACCTACAGAATGGACTCGCGCGCGCCCCGCCCTCAGCACGAGTACATCAAGGGGCGTCTCATCGTTCGCGGGTCGGCGCGCCGTCCCGATGCAGAGACGATCCAAAGGCTCGGCGCCGTAGAGGAATGACACTGAAACCGGCGCTCCTTTCCGGAGCGTCGGTTATTGCGGAGTAAGGAGAAGAAAATGACGCGGCCGAATGTTCTGATGATCGTGACCGACCACTGGTTCGGCTCGCTGCTGGGAATCGCCGGTCACCCTTGCGTTCAAACGCCCACCCTGGATGACGTCGCGCGCAACGGCGTCCGCTTCAGCAATGCCTGTTCGGCGAACCCGGTTTGCATTCCCGCGCGCCGCACCCTGATGACCGGCACCACCTCGCGGACCCATGGCGACCGCATCTTCAATTCCGAGCTCCACATGCCGGAGAATTTGCCGACTTTGGCGCAGACATTCCGCGATAACGGATACCAAGCCTACGCGGTCGGGAAGATCCACGTTCACCCGCAACGCGACCGCATCGGCTTCGACGACGTGCTCGTGGACGACGAGGGGCGCGGCATGTTCGGGGTTATCGACGATTACGAGGTCTATCTCGGCGATCAGGGCTATCCGGGCGAAGGGTTCATGCACGGCATGAGTAACAATGACTACAACTACCGGGCCTGGCACCTGCCCGAACATTGCCATGCGACGAACTGGGCGACCCGAATGATGTGCCGGACCATCAAGCGCCGGGATCCGAAACGGCCGTCCCTATGGTATGTGGGCTATCGCCATCCCCACCCGCCGCTTGTTCCGTTGCAAGCCTACCTGGACTTCTACCGCGACATACCGATCGACAAGCCCTATGTCGCCGACTGGTCGAAAGAACACGACGAGCTTCCCTACACCGCTCAGGCCCGCCAGACGCGCACCTTCAAGATGAACGAACGGCAGATCGAGGACGCAAGGCGCGCCTTCTATGCACTCTGCACCCATATCGACCATCAGATCAGCGTCATCATCGGAACCCTCCGCGAGGAGGGAATTCTGGACGACACCATGATCCTGTTCACCTCGGATCACGGCGACATGCTGGGCAATCAAAACATGTGGGCGAAACGGGTCTTCTACGAAAACTCAACCCATGTCCCGATGATCCTCTCCGGCGTCAAGGGAGATCGGCGGGTCGGCCATCACCGGGTCGATGACCGCCTTGTCGAGCTGCGGGACGTCATGCCGACACTTCTCGATCTTTGCGGCATCCCGATCCCCGGTACGGTCGAGGGGCTCTCGATGGTCGGCGAGAAGAAGCACCCATGGATCTACGGAGAGGACGGCGAGGACGCCCACTCCTCTCGCATGGTTCATGACGGCCGGCATAAGCTGATCTATTACCCGATCGGCAACCGCTTGCAGCTATTCGACCTCGTGGAAGATCCGTGCGAGATGACCGACCGGATTGCCGATCCGGCCTATGCCGATGTCCGCGAGAACCTGACCGAAATCCTGATCGGACAGATGTACGGATCGGACCTTCGATGGATCGAGGACGGCAAGCTCGTGGGCGAGTTGCCGAACCGCCCGTTCCGGCCAGGCCCAAACCGCTCACGCTATGCGCTGCGGGGATATACCTGGCCGGCGCCGGCCCTGACCGACAAGGCCGTGATGGAGTGGTACCCGGAAGCGGACGACTGACGGGTTGAACCTCTAACGAACGATGTCGCCGAAGTCGGTGGACAGCAGCTCGTCGAGCTCGTCTCGGGTGGTGACGACCGTGTCGCCATGCTGGCTCATGGCCAGGGCCGCCAGCACGGCACCATAGCGGAACCCCTTTGCCAGATCGCCGCCCAGCCAGCCATGGAGAACCCCGGCGACCATCGCGTCGCCCGCGCCGATACGATCGACGATGCTGACCTCGCGGGCAGAGACGCGGTGAAACTCATTCCCGTCCCAGCCGATCAGGCCGTGCTTCGACAGGGATACCACGACGTTCTTCGCCGAGCTCAGCTCTGCGAGCTGTTCGACGATTTCCTCGGGCTCCCCATGACACCCGAAAACGCCTTCGGCGTCACGCCGACCGCAGACCAGGATATCGACCCCGCGCATCACCGGCAGAAGCCGCTCCCGGGCCTCTTCCGGTGTCCATAAGAGCTGGCGGTAGTTCACGTCGAAACTGGTAGTCGCGCCCGTATCCCGAGCCTGTTCCAAGGCTTGGCGGATGATCTTCTCGGCGCCGGGTGACAGCGGCTGGGTCAGGCCGCTCATATGAACATGGCGCGTGTCGAGCATGTACCCCCAGTCGATGTCCTCCGGGAGCAACTGACTGAAGCTGGAGTCCTTGCGGTCGTAGTAAACCTTGATGGGCCGGGGCGGCTCGGCATATTCGACATAGTAAACGCTGACCCGGCCGTCCTTGCGCCATCTCACGGCGGAAAGATCGATGCCGTAGCCGCGATAGCTGTGGGCGACGCGGCGCCCGGGCGACGTGTCGGGCAAGCCGCTGACCCAGCCGCAGGTCCATCCGAGCTGCGCCAGGGCGCCGACCACATTGGCTTCGGTTCCGGCCGCCTTCACGTCGAAGTGAAGGGTTTGCTCGATCCGCCGGCCGACGGGTACGCTCAGCCGGAGCCCCCCTTCCCCGAAGGTCGTCACATCAAAGCGTGGCATGGTCGCCCACCGATCCATAGGAATTGTTCAAAAGCCCGGCCTCGGCCATGCTGGCTGCCAGCCACGTCCGGGCGTCCACGATCATCCTCATAGCGTCTGGATGATCGTCGTTCCACATCTCGACGAGGAACGGCCCCGCATAATTAATGTCCGCGAGCGTGCGAAAGGCGTCGAGGAAAGGCACGTCGCCGGTTCCGAAGGCGACCCGGCGATAGGCTCCCGGACGCGCGTCCTTCAGGTGAATGCCGACCAGATGGCCCCGCGCCCGCCGCAGCTCGGCACAGACATCCAAACGGTTTCCAGCCAGGTTCCCCAGGTCGGGATAGACCTGTAGCCAGGGGCTATCGAAGTACTCGACGAAATCCATGGCCTCGCTGACGGACGTGATGTCCTCGCCATCCATGTTCTCGAGCGCCAGCATCACACCCGCGGCGCTGGCCCATTCCAGGCCCTGTTCGAGGCCATCTCGAAACCGCTCTCGGACCCCGTCGTCATGGGGTTCGTAAAAAACATAGTAGCCGGAAAGCTGGATAATACGCGCGCCTAGATCCACCGCCAAATCAATGCCACGCCGAAGAATATCGGTGGCCTTCTCGCGGGTTTCCGGGACGGCACTCCCCAGCGGGTATCGGCGATGGGCACTGAGAATCAGGGTCTGGATCGCCGTTCCGGCATCTTGCGCCGCGTTCCGCACAACCGCGCGTTCGGCCATCGACCAGTCCAGGCGGCGCAGCCGCTCCTCGCTCTCGTCGATCGGGATCTCGATGAAGTCGTAGCCGGCCTCGACGACGGCCGCCATGCGCGCGGACCAGTCGGCGAGGTCGGGCAAAGCCTTCTCATAGATCCCGATGCGCATATCAGTCAAAGGTCTCGGCAATGACATCGCCAAACCGCCTTGCGGCCGCGGCGGGGTCGTCCGCCGCCCAGATGGCGCGCCCGGCGATGAAGACGAATACGGGAAGCCCGGCGAAAACGGGAATGGTGTCGGGGGTAATGCCCCCCGTCACCGTCACCTTGAACCCCATATCGGCAAAGGCTCGGATGGTTTTCAACGCTTCCGGGGTCCATACCGAGCCGCCTGTGGCGCCGACCTCGGCGGTGCTGTGATAGACCACCTGCTCGATGCCGAGATCGCGCCAGGCCATTACCTGCGTGTCGGTCCAATTATCGGCAAGTTCCACCTGAACCTCGCCGCCACGGGACCGGGCCACCTCGGCCGCCGCGGCGATGGTTTCCATCGGCGCCTCGCCGACGACCGAGACCCAGTTGGCGCCGGCATCGAACACCATCTCGGCGATCTTGCCCCCGGCCCGGACGATGCGCACATCGCCCAGGATCGTCGCGTTGGGATAGAGGTCCCGCAACTGGCGCACGGCATCCATCCCCGCCGACAGGCACAGCAACGTGCCGACCTCGATGATATCGACGGCCTCGTGTACCTGCTCGGTGACCGCCAGCGCCTGTTGCAGGTCTTGAACGTCCAGCGCCAGCTGCAAGGCCGGCCGAGACGTCATTTCGGGTCGGCCCAGGTGTAGACCCGCTGTGGGTTTTCGTACATGAACTTGTGTACGACCTCTTCCGAGAAGCCCTCGTCGTTGACCAGGCGCGGCAGGAAGCGTTCCTTGATCCAGGTGAAGCCCGGCCCGTAGCCATAGACCTTGTGATGCGAGCGGCGCCCCATGTCGTTGCTCAGCATCAGCTTCTCCTCATAGCCGTCGGCGACGAGCTGGCGCAGCAGCTCGATGCGCATGGAATCCGGGTAGTACTTGGCCTTGCCCGGTCCGTCATAGATCAGATAGACGCCGGTCTTCAGCATCTGACGGTGGTACCAGAGGTCGGGATTGCGGTCGACATGGGCGATCATCATGCGCTCCATGTCGAACCCCTCGTCCTGGAGGATTTCCGTGATCTCGATGCCCATGGTGCCATTGGTCGTATGGGCGTGCAGGGGGGCGCCGGTCTTGGTCGCTGCCCGCGCGCCGGCGCGGATATATTTCTCCTCGTTGGGGGTGATGTGCATATAGGCGGTGCCGACCTTGATCCATCCCGCCTTGTGGTCGGTGCCGTCCATGCCTTGGGTGCATTCGGCGATCATCCCATCGGCAATCTGATTGATGGTCATGTCGTCGACCTCGGGGCCCATGCCATGCTCCTCGCAGATCACGCCGGTACAGGCCAGCACGTGAACGCCTGTGGCGCTGGAGGCCTCGACCATGCCGGGCGTGTTGCGGCCCCAGGATTTGGGGGTCGTCTCCACGATGGTTCCGCCACCAACCTCGCGGAACTCGATCAGCATCTCCTTGGCCTTCTCAACGCTGTTCAGCAGGTGATCCCCGCCTTCCTCGCCGGTGGCCTTGGAGCCTTCGCCCTTCGGATCGGTCAGAATATGCTCGTGGGCCATCGTGAAGCCCATCTCGGTCGTTTCGATGTCACCGAGAACCGTGCGAACCTTACCCATGTATACTCTCCCTCATTGCGGTCTGGCCGTGCCGATCACGGCCGAAGCTGAAAAGAACGAAACAGTGTGAATTCGTTGAGTTGGACGCGCCTATTTCTGCCCATAGGATGTCAGATACATCTCGCGCGCATCCCGGATGTCCTTGTCGCTCAAGGTATCGACGGGGCCGAGCAGCCGGGCGTAGTAGACGACCTCGGCTGTTTCCTCGACATAGACCGCGTTCTTCAGCGCCTCGCCCAGATCCTTCCCCACGGTAAAGACGCCGTGGTTGCGCATGAGGATCACCTGACCCCCGCCGATCTTTTCGACGATCTGGCGCCCGATATCCTCCTCGCCGATGGTGGCGAAATCCGACACCGGAATGACGCCGCCGAACAGCGCGGCCGCCGTCGTCGTGTGAACCGGGATCGGCTCGCCGCGAATGGCGAATGTCGTGGCAAACCGGGAATGGGTGTGGACGATCCCGTGGATGTCGTCGCGGTGACGGTAGACGTAGAGATGCGAGCCCGTGTCGACCGAAGGTCTCAGGGAGCCCTCGACCACGTTTCCGTCCAGATCGACGACGACCAGGTCCTCGGGCGTCATGTCGTCGAAACTCACACCGCTGGGTTTGATGACGACCAGGTTGGTTTCGGGGTCGCGCCCGCTGGCGTTGCCGCTGGTCCACATGACCAGGCCGGTCTTGGGCAGGGCGACATTTATTTCCCAAACCTTCTGGCGCAAGGCTTCCAGTTTCATAGTCGCTCTCTCCGTCAAAGGGCCTCGAGCTGAGAGACGCTGAGCGACGCGGCCTCCTGAAGCCGCACCGACGACAGATCGTCCTCCGTGACGTTCAGCCTGGTGTCCAGCAGCTCTTCGACACGCCGCACCAGGGCCATGGCATCCAGCCCGTATTTCGACATTAGATAGGGGAAGGAGGCGCCATGGGCGTAGGTGTCCTGAAGCCCGATCCTAGTCAGTTTTTTGCCTATGCCGTGCTCGGCCATCACCTCGGCAACGCAGGTGCCGAGACCGCCGATCACGTTGTGGTTCTCCATCGTGATCACGCCGAATTTGGGTTTCGACACGGCCTCGACGATCGTTGGATCGGTGAACGGCTTGAGGGTCGAGACATGCAGATGGGCGACGGATACGCCCCGTCGCCTCAATACCTCCGTCGCCCGCATCGCCTCTTCCGTGCACAGGCCGGAAGACAGCAGGGTCACATCCGTCCCAGTGCCGATGATCCGGGCACGGTCGAACTGCAACGGCTCGGAACGTGGAAACAGCCGTGGGATCTGGCCGCGCAGCATCCGCACATAGACCGGTCCATCAACGTCCTGGATCACGTCGAGCAAGGTTTCCACATCCGTCGCATCGCCGACTTCGAAGATGCGAAGGTTTGGGATGCCCCGAAGGATCGCGATGTCGTCAATAGCCTGATGGGTGACGCCGCCGGGCGTGGAAACGCCCGGAAGGAAGCCGAACAGCCGTACCCGCAGGTTCGGATAGGCGACCGACATCGAAAGCTGGTCGAGGGGCCGGCGATACAGGAAAACGGCGAAGGTGTGGAGGAAGGGCGTAAATCCCTCTCGGGCCATGCCGCCCGCCCAACTCAGCATGTTCTGCTCGGCCATGCCCATGGAGAAGAAGCGGTCCGGATAGGTCTTCTTGAACAGGCCGATCTCGGTCGATCCCGTGAGGTCGCCCGAGAAGACGACGACCTCCGGCTTGTCCGCGGCCCAGCGGACGAGGTTGTTCTCGTGAACACGGTTGAGGAGTTCCATAGTTGTATGCTCCCGGATTACATCTGGTCGAGGAAGGCCTGGTAGCGGGCCATCTCCTCGTCGCTTTTGAAGCGCACGAAATGAAGGTGCGGCTTGCGCTCATCCAGGTACGGGATACCCTCGGTCGTATTCGTCTGCGCGAGGACAAACAACGGCTTTTCACGGTGCTCGGTATTGGCGATGGCGTCGGCCAGGGCGTCGACGTCATGCCCGTCGACCTCGACGGCCCGGCCGCCGAAGGCCTCGATCCTGGCGTCGATGGGCTCGATGTTCATCACGTCCTTGGTCAAGCCGTCGACCTGTTGTCCGTTGACGTCGGCGACGACCACGACATTGTCGAGCTTGTAGAAAGCGAGCGCCTGGACGGCCTCCCAGGTCTGCCCTTCCTCGAACTCGCCGTCCGACATGAAGACGAAAACGCGTCCCGTTTCTCCCCGAAGCCGCCTCGCCATGGCGATTCCACCCGCCTGGCTGAGGGCCTGTCCGAAGGAGCCGGTCGTCAGCTCGAAGCCCGGCGAGTGCTCTGCGCCGATCATCTCGACCGAGCTGCCATCCGTGTTGAACTGCTTAAGGCCCTGCGGGGACATGCGCCCGACCTCGACGAGGGTGGCATAAATGGCGACAGCGTAGTGAGCCGGGGAGATAAGCAGCCGGTCAAGGTCCGGCGCCTGGGGACCGTTATAGGCGGCGCCGAGGCCGTGTCCGACGCCCTGCTGGCCCGGCACACCGGGGAAGTGGGGTGGCAAGGCCGGCGCTTGGCTCGGTCCGAGATCGAGCGCCTTCGTGTAAAGAACCGCCAGGATCTCGGCCGAGGAAAGGGTCTGGCTCAAATAGCAGCCATTGCGCTCGATCGTCAGTTCCAGAACCCGACGCCGGACGTTGTGGGCGACCCTTTGCGCCTGCTCCTGCCATGTGTTCGTCGACACATCCATCTCCTTCCGTCTCGTCGGTCTCGAACGCAGCCCCATGGCGCGACGGCGGAGATGGCCCCAAGGCCGTTCAGGCCGCCGATTCTCTCCGGGGCTCGGTCGCCGGCAGGTAGCGCGATCCGGCACGGCGAAGAACTTCGCGTGCCGAGGTCTCCTCCATGACGACCGCGTTGACATACTTCCCGCGCAGGGCGCCGAGCAGCGCCGGCACCTTGTGGGCATTCGCGCTCATGCCGATGGACCACATCGCCTGGCGCATGGCCTTCAGCGGGACGGATATGACCCGCTCCGAATAATCGCCCACCTCGCGGCCCTCGATGTCGATCATCCGGGCGCAGATATGGCCGACGGCGCCGGCCGCCAGGGCCGCCTCGCGGTCACCCGTGCGCATATAGCCGGCGCGCTCCAGACTCGACATGGAGGTCTCCAGGGCGCCGATGCCAAGGAGCATGATGTCCGCCTGCGCGGCCCGTTCGAGCGTTTGCACGATCTGCGTCTGTCGCATCAGCTGATCGCGGACTTGCGGGTCGTCGACGGCAGCCGGGGCGGACACCAGACGGCATACGCCGTTCATAAGCTCCGCCAGGCGAATGGCCAGCTTGGGGCCGTCGACCTCCGGATTCCCTTGGCCCAGCGACCCCGTCAGCTGGATCACCTCGACCCCCGCCAGATCGAGCCCTTGCACAGCCTGGACCATGTTGAAAAGGGTCGCGCCCCAGGTGATGCCGACGGTCATATGGTCGTCGACGACACCTTGCAGGAAATCGGCGGCCGCCGCCCCCACCGCGCGCAGGTTCGATTCGGGATCCGCCTCGTCGCGCACGACGATGGCGTCCCTGAGCCCGAACTCTTTCCGGAGACCCTCGGAGAGGGCCGGATTGCTTTCTACCGGGCGGCGGATGCTGATCTGCACGACACCGGTCTCGCGTGCCTCCGTAAGGAGGCGGGATACAGTTGAATGGGAGCAGCCCAAGATCTTCGCAATGTGCTGCTGGCCGAGATTCTGTTCATAGTAGAGCTCGGCCACGCGTCGCATCCGAGATGCCCTTTGTCCCCTAGCCAACGACGTCACTCCTTTATCCGAATACCCGCCGACACTTACCCCCATTTCCCTGGTGAGGGCAAGACGGCTCGAATTTCGGCGTGACGATTCAACGGCCACGGCGCAGGTCACCTGTTCGGCTGAGGTTTCGACCGCGCCGGTATGACATAACTTGCGTAACTATGCAAATAATTTCAGTCAGGGATGGTCGGTACCTGCCTTTCCACCCGCACAAGGCAGCTTTGCGCCGCGCAGGCCTGGCTGAGGGCCGACGCGCCGATGTCCCGGGTGACCGCGTTGGGGTTGCCGCCGGGGTCGAGCCCGGTGTCGGGATCGCCGTCGAACCAGGGGCCGGTCTCCATGGCCGCGACGCCCGGGCGGCAGATGTCCGTGACCCGCGCGCGGGCGAGGCAGGTGCCGCGTTCGTTGAAAACCCTGACCTCGTCGCCGTCCGACAGGTCACGGGCGGCGGCGTCCTCCGGGTGCAGCAGGATCAATGGCCTGTCCGGCACGCCCTCGACCTTGGCCTGGGCGAGTTGGCTGTGCAGGAACAGGGCCGGCTGCCGAGTGAGCAGAGCCAACTCGCCTTTCCTCGCCGCGCCGAGCCACTCCTCGGGCGGCATCCAGGCCGGATGCGGCGGCGCATCCGCGTAGCCGAACCCCGCGATGGTCTCCGAGGACAGCTCGATCCTGCCGGACGGGGTCTTCAGCGCGTTCCCCTTGGGATCTGCGCGAAAGCCCGCGAGGTAGACTTCCGGCTCCGCCGGCGGCGGAACCCGCCAGACGTTCATTTCGCGCAAGGCTTCGAAGCTTGGTGCCTCCAAGCCCTCGGCACGAGCCTTCTCCTCCGTCCGGGACCACAGATGCCGGAGCCACATCTCCTCCGAGCGGCCCTCGGTGAACGCATCCGCGCAGGACAGCCGCCGGGCAAGATCAGCGAAGATGTCCCGGTCGTTCCGCGCCCCGCCCACCGGCGCGATAAGCCGGGGCATGTAAAAGACATGGGGGTCCCGCGACGACCCGCCGATATCCACCCTTTCCGCCGTGGTCGTCGCCGGCAGCACGATGTCGGCCCGCTTCGCCGTCGCCGTCCACCACGGCTCGTGAACGATGATCGTCTCGACCTTCGCCCAGGCCCGCGCGAGCCGGAACAGGTCCTGCGCATGATGGTAGGGATTGCCCCCGGCCCAATAGATCAGGCGGATGTCCGGATAGGTGATGTCGCGGCCATTGAAGGGAACGGTCCTGCCCGGCGCCTCGAGCATGTCGAGAAAGCGCGCCACCGGGACCGCCGACTTCGCTGGATTTCCTAGTCCTTCGAGGATCGGCACGAGGTCCCGCCGCGCGCCCTGCCCCACCGCGTTCATCGAGCCGTAGCCGAAGGTGAAGCCGCCGCCCGGCAGTCCGATCTGGCCGAGCATCGCCGCGAGCGCGATGAGCGCCCAGTAGGGCTGCTCGCCATGACGCGCCCGCTGCAGCGACCAGCTCGCGGTAAGCATGACGCGCCCGGCCATGAGGCGGTCGGCCAGGCGCTCGATGTCCTCGACCGGAATGTCGCAGATCGCGGCCGCCCAGGCCGCCGTCTTCGGCTGGCCGTCCGGCTCGCCGCGCAGATAGGCGAGGAAGGCTTCCACGCCCGCGCAGTACCGCGCCAGGAATTCGCGGTCGGCCCGGCCGCGTACCAGTACCGTATGGCAGAGCGCCAGCATCAGCGCCGTATCGGTGTTGGGCCGAGGCGCGATCCACTCCGCGTCGATGCCGGTCGGGACATCGTCGGCCACGGGGCTGACGATCACGAAGGCGACGCCCTTCTCGGCGGCCCGCCGAGCATGGTCAGGCATGTGGTGAAAGCCGGCGCCCCCCGACGTGACGTTCCAGTTCTTCGGGTTCAGCCCGCCGAAGGCGATGCAGGTGTCGGCATGGTCGATGATGGTTTCCCATGCCGTCGCCGCCTCAGCCACCGCGTCGTGATCGCCCAGAACATGGGGCAGCAGCACATGCGCCGCCCCCCAGCTGTAGTTGCCGATCTGATCGGTGAACCCGCCGAACGCACCCAGAAACCGCCTGACTTGCGTGCGGGCGTGGTGAAGGCGTCCGGCGCTGGACCAGCCATAAGAGCCGCCGAAGATGGCCGGATGGCCGTGGGTATCCCGCACCCGCTCCAGCTCAGCGGCAACCAGCGCCAGCGCGTCGTCCCATGCCACCGGCACCATGCGCTCGTTTCCGCGCCCCCCGCCGTCGGAGCGGTGGCGAGCGCGCAACCAGCCTTCGCGCACGTAAGGTTGATCGATTCGCTGGTCGGAATAGACGAGCCGCGGCCAGGCCTCGATCATCGCGGCGTTGGCGCGACCTCCCGGCCAGGGGGTCGCGCAGACCACACGCCCATCCTCTACCGTGGCGTCGAACGCTCCCCAGTGACAAAGGCTTGTCGCGGTCCTTCTCGCCATGGATTGGGCCGCCTCCCCTGTATCCTGTCAGGTCTCCCCACGCGCGGCCTTGCGCTGGGTGATCGTCTGGCCGCCGACGATCCATTCATCGGGCGAGACGTCCTCGAACAGGACGTAGACATGCTCCGCATGCACGCCGCAATGCCGGGCGAGCGTTTCGGTGATCTCTTGCGCGACCGTCTGCTTCTGCGCTTCGCTACGGCCAGCCGCCATGCTTACACGGACGATTGGCATCAACGCTTCTCCTAATTGAGCATCAGCCCCCCATCCACATGGAGGGTCTGGCCGGTGATGTGCGCGGCCTCGTCGCTCAGGAAAAAGGCGATGGCCGCGGCGATGTCGGAGGGTTCGGCGAGCCGCCCGTCGGGCGTCATCTCCGCCGCCGCCGCCCAGGCCTTGTCGGGCAGGGCCGAATGGCCGGACTGTTCCTTGCGGGTAAACCCCGGCGCTACGCAATTGACCGTCACTCCCTTGCTGGCCATTTGGGCGGCGAAGCTCCGCGCCAAGGCTTCGAGCGCGCCCTTGGCCGCGGCGGTGGCGGGGAAGATCCGCCCGCCCGGCGCATGATGCGCGACAAAGGACGAGACGGCGACCACCCGTCCGCAGTCCGACGCCTCGAGATGCGGCAGGGCGCTGTTGAGCAGGTCGACGAAAGCGCCCGCGACCACCTCGAAGGAGCGATCGAAATCGGCCCGTCCGAGCGCGCCGACCGGGGTGGACAGGGCGAAGCCGGCGTTGGACACGATCTGGTCCAGGCGGCCGAAACGTCCGGTGGCGGCATCCACCAGCTTGCCCGCGCCGCCCTCGGCAAGGTCGCAGAAGACGATCTCCGTTTCCGCCCCGGCGGCCTCCACCTCGGCCGCGATGGCCCGTAGCGCCTCGCGCTTTTCGCCGCCGGTACCGCCGCGGGCATGCAGCAGCAGCCCGAGCCCCGCGCGGGCCATGTGCCGGGCGACCGCCGCGCCGATCCCGCTCGACGCGCCGGTAATCAGCAGGACACGATCGGCCATGCGGCTCACGCCGCCCGCGCGTGCGACGTGATCTTGTAGCCGTAGGCCTTGTCGAGGCCGAGCCGCGCGACGATGTCGATCCCCTTTTGCAGGGCTTCTCCTTCAAGAAGCTTCAGGGGCTTGCGCAACGGGCCGGAGGGCATGCCGACCGCGCGCATCAGGCTCTTCACGGCCACCGGATTGGTCGCGGAATAGACGTAGTGAAGCATCTCGAGATTGGTGAGATAGGCCTCGCGGCAGGCGAAGGCATCCTCGCCCGACTCCCATTTCTTGGAAATCACCGCCATTTCCCGCGGAATGATGTTGCCCGTCATGTTGGCTGTCCCATGCCCGCCAAGCGCCATGGTCGGGATGACGAGCCCCAGATTGGGCGAGCAGCAGCACATGATCGACATGTCGGGCCCAGCCGCGCAGATCTTCCCGACCTGGCCGACGCGGGTCGTGCTTTCCTTCAGCACGACCATGTTCGGATGCTTGGCCAGCTCCAACAAATCGTCCCAATGCAGGTCGGTCTTGACCCGCGGCGGATTGTTGTAGAAGCCGATCGGCAGATCGACGCTGTCGCAAACCTCCCAGGCATAGTCCGTGACGTCGCTGTTGGACGCGCAGATATAAGCGGGCGCGGCGATGATCGCGCCGTCGGCGCCCTCCCCCTTTGCATAGCGGACCATGTCGATGGTAGCCTCGGTGTTGCTGCCCGTGCAGCCATAATAATAAAGCATCCGCCCGGTCTTCATTTTCGCGGTCTCGATAATAATCATCCGCTTTTCCTCGGGCGTGAGCATCGACACCTCGCCGGTGGAGCCCATGATCAGCACGGCCTCCGCCCCGTTCTCCTCCTGGAACTGAAGCAGCGAACGGAAGCCCTCAAGATCGATCGATCCGTCTTCGTTCATGGGTGTAATGAGCGCGACGAACGATCCTTTCGGTTTGATATGTGCCATGGGATCGACCTCCTGGATCAGGGAAAGAGATGTGGTGAAACGAGCCGGGGAAGGCCCAGCACGAGATCGGGAACGAAAAAGGACAGCACGGCGACGAGGACCGTGAGCCCGACGATCGGCAGGACGGCCAGCATCGCGCGCCCGAGCGCGACATCGCCGATCTGCGACGCGATAAGAAGACAGATTCCATAGGGAGGCGTGATCAGCCCCACCGACAGCACGATGGTCGTCAGCACGCCCATATGGACCGGGTCCATCCCGGCGAGGTCGCCGAGTCCCTGTATGATCGGCAGGAAGATGAGAACCGCCGATATCGGATTGAGCACGGTCCCGATGAGCAGAAGAAAGCCGATCAAAAGCAGGATGATCCCGAGCGGGCTGTCGGTCTGCGAGGTGATGAAATTGACCACGGTATCCGCCGCGCCGAGGAAGGCGATCAGCCAGCCGAAGATGCCCGCTCCGGCGACGGTGAACAGGGGCACGGAAAACTCCACCGCAGCCCTGGACAGATGACCCGGCAGCTCCCGCAGCGGGATGTCACGGTACATGACGACGGTGAGAAAGAGCGCCCAGACGACCGCGCTGATCGCGGCTTCGGTGGGCGTGAAAACACCGGCGACCACCCCGCCGAGCACGAAGACCGGAATCAGTAGCGCCGCCGCGCCTCGCCAAAGCGCGCGCGCCAGGGTCGCCATCCCCGGAAACGGGTTCGCCGGATAGCCATGGCGGATCGCCATCACGAAGGTATAGCCCATCATGAAAAGGCCGATGGTCACACCCGGAACCACGCCGCCCAGAAACAGCGCGCCGATCGACACGTTGCCGAAGGCACCGTAGACAATGAGAATGATCGAGGGCGGGATGATGACGCCCAGGGTCGAGGACGCGGCCGTCAGCGCGACCGAGAACGCCGGGTCGTAGCCCGCCTTCTTCATGGCCGGAATCAGGATGGATCCCACGGACGCGGTGTCGGCCGCGGCCGAGCCGGACAGCGACGCGAACACCATTGAGACAAAGACATTCACATGCCCCAACCCGCCACGCACATAACCCACCGTCGCGTTGGAAACCTCCAGCAATCGGGTGGTGATGGACCCGGCGTTGAGAATACGGCCGAGAAACATGAAGAACGGCACCGCCATCAAGGTGAAGCTGTCGATGTTCGAGTACATCTGATTGACGACGGAGGTGAGCGGCAGATCCTCCCACAGGATTACGAAAACCGAGGAAAGGATCAGGGCGAAACCGATGTTCACCCTGAAGGCGATCAACACGAAAAATCCACCGAGGAGCAGGACCAGCGGGTTCATGCGCGCCACCTGCCCAGCAGATCTTCGACAAGAAACAGCGCCATGAACGCTCCGCCCAGCGGGATCGGCAGAAAGAACCAAAACTCCGAAATGCCCAGCGCGGGCGACAATCGGCTGAGCCCGATCTGGCTCATGGCGATGCCGTGCCAGAACAGGACATAGATGACGATCGCCGACGCGATCGCGGGAACCACGATCAGGATCCAGCGGGCCGGACCGGAGGCGTGCCAGAGCTTGACCACATAATGGCTGCCGCGCCGGAACGCCACCGCCGCGCCAATGAAGATGCACCACGCGAACAGAAGCTGGGCCGCGTCAAGTGTCCAGATCAACGGAATCTTGAAGACATTGCGCGCCGCCACCTGCGCGAAGACGACGCAGATCATGGCCGCGAAAATCACGGCCAGCAGGCGTGCGAGAATGGCCTCCGCGAGATCGTTGAAACGACGGAGCATGATGGCGGTGTCCAGTCGGACGGAGCCTTGCGGCCCCGCTCGTGTTATGAGCCCGAGGGCGGATTACTGGCCTTGCACGGCCTTCATCGGCGCTTCCAGATCGAGCTCCTTGGCAAGCTCGCTCTGAAGCGACACCAGCGCCGCCTTGAATTCGCTCGTGTCCGGGGTCGTTACCGTGACGCCGTGATCCGACTTCAGCTTTTCCACCAGTTCCGTTTCATACTGGCGCGCCTTCTCAATCCCCACGACCGATGCCTCAGCGGCCACTTCTCGCAGCATCTGTTGTTGCTCGGGTGAGAGCTTTTTCCATGTGCGGTCGGCCATGGAGACATGGTTGACCTGGATGGTGTGTCCCGTTAGCGCGAGATAGGGCGCCACCTCATAGAGCTTCGACCCGGTGTAACCGGGGATCGAGCTTTCCAGCGCATCCGCTACGCCGGTCTGCACGGCCGCGTAGAGCTCGCCCCACGCAACCGTGACCGGCAGCGTGCCGAGCGCCTCCCAGGTCTTGGCAATCATCGGCGAGGGCGGCGTCCGCATCTTGAAGCCGCTAATGTCGGCAAGCGCGTTCACGGGCACGTTCGCGTTCGAGAGATTGCGCGTCCCGGACCCGCCAAGCGCCAGAAGCTGCATGTTGAGCCCGCGGTCGGCATAGACCTTCTGGAAGTACTTCTCGGCGGCCGTGCCGGGACCGACCCTGTCCATGAGGTCGTCGAAACCGGCGAACAGATACGGCATGGAAAAGATCTGGTATTCGGGTACCTGCTTGACCGCGTTGTTGGTCGTGCTGACCATCAAGTCGATGGTGCCGAGCCCCATCTCGCCGATCACCGCGTCATCCTTGCCGAGCTGGCCGGAGTCAAAAACCTTGACGGCGATGGCACCGTTGCTGCGCTTGGCCACCTCATCGGCAATGAAGGCCGCCATGTCATTATAGGGATGGGGTGACTTCACCAGCGTGTGCAGCCGCATGGTGATGTCCTGCGCCTGCGCCATGGTGGCGCTAGCCGCAAAGGCCAGTGCCGTAAGGACCGAAACCGACAAGATTTTCATAGTCAATCTCCCTGAATAAACCCCATTTCATTTGATACTTACACACAAGCTTTCAATGGCTGCCACATGATGTCAAATAGCAAATCCGGTTGATCGCATGTCGAAAAGTTATGTATGGCGTTCGGTGAGCGGGTGCGCGTCAATGATGGTTATCGTCTCCTCCGCGAATCGTTCCGCAAGCATGGACCGCGCCCTGTTCATGGGTCGCATCAGGCGGAAGTCGAAGGGAGTATCAGGCGCGAAAGGAACCGTCTTGACCCTTTCGGAACCGAAGAACTGGGCGGTCAGCGCATCGACTACGGCAATGCCCACGCCCTCGACGGCCAGGGCGCAGGCGGCATAGGACGGTTGGGATTCAACACGGATCGTCTGCTTGACGTCTGCTGCCAGGAAACTCTGCGCCAGATGCCGCGACGCCAGCGTGTGGTGAGACAGGGCGACAAGCGGTTCGCCATCGAGGTCACGCGGTTTGATTCTGCGCTTCGCGGTCAGCCGGTGCCCCTTGGGAAGCACGCAAACGCAGGCCACGCGCCACGTCCCGATAACGTCGATTTCCGGCCGGGTTTCCGGCAGTTGGCCAAGCCCGAGGTTGAACTGGCCGACGGCGATCTGATCGACAATTCGCGGTGAGGTGTGAACGTCCATCGTCACCTTCACCGTCGGGTTCCGTTCCAAAAAGGACCTGACGATCCTCGGTGCCAGCGACAAGGCCAGCGCCGGCATGGTGGCAAGCCGGACATGGCCTCGCCGCAAGTCGCGTATCTCCGCCGCCGCGGCCTCCACGCGCTCCAGCCCCGCGAAGTAGGTATCGACCTCCTCCTTGAGTTGCTCCGCCTCGGGGGTCGGTTTGGAATGGCGTCCCTGGCGGTCGAACAACCGGAAACCGACCTCGGTCTCCAGCTCGGCGATGGTACGGCTCACGGCCGGTTGCGAGACGTTCAACACTTCTGCCGCCCGGCTGATCCCGCCATACGTCATCACCGCCCGGAAGACGTCAATATGCCGCTGCTTCACTGCGCGCCTCCAGAAAAGCTCCCTGGACCGATGGTCTCCGTTCTTGGGTTTGTACTCGATTAGCTTCCTTCGTCACCCCGGACGTTAGGCGACCCCGGAAAACGGAAGTTTTCTGGATCTTGAGCCTCACGATCCGGGGTCCAGCGACCTTTCCGGCACGGGGCATGTGCTGGATTCCGAATCGCTGGATTTCCTTTCTAATACAAGCGAGCGTTTGACGGGACTCGGGACTCTCCTTCGACACGCTCAGGATGAGGCCCTCATGGGTCCCTGGAGAACCGCATAGCTGGCTTTTGCGGCATATCGCCTGCGCACTCCACAGGGCCTCGGACACCTGCGTTCGGGGCATCGGCGTGAGCATCGCGCCAAACGCCGCCCATTCGGTCACGCTCGACCTAAGCCCGGAAGGCCCGGCAACCTTTACGATGGAGCCGCCCGCGATCCGGTTGTCATGCATTGACGAGAAGGGATCGGTTACCTCCTATCTGAGCTTCTTGGGTCACTTCGACGGTCCCCCCGTTCTTCGCCGCAGATGGCTCCCATCTCGACTAATCCGTTGAGTGGATGCAGCCTCAACCATCTTCGGCCAAACGGCGGCACGGACGCGTCGCCAACCTCCTGAAAAATCGGACTCGCATAGCATTTCCGCATGATTATACGACGAAATTATATTGGACATTCCAAGCACCGGATGGTGGTGTAGCAGCTAACGCTAATACAAGGCTGGAGAGCGCCTTGGCGGATTTCGATGCGATCGTCGTGGGCGGCGGACTGACAGGGATGTCCGTGGCGTACGGGCTTCTCCAAAGACGTTTAACGGTTGCCGTCATCGATGAGGGTGACGTGGCCCATCGGGCGTCACGGGGAACGTTCGGTCTCGTCTGGGCACAGAGCAAAGGCCGCGCGATGCCGGAATACGCCCGCTGGACACGGGAATCGGTCAAGCTTTGGCCCGCCTTCGCGGAAGAGCTTCATGAGAGAACCGGCATCGATGTCGCCTATTCCAACGATGGTGGCTACATGTTCGCGTTTTCGGAGCAGGAGCTTGAACAGCGCAAGAGCGTCTATGACGAAATCTGCGCGGGTTTGGGCCTCAAACATCCCGATTACGAGATCCTGGATCGCAAGGCGGTTGTCGCGGATTTTCCGGGGATTGGCGACGCGGTGCGCGGCGCCACCTTTTGCCCGCTGGACGGCGACTGCAATCCATTGGCGCTGCTGCATGCGCTGCACAAAGCGTTCCTGATCGACGGTGGAAAGTACTTGCCAGGCCATCGTCTGGCTGAAATCGTGCAACACGGCTCGCGGTTGGTATTGAGGACGACCTGCTCGCGGTTCGAAACCGATCGCATCGTTCTGGCGGCCGGAATCGGCAATGCGCGGATCGCCCAGTCGCTTGGTTGCAGCCTCCCCCTGCGCCCCCTGCGCGGACAAATCCTGGTTTCGGAGCGGGCGAAACCGGTGATTCCCCGTCTGACCCATGCCGTCCGGCAAACCAAGGAGGGATCGATCATGTTCGGGGACTCCCACGAGGACGTGGGGATCAACGACTTGACCACGGCCGCCACGATCCGATCGATCGCCGGCAGGGCAGTGAAGACGTTTCCTTTCCTCTCTAGCCTCCGGATCGTCCGCAGCTGGGCATGTCTCAGGCCGATGCCGGTTGATGGATTCCCCATCTACGACCGAATTCCCCGCCACCCGGGGGTCATCGTCCTCAACACCCATAGCGGGGTCACCCTGGCGGCGGCCCATGCTCGTATCATCGCCACACAGATTGCCGATGGAACGCTGGGCAAAGCGATCCGTCACTTCTCCATAAATCGGCTCGATGTTCAAGCGACTCACTGACGCCAGCCGCCCCAAGGTGACCGTCACCATCAACGGCGCTCCCGTTGAGGTGCCAGCCGGCGAGAGCGTCGCTGCGGCGCTCATCGTCCATGGCGAAAGAGCATGTCGGACCACCGCGGTTTCAGCCAGCGCGCGCGGCCCGTATTGCATGATGGGGGTATGTCACGACTGTCTGGTGCGGATCGACGGGGTACCCAACCGTCAGGGCTGCCGGGTGATCGTTGCCGACGGCATGGAGATCACGCACCAGTCGGGCGCCCGGGAGCTGAAGCCATGACCGGGCGGACTGAATGCGCGGTCATCGGCGCCGGACCGGCCGGCCTTGCCGCCGCAATGACGGTGGCTGAATCCGGGGTCGATGTCACGGTCATCGACTCGGCACCCGAACCCGGCGGCCAGATCTATAAGGCCGTCGGCAGATCTCCCCTGCCCGACACCAGCGCATTGGGACCCGACTATGCCTTAGGCCGCAAGCTCGTCGCGGCGTTTCAGGAATCCGGAATACGGCATATCGGCGCGACCGATGTTTGGATGATCACGGATGATCGCAAGATCGCGCTGCTTCGGAATGACCAAGCCTCCTTCCTGCAAGCGGAGCGCATCATCATTGCGACGGGCGCCCAGGAACGGCCGGTGCCGTTCGAGGGATGGACTCTGCCAGGCGTAATGAACGCGGGTGCTGGGCAGATCCTTGTCAAATCGTCCGGCGTCGTGCCCTCCGAGGGCGTCGTTCTCGCCGGTTTGGGCCCGTTGGTCTTGCTCGTCGCCTGGCAGTACATACGGCTTGGAGTCGAAGTTCGGGCGGTGCTCGATCTCACGCCGGCCGCCAACTACCTCCGCGCGGCGCCTCACCTTCCAGCAGCCCTGCTAGCCGGCAACTATCTGGCCAAGGGCCTGCGCATGCAGTGGGACCTGAGACGCGCCCGAGTTCCGATCCATACCGGAGTTCGCCTTATCCGGGCCCTGGGTACGGACGCAATCGAGGCGGTAGAGTTCGTGACGTGGGGCCGCACGCGCAGAATCGAAACGCCGGTGTTGATGACGCATTTCGGCGTGATCCCGGAAACCGCGATGACGCGGGCGGTCGGCATCCGGCATGACTGGGATGCCTCACAGCAGTGCTGGCGACCGAAGGCCGACATCTGGGGCAACACCGAGATCAATGGCGTTCTCGTCGCCGGGGACGCTCGCGGCATATTTGGCGCCAAGTCGGCCGAATGGAGCGGCCGTCTCGCCGGCTTGGAAGTCGCCCGATCCCTGGGCCGCCTATCGCGGGAGGAGCGAGACGCCAAGGGCGCCCCGACCCAAAAAGCAATGACCCGCGACCATCGGGTTCGACCCTTCCTCGAACGGCTCTATGCCGTTCCGGACCACTGGTGGAAGGATGTTCCGGATGCCGCAGCCGTCTGCCGATGCGAGGAGGTCACAGCGGGTGACGTTCGGGCGGCCATGCGGGCGGGAGCCGTCGGCCCGAACCAAGTGAAGGCTTTCACCCGGGCCGGCATGGGACCGTGCCAAGGCCGGCAATGCGGCGCCACGGTCGCGAGTATGGCCGCCCAGGAAACAGGCCGCCCCATCGGCGAGATCGACCTCCCGAGGTCGCGCTTTCCGCTGAAACCGATCGACTTGGGGACCTTGGCGGCTCTTGAGCTGCCTGCGGCGGAGCTAAGCGGCGAAGCTTCGGCAGATCAAGCGCCGGGGATGGATGTCGGAGGATCGAAACCACAGAGGGCTCTGCTGGAAGACGCGGAATAGACGGCGACTTGGCGTGACCACGGTCTGGCGGCCGATGCGGAGGTCGCGGCGAGGCCGAGGCTTCGCATATTAGCCCGGAACCGGCAGGCCGAAGCGACGGTAGGCCTCAGGCGGCGCCTCGTTCTCCTGCATCATCTCGACCATTCGCCCGACCAAGCGGTTCTCGATCTCGGGCGCGTCGATGGGCGTCTTTTGGCCGGGGTCGGTCTCGAGGTCGTAAAGCACGTTGACGCAATCCTCAATGCCACCGCCTTGAACCGGTGGCCGCTCGGCGTCCTTGTGGCCGGGCAGCTTCAGCACCGGCGCGCCCTTGGTGAAGCGGAAGTCGCGGCACAGTTCGGCGCCCTCGAACTCGGCGACCTTGAACAAAGAGCCCTGATGGGTCGGCATCAACGTGTATTCGTTGATCTCCTGATTCTCCACATCCAATGGATAGCGGAAATAGGTGTAACGCCCATCGGTGATGTTTATGGGACCGCCGAACATGCCATAGAGGGCGGCGTCGCGGATGGGCGTGTCGTTCTCAAGCACCGGGCGGATGGAGCGTCCCTCCACGTCCGGCGGCACGTCGGCCACCTCATGGAAATCCAACAGCGTCGGCATCAGATCCAGGGTCTGGGTCAGGCTCGACCGTCGCTCGCCACTGCGGTCGGCGAAATCAGGGTGATAGACGATCAATGGAATGTGGGCGATCTCATTATAATAGGGCATCCGGTTCTTGCCCCACCAATCGTGCTCCGACAGCATGAAGCCGTGGTCCGTGGTCAGGATCAACGCCGTGTCTCGCCACAGGTCCAGCTCGTCGAAGAAGTCGAGCAGGCGGCCGAAATGATGGTCGCAGCAACTGACGGACGCCGCGTAATTGGCTCGGATCTCAGCGATCTCCTCGGGCGTTTCCTGCACCCGTTTATAGGTCGGCCAGTCCAGGATCGGTCCCTGGTATCCCGTCGGATACATCTCGCGAAAGCGCGGCGGCGCGATGAAGGGCTCGTGCGGATCGAAGGTCTCGATCTGCAGCAGCCAGTCGTCCTCGCGCCGGTTGCGGTCTAGGAACTGGAACCCATGCGCAAAACATTGGATGGCGGGAAAGTCCTCTTCCGCACGGATGGCCACGCGATTGATCAGATTGCGGTAGCGCTTGCCCCTGCCCGGCCCGTCCACGGCCATGGCGTGGTAGGTCTCCCGGAACCATTCCATGGGTGGCCGGGACATGGCCTGCCAGGGGTCCCATTCCTGGCCACGGATGTTTTCCCATGAGGAATAGCGGGTGTGGTAGCTCCAGCCGCCGTCCTCGAAATAGTGGTAATGGTCGGTGACCAGGTGGCTGTAAACACCTGCCGACTTCAGGATCTCCGGACAGGAGTCGTCAAAGGGCTCCATCGGCCCCCAGCTGCGATGAAGGAAGTTGAGCCGCCCGGTATGCAACTCGCGCCGCGCCGGCATGCAGGGCAAACTTCCGGCATAATGGTTGTCGAAGGTCACGGCCCGCTCAGCGAAGCGCCGGAAGTTGGGCGTCTTGACCTCGGTGCCGCCGTAGCACTCCATGGCCCGGCGGTTGAGAGAGTCCATCAGGACGAAAACCGTCCGCATCTCGCTTTTTCCTGCCTTGGTCGCCGCTTGGTTTCCCGATCATAGCAGAACGGCCGCGACTGCGAAGCCGCCCCTTATCCGCCCATAGCTCTTCAATTGTCCAGCGAACTCTCTCGGGAAGGCATGTCACTCTTTTTGTCGTGGCACGATTTGCCAGCCGGTATTGCGCTCGTGCCATTCCATCAGCGCCGCCATGAGGCGGTCGCCATACCCGGCATCGACCGCAAGCCGGTAAGTCTCGACCACGGCCGGTGCCATGACGCTGGCGAAGTCCAGGCCGCCGACAAGATCCCGGAAATATCCGACATCCTTATAACCGTTTCCGATCGCGAACTGGTGGCCCGTCAGATCGCCCGAAAGGAAGGGCGGGATCATCTTGCGCAAGACGCCGCTGTCCGCGCCGCCCTTGGACATGACCTCGTAAAGCTTCGCCACATCCACACCGGCCGCCGCCGCGACGGCCATCCCCTCCGCGATGAGGGCGGTGTAGCCCATGGTGATGAAGTTGTTGACCAGCTTGGCCGTGTGGCCCGCCCCCACCGGCCCGAAATGGACAACCGTTTCGGAATAGCATTCGATGACCGGGCGGACGCGCGCGAACACCTCTTCCGCGGCCCCAACGAGGCTGTTGAGACGCCCCGCCTCCGCATCCTTGGGGGACCGCGTGACCGGCGCATCTGCGATTGCGGCCTCACGGTCTGCCAAATCGTCGGCGATGCGCCGGGTCAGATCGGGCAGGCTGGTCGTCGCATCGACAAGCACCCAACCGGGCCGTGCCGCCTCCAAAAGACCGTCGTGACCGTAGACCAGGGCTTCCACTTGCGGCGCGCCGGTCACACACAGGAACACCATGTCGCAGCGGGACGCGAGGTCACGGGGCGAGGCGGCCTCCGCCGCCCCGAGACCGACCAGACCCTCGACCGACGTTCGGTTGCGGTGTCCCAGCACCGTGAGAGGCCATCCCTTTTCCAGGATGTTGCGGGCCATGCCGTGGCCCATCATGCCCAGGCCGACAAATCCGATCCGCGGTCGTTGCAACATCTTCCTCCTTCGGCGCCGCCCACACCGGCCATGGCAGGCTAAGCCGAGACACGGTCTGCGGCTGGAAGAAAAACATCATCCTGCTCGCGCCGCAATCGCACAAGCACGGACTCGCTCCCGGTATCGACCATGTCGCAGGCAAGAACGGTTCCGGCAGGCACGTCGCGGTTCAGCCGGCGGCCGTCCGCCATGTAGTAGGGGATGGGATTGCCGCCCTCGGCCCGCGCCCCTTCGACCAGGATGCCCTCGACCCCGTCGATGACATGATGGTGGCCCATGGCCCGGAGCTCGGTCCCGGCGGCGAGATCCCGGGTGGTCCGCCCGGCCAAGTCGCAGAGCGGATGCGGATTCTCGCCGCCCGTGGATTGGCCAAGCAAGGCCGCCGCCAAAACCGATGTCGCCGACTCGACACCCAGGAGATGGGCCGGATGATAGATCGCCGCGGCACTACCCGCGCGGTTCACCACATGACCCTTCGCGCGCAAAACCTCCCAGCTCTTGGGGTCCTCGCAGGCGACGACGACATAAACGCCGCCGGCCAAACTGACCTCGTCGGGCTTGCGCAGGCAGTTGATAACATCGACGACACCGGCACGGCCGAGGAGGCCGCCCTGGCTTTGGGGAACCATAAGGTCGGCGATTTCGCCGATCCGGCAGACCGGTGCATGGAACTCCGGCACGTCGAAACCGAGCCCCGTGGCGTTGATGACATGGCCCATCTCGCACAGGTCGGGAACCGCATGCTGGGGTAGCGCCGCCAAAACCTCGGCGCGTGCGGCCGCCGTGTCGACAGTGGCACTGTCCCCCAACTCCCAGACATCTTTCAGACCCGGCGCCGAACAGCTTCGGTCGAGACTGGTGACGACGCCGGTGTCGGGATCGAAGACGAAATCGTATTCGCTCGACTTGCCGGCGGAAAGGATCGTCAGGCCGAGCACCCGCGCCCAGGTGACGAGGCCGATCAGCAGGCTCGGCTGGTCGCCGTCGGCGGGCGTGTAAACCAGGCCAGCCTTGCGAGCCTTGTCGGCAAGGATGGGGCCGATAACCGAGTCCGCTTCCTTCGAAACCATGACCAGATGCATGCCGGCGAGGATGGCCAAATCGCCGTAACGGGCGCCGACCTCGGGATTGCCCGTGCCTTCGACGAAGACGTCTAGCCCCAGATCCCGGATCGGTGACGCCTCTGCGACGACGACGCGTTTCCCCGTATCAAGGGCGGTGGCGGCCTGTGAGGCATTTTCGCAAACGACCACGTCATCGGGGTCGTATCCGGCGTACACGAAGGCGTCGATGCCACGCTGGACGGTGCGGTTGACGACCACGGGCACGTCAAGGCCGGGAACCCGACGCGACTGGAAAATGAAGGATGTTCCAAATTCCCCCGCGCCCGAAATGGCGGCACGGACCGTACGATCTCTCGCGGCCTTGAACAGCGTCTCGTGATTCACAATCGTACTCCCGTATCATCAACCCGAATGATCTGAAAGAACTGGGGAGGGAACCGTTGCAAGGCCCCTCCCCCATGCAGCCCTAAGGGCCGGCGCTATTGGGCGAGATCCAAGATGTCCTTGATCATCTTGGCACCGCCAGGGACTTCCTCATCGAACAGCTTGTAGATTGGTTCACTGGCCTTGACGAAGGAGTCGAAGTCGACCTGATTGACCTCCATGCCCTTGGACTTGAGTTCCTCGACGAGCTTGGCGTCGGCCGCCGCGACCGTTTCGTAAATCCAGGGGCGAACCTCTTCCACGGTCTCCTCGAGGACGCTTCGGACATCGGCCGGGATCTTCTCCCAGTGCCTCTCATGGGCCAATACGAAGACCGGGCTGTACACGTGGCCCGAAACCGATAGGTACTTCTGGACCTCTTGCAGCTTGTTGGCCGCGATGTGGGTCAGCGGGTTTTCCTGTCCATCGATGGCGCCGGTCTGCAGACCGACGAAGACCTCCGAGAACGGCATGGGCGTCGGGTTGGCGCCGAACTCCTTGAACATGGCGACGCGCCACTTGCTGCGGGGAGTGCGCAGCTTGACGCCATCGAGGTCCGTCGGCGTAGTGATCGGGCGCACATTGTTGGTGATGTGGCGGAAGCCGTTCTCCCACAGGCCGAGATATTTGTAGCCCTTCTTCGCCGCCGCCTCGGCAAACACCGAGCGGACGAACGCCTTCTCCATCTTGAGGACGTGATCGCGGTCCTTAACGATGAACGGCATGTCGAAGATCGCCGCCTCGGGAACATAGTTCGGCATCACCGAGGCCATGTGGGTCATATGGATCGTGCCGAGCTTGAGCTTCTGCATCAGGTCCTTGTCCGGGCCAAGCTGATGCGAGTGATAGAAAACGACCTTGGCCTTGCCGGCCAGCTTTTCGTTGACAATGTCGGTGTAACGCGCGCCCGCCCGTTCGCCCATGGCGCCTTTTGGCGTGCTGATGGCGAAGGTGATCTCCATGGGCGCGGCCCATGCGTTGGCGGAGAAACACAGGGCCACCGCCGTCAACCCGGCCAGTTTTGCAATCCTAGACATCGCTGATACCTCCTCTTTTCCTTCGGCTTGAAGACTTCGTGGAACTCGCGAAACCTTGTTCGGCTTTAACCTCTGCCTTAGCGATAGAAGAACGACACCAGCGACAGCGAGATCTCGGGCACATAGGTGACCAGCACCAGCACCACGAACAGCACCAGAATGAAGGGGATGTTGGCCCGCGTCGTCGCCAGCATGTCGGTCTTGGCAATGGAACAGGACGTCGCCAGGACGCTCGCCACCGGCGGCGTCTGCTGGCCGATCGCCAGATTGAGGGTCACGATGATGCCGAAATGCACGGGATCGATGCCCAGCTCGTGAACCAGCGGCATCAGGATCGGGACCACCAGAATGATGGCCGCCGCACCGTGCAGGAACATTCCGAGGCACAGCAGAAGTAGATTCAACAGCGCCAGCACCGCGTACTTGTTGTCGGTGAGCATCAGCATGCCCATGGTCAGCTTCTGCGGAAGCTGGATTTCGGTCAGGTAGAGGCCCAGGACCTTCGACGCCGCGACCAGGAGCATGACCACCGCCGTCTGGACGATGCCTTCGTTCAGAGCCTCGTAGAACTGGCGGAGGTCGAGCTCGCGGTAGATGAAGGTGCCGATAACCAGGGCCGCGAAGACCGCAAGGCCGGCCCCCTCGGTCGCGGTGACGAAGCCACTGAAGATGCCACCCAGAATGATGACGGGAAGAGTCAAGGCCCATGCGGCATCGAGAAAAGCCGACCAAAGGCGGCGCAGGCTGAAGGCCTCCTCGCGCGGAAGATCGTATCGGATCGCCATGACATAGCAGAGGATCAGCATGATCAAGCCGCCGATCAGGCCGGGCACGATGCCGGCGACGAACAGCTGGACGATGGACGTATCCGACATGGCGCCGTAAAGGATCATCGGCATCGACGGCGGAATGATGATTGCCAAGGAGGCGCTTGAAGACTGAACGGCCGCCGCCCAAGTCGGCTTGTAGCCGCGCTTCTTCATCGCCGGGATCAGAATGGAGCCGAGCGCGGCCACGTCGGCCACGGCCGAGCCCGAGATCTCGGCAAAGAACATCGACGTGACGACGTTTACCATCGCCAAGCCGCCGCGTACGAAGCCGATCACCGCATTTGTGAAAGCGATCAGGCGGCGCGAGATGCCCGAGGTGTTCATCAGGGCGCCGGCCAGGATGAACAGCGGGATCGCCAGAAGCGGGAAGTTCAGCGCGCCGTCATAGATGGCCAGCGCGCAGTCGTAGATGGTGTTGATACCCTTGTGGAGCATCAAACCGATGAGGCCCACGACGCCGATGGCGACCGCGATGGGAACCCGCAAGGCGCAGAGGAAGAGAACGGCGAGTATGACGAAGATGATGGTCACCTGCTGCTTCTCCCTCGCCTCTCAGGACGCCGTGTCGGGTTCCGTATCCCCGAACAGGGCTAGAAGACCAGCGGGGACCGTTACCAATTCGGCAAGAATGAACAGCATCGCACCGATGGGCAGGGCCGACTGCACGAGCGGCCTGGGGACCCATTCGAGGCTGATGAGGGCCTCGCCCTGCATCAGGTCGACCAGGACCCAGCCCGCGTAGACCATCACCGCGAAGAACGAGATCACGATCAGCTTGGCCAGCGCGAAAGCAATCAAACGCCCCGGCACCGGTAGCTTGTCGACAAAGGTGGAGAAGTCCAGATGCGCGCCGCGCAATACGGCCAACCCCGCGCCGTAGTAGGTCAGCCAAGCCAGTAGGTTGGACGCCACCTCGTCATACCAGGCAAGGGATGCCCCCATGCTCCGCGAGAAGACGGCGACGATGATGATGATCGCCATCGAGATCAGAAGCAGGATGCAGAACCACAGAAGGATGAGATCCAGCCCCTTCCTGATGCCGTGACAGGATGGGGCCGCGAGGCTGGCCCAATTCCGGATCGTTTCCATTGAGCACTCCCATTTCGCAACCGCTCTCTCTGACGGCGGCTGTCGACGACCGTTGGATTCGACATCTCGGATGACCGGACGAAGAACGGGCCAACTCATCGTGTTGCAAGAATGATTGCATTCAATTTTTGTTCAGTCAACGTAGAAATGCCGAATTTTTTGGCATTAAAGGGGATATCAGTCATATATTGCATTCAATAAGCCACTCACAGGCAGACCCGAGGTCTGGCAATCGCGGTTGCGGACGGTGGCAGTCTCTCTAAAATGACTCGGCTCGGTCCGCCCAGGTGAACACGACGAGATACTGGATCAGCGTTATGGACAGGAAACCACGCACCCGGTCCCTTCATGATGAAGTGGTTGAGCGCGTCCGCGATATGATCGTTGAGGGCGAGATTCTGGCGGGCAGCCACGTTCCGGAACGGATCATATGCGAAAAGCTGGGTATTTCGCGCACCCCCCTGCGCGAAGCCTACAAAGTGCTTGCTTCCGAGGGACTGCTCACTCTTCTTCCGAACCGCGGCGCCGTTGTGACCCGCCTGTCAGCGCAGGACGTCGAGGATATCCTCGAGATGATCGCCGTCATCGAAGGGCTGGCCGCCGAACGCGCCTGCCTTCGCGCCTCGGATTCCCAGATCGACGTCATTTCCGACCTGCACCAGCGGATGGTTGCGTACTACAGCCGTGGCGAGTTGTCGGAGTACTTCAAGGCCAATCAGACGATCCATGAAGCGCTGGTAGCTGCCGCAGGCAGCCCTCAGATCCTCAACACCCATCGTAACTTGACGTCGCGGATCCGACGCTTCCGTTTCGCCGGTAATGTCGTTGCCGATCGCTGGGAGCGGGCCGTGCGCGAGCACGAGGCGATCCTGATGGCGCTTCAAGATCGCGACGCCTCCCTCCTCCGTGAGCTGCTGCGGGCCCATCTGCGTAACGGATGGAAGGTTGTGCGACAGCGGAATCGCAGCGAGTTCATCGACCCGGACGATCAGCTACCCAAGGAAACTGGCGCACGCCAGGTACGCCCGAAGATTAGAGTATCCGTTACAAGCGATTGATGATTAAGGACCTCTCGCCGATCAAAACCTCATAAATCGCGGTAAGGAGTCCGTTCTCCAAAAAAGCTTCGGCCCCGCCGATGGCGGGGCCGAGGTCTTATTCAGGTACTTGTAAGTTATGCCGTTGTCGATCAGAAGGCGGACATCGCGACCGCCGGGCAGGTTGGCGTCGGGGCCTTACTCCTTTTCCACTCCCGCGAGGATGACATCACACATCGCCCGATTCACCGGGCCGTTGGCCAGTTCCTCGACCACCAAGCGCCGAGCGTTGCGCCCTAGACAATCGCGCAGGGCGTCGTCCGACATCAGCCGGCCGATCGCGTCGGCCAGGGCCGCTGGGTCACGAAGAGGAACGAGCAGGCCCGTTTTCTCGTGACGCACGATCTCTCGGCAACCTGGAACGTCGGTGGCGATCATGGGAAGGCCGCAGGCGGCCGCCTCGAGCAGGCTCTTGGGCACACCCTCCCCTCCCCAGGACGGCAGGACGGCAAGGGCCGAACGTCCGTAGATTTCACCGATGTCGCCACGCCAGCCCCAATACTCGACGATTCCGTCCGCCTGCGCCCGTTGCAGGTCCTCCTCCGCCACCGCTTGTGGATTGGCGGGGTCCGGTGTGCCGACGAGAACCACGCGGTAGGCGCGGCCGCGAGTACGCAGAATGCGGGCGGCCTCAATCAGTTCGGGCACGCCCTTGAACGCCAGCATGCGACCCGCGAAGGTCACCAACCGCTCCTTCCCCGGCGCGGTCGGCGGACGGTAGCGGTCGATATCAACGCCCGAGCCGCGGATGAGGAACAGGTTACGTCCACGGCGGTAGCCCAAACCTTCGAGCAGGTGCAGGTCGTCGCGGTTCTGCACTACCATGACCACACGCGGAGCCAGCGAAAACACCCGAAAGGCGAATCGTACGGCCCGCCGCAGCAGCCGCGCCCGGGGCGAGTCGGAGACGAAAATGAAACCGAGGCCGGTCACGATATTGACGATCCGCCGTGCCCCCGCGATCAGGGCCGCCAGCGTGCCGATCATGTTGACATAAATCGAGACGTTGACGACGACGTCGTGGGGAACGGCCCGCAGGACCGACCGGAGACGCCGGACGGTGCCGAAAACAGCGGCGGGTCCAAACCCGTGGCGGGTGAGGAAGGGGCAAGAAACGAGGCGAATTCCCCGACGCTCGATCTCCTCACCCCCTTTCGCCACCCCGCAGGCGACCCCGACCTCCACCCCCGCCGCACGCAGGGCGCCGGCAAGCGACAGCCGATGGTTCAGGAAGTACCAGTCTTCGGTCACTACGAACAAAACCCGCGGTGCTTGTCCGCGGGTTTCTTTCATCGGAGCCGCCTGCTCGTCGGCAAGATGCGAGGGCTCGTTTTCCTTCACGGTTTCAGCCTCCAGGATGCACGGCCATTGCGGGCACGGCTGCCCCGACGAGCTTACCCGCCCAACGCCCGTGCCAGGCCTGGAGCATGAGGACGCTCCATAGCTCGTGCTGCCGGTTGCGGCGCCCGGACAGATGCTCCGCCCAGGCTTGACGGACAGGTATCGGATCGACGAGACCGGTCTTCCTCAGGGAGTTTTCGGAGAGAAGATTCTCGGCCCAGTCACGCAAGGGCCCGCGCAACCAATCGTCAACGGGTACGCCAAAGCCCATTTTCGGCCGATCGATCAGCGTCTTGGGAACGTAGCGGTCCAGGACCTGCCGCAGCAGCCACTTGCCTTGCCCGTCGCGAACCTTCATGTCCGCCGGCAGACGCCAGGAGAAAGCGACCACGCGATGGTCGAGCAACGGCACCCTGGTCTCCAGCGACACCGCCATGCTGGCGCGGTCGACTTTGGTCAGGATATCGTCGGGCAGATAAGTCAGGGTGTCGACATACTGCATCCAGTCGAGCGAGCGCGTAAAGCGGCGCTTTGTGTCCGCGTCCCAGGCCAGGCCCAGCGGATCGTCGGCCTGGGGCACCATGTCCGCGGCTTTCCACCAATGGGTAATCAGCCGCCGGTAGTATCCACCCGCATCCTCGGGCAACACATCAGCGAACTTGTGGATTCGCTCGCCCGGGTGGACGGGTCGCCGCGACGCCGGGACTAGTTTGAACAGCGTATCCCAGACACCCCGCGGCAGCGCCTTCACGGCCGCCGCCGTAGCGCTACGCATCGGGCGGGGCGTGCGCGCCATCCAGTCCCCGAAGGTTTGAGCGGCGACGTGCCGCGAGTAACCCGCGAAAAGCTCGTCGCCGCCGTCGCCGGACAAGGCGACCGTGACGTGCTCACGCGTGAGCCTTGACAGCAGCAGGGTCGGGATCTGCGAGGAATCGGCAAAGGGTTCGTCGTAGACGTCCGGCAGAGTCGGAATAAGGTCGCGGGCCTCGGCCGGGGTAACCGTGAGCTCGGTATGGTCGGTCCCGAGATAACGCGCGACGGCGGCGGCGTGCTTCGATTCGTCATATCCCGCTTCGGCGAAACCGATACTGAAGGAGCGCACAGGACGGTCCGCCTGTGCCTGCATCAGCGCCGTGACCGTAGAGGAATCGATCCCGCCCGAGAGGAAGACACCCAAGGGCACGTCCGAAACCATTTGCCGCTTGACCGCATCGCGGAGCATTCCATCAAGGGCGGCAACGCCCTCTCCTTCCGTCCCCGCGAAAGGGTCAGCGCGGGCTTCGGTAGCGACGGCGTCGAGGTCCCAGAACGCGTCCTCCCGCGGCTCGCCCCGCCAGGGAACCGTCAACAGGCAACCGGGAGGGAGCTTGCGGACGCCGTCAAAAATTGTGCCGGGCGCCGGGACATACGCATGCCGCAGAAACGCAACCACGGCGCCCCGGTCGATCGATCTCGGACAGTCTGGAAGGGCGAGAAGGGCCTTGAGCTCGGAGCCGAACAGGAACGTGCGCGGTGTGCGGGCCCAGTATAGGGGCTTGATCCCCAGTCGATCGCGCGCCAGGAACAGCACGCGGTCGTTCCGGTCCCAGACGGCAAACGCGAACATTCCGTTGAGCCGGTCCAGAGCACCGCGCACGCCCCAGACCGCGCAGCCCTCGACGATGACCTCGGTGTCGGAATGGCCGCGGAACGTCCGGCCCGCGGCCAGGAGCTCGGCGCGGAGCTCCTCCGTGTTATAGGCTTCGCCGTTGTAGACGATGACGAACCGTCCGCAGGACGACGCCATCGGTTGGGCTCCAGCCGGCGAGAGATCGATGATGGAGAGGCGGCGGTGAGCAAAAGTGACGCCGGCTTCCGGGTCCGTCCACACTTCGCCGGCGTCGGGCCCGCGGTGGACGAGGGTCGCGTTCTGCGCCTCGGCGAGAGCACGCAACTCCACGCCGTCGCAGCGCCCAGTCAGGTCAAGGATGCCGGCGATTCCACACATGGCCGTTCCTGAAAGCCGCTAGGCTTCGGCGTGGTCGCCGGTGACGTTACGCCAAGTTGGCGATCTCGTCGACTTCAACGCCCGTCTCCGGCTTGGTTATTTGGTTTTACGGTCGCGCGACAATACTGATGCAGCAAGTCTTCCCAGCGGTTAAACACGTCCTCGGGAGCAAGGGCCTCAGGCAGCCTAACTTCTGACGGGACCAGATTCTCGCGGGCTGTGGCATCCGCCATTAGGGGCTCAAGAGCCTCGGCTAGGGTGCGTACCCGATCGGGACCGGACGCAAGCACACCGTTCCAGCCGGGCCGAATCAACCGGTTCACGCCCGGACAGTCCGCGAAACCCACGGCAGGCAGGCCGTGGCACAAAGCTTCGACCAACGTCAGTCCTAGGCTCTCGTACAAGGAGGGTAGCACGAAGAGTTGAGCGGCCGCATATTCGCCGCAGATGTTCTCGGTTGCCCCTGGCAGCGAAATGCGCCCCTTCATCCCAATCTCCGCAATTCGGGCCTCCAAGGCATCGCGCAGCGCACCTTCGCCCACGATGCGCAGGTCCCAGTCGAGAAGACGATCGCCGACCAAGGCAAAAGCGTCAATCAAGGTCATGTAATCCTTCTGATCGGTCAGTCGGCCGACCGAGAGGAGCACTTTGCGCGAGCGGCGCGTAGCGGCGACGTCAGCTCGCGAAGCCACTTGTACACGGACCGGATTCGGGATCACTGTCATGCGTTTGCGCAGCAGAGCCGGGTACTCCGCCATGACTTGATCTGAAACCACTGTGATACGCCTTGCCAACCACGGGGTCAGGCAAAGCAAAGCACGCTCTAACGGGCGACCGACATAGTGCGCCGGAATAATGTGCTCACTGGCTATCATCGGAATGCCGGTACCCGCCAGTGCGAAACCAAGCGGGATGAACATGCTGTGCATGAAACCGACAACAACATCCGGCTTTATGTCGGACATGGTGCGCCGCAGTGCATGAATACGCTTGATGGTCTCAAACAGGGTCGCAGGTCGGTCAGTTGTGCCGATCCCGAGTTGGATCCATTCAACGCGATCATCCAGAGCATAGAACGAGTCTCTGCCACGCGGGTCATATGAGATGACGTCTAAGTTGTAACCACGCCCAGCGAGGCCATTTGCGACGTCAACCAGAACACGCTCGGCCCCTCCTCCTGGATTTCCTAACGCTTTTATCGCGAAGGCCACTTTCATCGGAGCGTCGCTCTCTCAAGCGTGCTCTCCCAGAGATCGTAAACAGCGTCCACCGAGAACATTTCCATCGAATCCCGCCCAGCGGCGCCCATCTTCCGTCGTTTCTCATGATCTGACATGAGCAGGGTTAAAGCTTCCGCGAGACGTTTGGTATCTCCGTTTCCTGCAGCAAGAAGCCCTGTCTTTCCGTCCCCAACCAGTTCGTTAGTGCCCGCGCAACCGGCAAAGCCGATGGCAGGCAAACCATGAGCCTGCGCCTCGGTCAGCGCATTGGGAAACCCTTCCCATCGAGATGGAAGACAGAAAAGATGAGCGTTTGCGTAGCAGTCCGATGTATTCGTAACCGTTCCTGGCAACCGTATACGATCAGCTAATCCAGTCTCGCAGATCAGGGTCTCCAAGTTCCGACGCTCTTCGCCCTCCCCCACGATCATCAGATCCCATTCGGGAAACAGGGCTGCGATTTGGGCAAAGGCTGTGATCAGGCTTTCGTAGTTCTTCTGGTAGCTCAGACGGCCGACCGAGAGAACGCGAAAGCGTCCCCGGTTGTCCGGATGCTCGGGCCTTGCGGTCAAGGGCGCCGGGAACACAGGGTTCGGAATGGTCACGATCCGATCTTGAAGGAATGAAGGATAGAACTTACGAGTACCTTCGCTCTGGATGACCACCGACCGAGACAAGCGAAAGGCGTTGAAGGCGATCAGCCGTCTTAGACGTCCTGCGTTGATATGGTCGAACTGAGTGGGTGCGTTGCGCTCAGCGGCAATGAGGGGGATTCCGAGGCCTAAGGTATAGGCACGCAAGGCGAGATAGGGACCCTCCTGGAAGCATATGATGACCTGAGGGCGGACTTGGTTAACAATTGCCCTTATTCTCCGTGTCCGCCGCAGCATTAAATTGACGCCGGCCTTAAGGTATGGATCGCCCATGTTGAGACGGTGCCACACAATATCTGGTGAGATAGGATAGAAAGCTTCGGCTCCGGCTTGGTCCCATGTAAACAGATCGACCTGGTGTCCGCGAGCGATCATGGCATTCATGATCACAATAATCATGCGTTCGACACCACCGGCCATGCGGTTGATGGCGCGAGCTGCAAACATAAGTTTCACGCCTTGACCCCTCGACGCATGCGCCACTCGTGCAATAGCCGCTTCGGTCCATTCACCGCCAGCTGAGTTGTCACCGCCAGTGGATAGCGGATGAACAGGGACGCCAGTTCCATCAAGAAGCGGCCATAGCGGCGTTTGAAGTGCAGATAGCGTAAGAACGGCCACGATCGGGCATATCGGTATCTTTGCACTGAGCGCAGGTAAGCGACATGCTTGTCGGCCAGGGCTTGCTCGGCCTCGAGATTCTTCTCGGGCGCTTTGTCCGTGCCACCCGTCGCCCATTGGACGAACAAGCGCTCCTTTGTTCCGATGAAGTGTCCGCCCATGAATGCGAGACGAATGGCGAGATCCGCGTCCTCAACTCGGCGTAGATTAGCGTCGAAACCGTTCAATGCGACAAATGTCGAGCGCCGCGCCATCAGTGCGCAGGCCGGCACGCCCGAGCCGTAATCCCAATCCGGGCGGCGGCGAAAGAAAAGCAGCCAGTCCGCAACCGGGGGGCCGTTCGGTACCGCGGTGCCACCAACACCGATGGCCGGCAGCGGCTTGACATACCCATTGGGGTAGTGCCGGTTGCCGGCTGCGTAGCAGGCCACCAGCCCGGTCCCGCTACGCTGCTCATATGCGGTCAGAGTGCGGACCTGTTCGGAAATGCGTCCTGGCAGACTCTCGTCGTCGTCATCAAAAAAGGCGACGAATTCGCCGCGCGCGTGGGCCAGGATCGTATTGCGCGCACCGGCTGGCCCCGTATTGCACTCGTGGCGGATCAACCGAGCCCGCGAATCATGCCGAATGACCGATTCCACAACCGCCGCGGAGTTGTCGGATGAGCGATCGTCCACGACGAGGATTTCCAGGTTTGGCCAGTCTTGTACCAAGGCACTGGCGACGGCGCGGGCGGCCGTGTCCGCCGCGTTGTAGCAGGTAACCCCGATGGTCACGAGCGGCGTGTTCAACCTTAAGCCACTTCTCTCATCTATGGAGTCGGCTCAAAGCGCGATTAAGGCCAACATTGGGCAGCGCCAAGTGCAGGCGACGGATGGTAGCCAACGGATGGCGAGCAAGCATCCCAACGAGCGCAAACAGGAACGCACCTCGCTGTCCTGCCAGGAGGGCATACTTGTTCTCGATCCACTGCCGACAGAACGCATACTGGTTAGCCTCGTCCAGGATGTCGCGATGTTTGTCGAGCAGCATCAGCGTATACCGTAGCTCCTCGGCCAAACTCTTTTCCGAGCCGCCAGTCATGGTCTGTACCACCAGCGGTTCCGCAATGCCGACGAAGTGACCGCCAGCTCTCGCCAGTCGAACGTTCAAGTCGGTGTCTTCGCTACGCCGGAACTGCGGATCGAAGCCGCTCAGCGCGTGATAGGTTTCGAGTCGTGCCATTTGTGAACAGGTCGGACAGGCCCCATAGCCATACTTCAATGGTGCGCCCAGCAGAATACGCTCGGCGACGGCGATACCGTGGGGTGCCACCCTGTCCGCCTCCTGGCCCATGGTGGGGCTGATCCGCTCGTTGCCGTCGGGATACAACTGGCGTCGCGCGGTGTGGCAGACGACAAATTTGCCGTAGGCATGGTTGTGCTCGTAATCGAGAATGCGCCGGAGCTGAGCGGTAACGCGCGTTGGCAAGCTCTCGTCGTCATCATCGAAAAAGGCGACAAAGCTGCCGCGCGCCTCCGCGAGAATGCGGTTGCGAGTGAACGCAACGCCGGAATTGATCGCATTACGGAATACACGCATCTCGGGATTGTATGCCGCCAAGTCCTCCAATACCGCCGCCGTGCCGTCACTCGAGCAATCGTCGACGACCACGATTTCCAGCGGCTGCCAAGTCTGCGCCAGGGCCGAGCGTACGGCCTGCTCGATGGAATTGGCCGCGTTGAAAGCCGCCATGCCGATGGTGACCAGCGGTGTATTCACTGATTTCCCTTTTCAATCAAAGCCTTAAGCAGCGTCGTCCAACGATCGAACTGCTTCTTAGACGCCTAGGCCGCCCTTTGCTTGGTCGTGATCGCGCTGCAGCGCACAAGTCCGGCATGGCGGCGGCGAGGGTTCGGGCCAGCGCTTCCTCATCATCCAAGCTTTCGCCGGCCAACCCGAAAAGCCATCCTGAACAAGGCTGCTGACGCCGCACAGGCTACAGAGAGCCTCACGGGCCGATCCTTCCCCTACTTTTTGATCGAGCTGTTGCGGCGTATCGAAAGAAGAGTTTAGCGTCGCCAACGCTCCAAGTATCTTCGAGCAAACGGCTCCTCCACCTGCGATAGCGTCTTCTGACTATCACGACCCGCCGCGTTAGCTTCAGGGAGCGTCGCAGCATAATAGAGACGATGATCTGAGTGGCACATGCCCCAGTAAGTGCCAACACCATGCTGCCGCTGTTCAACCAGGATTGGGTCTGATTGCAGGTCACATTAATCAAGAAGAAAATGGCATAGAGCGACGCCTCATTTCGCGCGCCCCTCCGAAGGTTTGCGACCGCCCCCATCCCTATAACCAAGAACAAGGCCAGCAGGCCGCCGAGCATCCAGGGTCCGTAACCCGCTCCGAATGCGGGGTATGGGGGCTGAACACCACCGATCTTGCGCCAGTATTCCCTTGTCAGATGGTACCGTTCATTGATTCCCCAGGGATCGGCCTCCATCATCAAGTCAGCGAACTTTTCCGGTGTTTCAGGATAACGCTCCCCTCGAAAGCCGCCTTCAATGGTCATCCACACTCCGGCGACCGCGCTGAAATATCGCTGCCGAAGCGTGTTTTCAATCTGAGTTTCGACGCAAGTTTCGACGGTCCGGCAGGCGTTATTGCCGGCAAATCCGCCGGCTCCATATGGCTCGATGTGCAGCGAAATCACGACAACGACCGCATATCCGAGAAGGCCTGCCAGCAAATAAGAAAAGAAAGACTTTAGTCTGACGCCACAATAGCTCCAGTTAACTGAGAAGAAAAATAATGTAAATATGATAAATATAATAATTGATATTTTTCCACCTGATACAATAATCGACGTTAGTAATATAAAATATAGAGCCATATCTCTTTTTATAAAAAAATAGAAAAACAAAAAATAAGAACCGTTGTTATTTCATCGGAATAATAGAAAAATGCTCGGCGATAATATTCACTATAAACGTAGACCTCTCCAACATTGAGTAGAGCAGAAAAAATAATGCCGAGCGCTAAAGCATAGGAAACAATTTTTATCAGAGAAGAAAACCAGCGCGTCACAATCCACAGTGCGCCGCCAGCGGCTGCCGTTGCTGTCAACTGAAACAGATTTGACTCGAGGAAACTCATTTCCCTTGACGCTACAGTTAACCGCCCTTAGATAGCCGCTAGCAGTCCTCTCTTCCAACAAATCAAACTCGGCATCCTTAACACCGTTTCGGCGAATAAGTAGCTCATCCCACTAAATCATGGCTATAGTGATGAATTATTCGGTCTCGATGCTAATGTTTCACATAATTTTTCGGCTCGTAAAAAATATACTGAACTCGCGTTGATGTAGAGCTCTTACATTAGGCTTAAACAGCCGGATAATTTTGAACGGAAGATCATTCCATTGGTGTTGTAGGTACCCCTTCCAGTTAAGGTGCATTCCAAGGAAGCGATGGCATTTCTCTACCTTAAAATAGCTACTCAACAACTCACGCAAGGTCTCAGGTATATAGCTTTTTACGTGGCCAACTCGGTGAAAAGACTGCTGACATACTGGACAACTGAAAGTCTCGCGCGATAGATCCTCATTACACGGTACCGTGCCCACCAAAACTCCATCTGATTTTAATACTCTACGTACCTCTTTCAGCCCGTTATGTAGAACACCATCCTCCAAATGCTCTATTACTTCACTCATCACAACAAAGTCAAAACTATCGGAATCGAAGGGGATCTTTTCAACACTTCCTGCCTTTATCAAATCATTGGATAAACCTAATTTCTCTGACAAAATAGTTACAGCATTCCACGAAGGATCCAGACTACAAACTACATAATTTTTTGATAATAATATTTCCTCTATATTACCGTTTCCTATTCCAATATTAAGAACAGCCCCTTTTCTCGGAAGGTGTTTAGAGGACTTGTTGATATAGGAAATAATTTGATCGTGGCGTTTCTTATTAGCAACATAACCTCCAGCCAAGCGTTTGATCTGCTTCTTGTCCCAGAATTCGTCATGTATGCCCATCGTTTTGGTCTTCCCCGGGGATCCGTCCAAAGCCTGTTTGTTTAGTGCCAGCTCAACAGGATGCGATCAGTCAAGTTCATGTCCGCGATCCTCTTCACGAGCTCATCGTGCCGTGGCCTGAGGCCAGGAACCTTGTTGGCGTGTCCCTCCACGAGACACACGCCGAACTTATCCAGACAATTCTCCAACATCGCTGCTAGCACATCATATTCCGCGCCCTCAATATCCATCTTGATAAGTGGAACGTATCCGTGCTGGTCCAAGATCTCCTTTATTGCCAAAGTCGCTACGGTTTCGCCACCCGTGGTTCCATCAGCGCCCGGCCTACCGGCGACCATGGTGTTCGAGTCCGTTGTCAAACATCCGTAATTCAGACGACCAGAGCCGGTTCGGTCACTCACTGCACAGTGGTGGATGAAGACTCTGTCCCGCCCATATATTGAAAATCGACGCTTGAGCAGCGCAACACAACGCGAGTCTGGTTCGTAGGCATGCACGGTCAGCCCTAGCGACAGGAACAGCGAGGACACGCTACCCACATTTGCCCCAAGGTCGAGAACCGTGTCTCCCGGCTCGACTGGGCGAAGATCGGTCGCAGCCGACAGAGCACGCTCCGCTTTCTTGCGTGGACGCACCAACTGTATCATCGGTTCGACGATCGGGACGGCGTGCACGACCCGAAAGTAAAATGTGCGGTACCAGCTAAAGTTCAGACCGACAAGCCGAAGACCGACAGACAGACAGCGATGATATAGCCACCTCAGCACCGCGGTACCTGCTTAACAAGGGCAAACACATAGTTAACAGGCCAAGGAAGCCGAAACTTCTCAGGTTGCCGCCCGCTCAGCCGAAGAAAATATCCTTCAATGTTATTCATTCCGATACAGAACCATTGAATCAGGGCAATCAATAATTTGACGATTTTTGTGAACCTAAGGA
>JANQJG010000033.1 GCA_028281785.1 Rhodospirillales bacterium
CCCCTCACCCGCCGAAGGTGAGATCCCGTATGGCCTGGAAATAGGGCTGCAGACCACGCATCAGCAGGTCGTTATGGCCGGCGCCGGGGATCGTCACCAGGCGCTTGTCGGCGGCGGCGCAGACGGTATGCAGCTTGATCCCGTCGCCCAAGGGAATGATCCAGTCCTCCTCGCCATGGATGACCAGGGTCGGGAGGGTCACGTGCGCCATCTTCTCGGCATTGGCGAAGCCGTTCGCCTGTTCGTCGGCGCCGTCCGGCACCGGGCCGCCAAGGCGGGCGACCAGTGGCCAGGTCTCGGCGAAGCCGCTCTCGATGATCAGCCCGGCGAGGCCGCTCTCGGCCCGGGACGCGATTTCGAGGGCGGCGGCGCTGCCCAGCGACCGGCCCATGAGGTAGAGCCGGCCCGGCGCCAGCCCGTGCGCGCCGAACAGGTCCGGGGCACGTTCGAAGGCCAGCCAGGCGTCGTCCAGCAGGGTGGCGGCCGAGGGCGTCCCACCGCTCGCGCCATAGCCGCGATAGTCCATGACCAGGAGCGTGAGCCCGATGCGGGCGTAAAGGGTGGCGATGTCGGCATAGTCGGCGGCGATCTCGCCATTGCCGTGGAAATAGAGCACGGCCGGAGATTGCGGCTCGGCCGGGTAGATCCGGCCGCCGACGGTGACCCCGTCGCGCCCCGGCACCTCGACCGCCAGACCGCCGGCGATGGGCGGCTCGGCCCGGGGATGGAACAGCACTTGCGCCACCGCCGGATGGTCGAGCAGGTCATCACTCTTCGCGGTCATCGAACTTCCTCCCCGTCCCCACGCCGGAACGCCACAAATGACCGGGGATGCGGCCCTACTCCCCCAGCTTCTCGCGCAGCAGCTTGTTGACCATCTGCGGGTTGGCCTTGCCCTGGGTGGCCTTCATGATCTGCCCGACGAACCAGCCGATCACCTTCTGATTGCCGGCGCGGTACTGCTCGACCTGGGTCGGGTTGTCGGCGATCAGCCCGTCCACGATGCCCTCGATGGCGCCGCTGTCGGAAATCTGCTCGAGTCCCCGCTCCGCGACGATGGCCTCGGGGTCCTGGCCGCTTTCGAGCATCGCGTCGAACACCTCCTTGGCCATGCGGCCGGAGAGCGTGCCCTTGCCGATCAAATCGATCAGCTTGCCGAGCGCGGCGGCCGAAACCGGGCTTTCGGAGATGTCGAGCCCCTTGGCGTTGAGCGCGCCGAACAAATTCGTGATCACCCAGTTGGCGGCGGTCTTGGGATCGCGGCCCTCGGCCACCGCTTCGAAGTATTCCGCCACGCGGCGCGAGGCGACGAGCACCCCGGCGTCATACGGAGACAAACCGAACTCGCGGATGAAGCGCGCCTTCTTGTCGTCCGGCAGCTCCGGCAGCGCGGCCTTGATGCGGTCGACGAAGGCTTGGTCGAGCTGCAGCGGCAGCAGGTCCGGGTCGGGGAAATAGCGATAGTCGTGGGCGAACTCCTTGGCCCGCATGGGGCGCGTGGTGCCGCGCGCGGAATCGAACAGCCGCGTCTCCTGCACCACCTCCTCGCCCGCGTCATGGGCCTCGACCTGGCGGCTCGCCTCGTACTCGATGGCCTGCATGACGAAGCGCACGGAGTTGAGGTTCTTCACCTCGGCGCGGGTGCGCAGCTCCGTCTCGCCCACCGACCGCACCGAGACGTTGATGTCGCAGCGCATGGAGCCTTCCTCCATGTTGCCGTCGCAGGTCCCGAGATAGCGCATGATCGAACGCAGCTTGCGCAGGAACAGCCCGGCCTCCTCGGGGGAACGGATGTCCGGCTTGGTCACGATCTCCATCAGGCAGACGCCGGTGCGGTTGAGGTCGATGAAGGAGCGGCGCGGATCCTGGTCGTGCAGGGACTTGCCGGCGTCCTGCTCCATGTGCAGGCGCTCGATGCCGATCTCGCGGGTCGAGCCGTCGGGCATGTCGAGCACCACCGTGCCCTCGCCGACGATCGGGTGCTGATATTGCGAGATCTGATAGCCCTGGGGCAGATCGGCGTAGAAATAGTTCTTGCGCTCGAAAACGCTGAACAGGTTGATCTCGGCCTTGAGCCCGAGCCCGGTGCGCACCGCCTGCTCGACGCAGTGTTCGTTGATCACCGGCAGCATGCCGGGCATGGCCGCGTCGACCAGCGAGACCTGGCAGTTGGGGTCGGCCCCGAACGCGGTGGCGGCGCCGGAGAACAGCTTGGCCTTGGAGACCACCTGGCCGTGGATTTCGAGGCCGATGACGACTTCCCAGTCGCCGCGATCGCCCTGGATGAGATAGGTCATATGCTTCGTCCCTTACCCCTCATCCTTCGACTGGCTCAGGATGAGGGCAACCATACGTTATCAGTCCTCATCCCGAGCGGCGCGCGAAGCGCGCGTTTCGAAGGACGCAGGCATCCGCCTCACGCGCCTCGCAGGCGGGTGTCGAACGACGACGCCGTCTCCAGCACCTCGCCGACGCGGAACACCCTCTCCTCGTCGAAGGCGGGGGTGATGATCTGCAGACCGAGCGGCAAGCCCTCGCGGCTCAGCCCCGCCGGCACCGAGATCGCCGGCAGCCCGGCGAGGCTGCTGGGCACGGTGAAGACATCGTTGAGATACATCGCGATCGGGTCGTCCATCTTCTCGCCGAGCGCGAAGGCGGCCGAGGGCGCGGTCGGGGTCAACAGCGCGTCGACCTCCTCGAACGCCCGGTCGAAATCCCTGGCGATCAGGCTCCGCACCCGCTGCGCCTTGATGTAATAGGCGTCGTAATACCCGGCGCTCAGCACATAGGTGCCGATGAGGACGCGCCTGCGGACCTCGGCCCCGAAGCCGGCGCCCCGCGTGTTCTCGTACATCTCGTCCAGGCTGTCGCCGGGCACCCGCAAGCCGTAGCGCACCCCGTCATAGCGGGCGAGGTTCGACGACGCCTCAGCCGGGGCGATGATGTAATAGGTGGGCAGCGCGTATTTGGTATGCGGCAGCGAGACCTCGCGGGTCTCGGCGCCGGCCGCCTCCAGCCATTCCACGCCCTGGCGCCACAGGGCCTCGATCTCCTCCGGCATGCCGTCGAGCCGGTATTCCTTGGGAATGCCGATCTTCATGCCGCGGATGTCACCGGTGAGCGCGGCCGCGAAATCCGGCAGATCGACCGGCGTCGAGGTCGAATCCTTGGGGTCGTGGCCGGCCATGCCCTGGAGCATCAGCGCGGCATCGCGCACGGTGCGGGTCATCGGCCCGGCCTGGTCCAGGCTCGACGCGAAGGCGACGATGCCCCAGCGCGAGCAGCGCCCATAGGTCGGCTTCATGCCGACGATGCCGCAGAAGGAGCCGGGCTGGCGGATCGATCCCCCGGTGTCGGTGCCGGTCGCGCCGAAGCAGATCCGCGCCGCCACCGACGAGGCCGAGCCGCCCGAAGATCCCCCCGGCACCCGGTCCTTGCCGTCATCCGCGCGCCAGGGATTGATGACCGGGCCGTAGTAGCTGGTGGCGTTGGACGAGCCCATGGCGAACTCGTCCAGATTGGTCTTGCCGATCATCACCGCGCCTGCGTTGCGCAGGTTCTGGCTCACCGTCGACTCATAGGTCGGGGTGAAGCCGTCGAGAATGTGCGAACCGGCCGTGGTCAGCACGCCCTCGGTGCAGAACAGATCCTTTATCGCCACCGGAACGCCGTCCAGGGGGCCGCGCGTCTCGCCACGGCCGCGCCGGGCGTCGGACTCGGCCGCCCGCGCCCGCGCGAGTTCCGGCGTCTCGGTGATGAAGGCGTTGAGCGCGCGACCGGCCTCCATCGCCGCCAGGCTGGCGTCGGTGAGTTCGATCGAGGTGAAGTCGCCGGCAGCCAGGCCCGCGGCCGCCTCTGCGAGGGTGAGATCGGTGAGCGCCGCCATCACTCGACCACCTTGGGCACGGTGTAGAAGCCCTTCTCCGGCTCCGGCGCGTTGGCGAGCACGCGCTCGGGATAGGCGCCATCGGTCACCTCGTCGGCCCGCTTGTAGAGGCTCATCTCGGCGACGCTGGTCATGGGCTCGACGCCCTCGGTATTGACCTCACCCAGCTGCTCGACCCAGCCAATGATGTTGTTGAGCTCATTGGCCAGCCCGCCCAGGTCCGAGTCGGGCACCTTGATGCGGGCCAGGAAGGCGATTTTCTTGACGGTGTTGCTGTCGAGAGCCATGGGAAGCGGACCCCGTGTCTGGAGCGGTCGAGGCGTGATTGCGTATGCCGAGCCGATCACTCGGATGCGGCGCGGAAAGTAGCACCCGCCGCTCGCGCCGCGCAAGCGGCAGGGGGACTCAGACCTAGGTGTTGAGCCCCCGCCTCAGCTTCCGGATTCAGGCGTTAGCTCGCCGCTGGGTTTCCTCTCCGCCCCTTTGGGGGGGAGAGGAACAAGGTGAGGTGGGGCACCGCCGGCAAGAAAGACCACCTCACCCGGCTCGCTTGCGCTCGCCACCCTCTCCCCCAAAGGCGGAGAGGGTTAAGTGAGGCCGTTGGCCGAGCGCTAGATCAGATCGCGATGAAACGGTATTGCCGAGCGATTCCATTTCATCGCGATCTGATCCAGCCGAAGCAAGAGCGAGAAGTGCTCTCGCTGAAGGGGATCGTTCCCTAGTGTCCCGATCGCGAGATTCGTTACATTGAATCTCGCGTGAATTCGGCACACTAACTTGTTGATTCTAGTGTGATTCAGCTTCCGAAGTTCGGCACACATAATGTACCGAACTTCGGAACCATCACACTAGGACGCGGCTTTTCGCTCGCGCGGCTCGTCGAGCAGGCCCTTGATGAGGGCGAAACAGCCGAGCAGCAGCACGATCGCGAAGGGCAGGCCGGTCGAAACCGACGCCGCCTGCAACGCGCCCAGACCGCCGCCGAGAAGCAGGGCGATGGCGACCAGGCCCTCGAAGCTGGCCCAGAACACGCGCTGCGACACCGGTGCGTCCACCTTGCCGCCGGCCGTGATCGTGTCGATGACCAGCGAGCCGGAATCCGACGAGGTGACGAAGAACACGATCACCAGCACGATGCCGACGAAGGAGGTGATGCCCGCCAGCGGCAGGTTGGAGAGCATGCTGAACAGCTTCAGTTCCAGCGGCGCGTCAACAAGGGCCTGGTAGCCCTCGTTCACCATGCTGATGGCCGTGCCGCCGAAGGCGGTCATCCACAACACCGAAACCGCCGAGGGGATCAACAGGACGCAGAAGATGAACTCGCGCACCGTGCGGCCGCGGCTGATGCGGGCGATGAACATGCCGACGAAGGGCGACCAGGAGATCCACCACGCCCAGTAGAACGACGTCCAGCCCTGGCTGAAGTTCGTGTCCTCGCGCCCGAAGGGATTGGACAAGGCCGGCAGGTATTCGGCATAGGCGACCAGATTGCTGAAGAAGCCCGTGGCGATCGCCAGCGTCGGTCCGAAGGCAATGACGAAGAACAGCAGCAGGGCGGCGAGGATCATGTTGATCTCGGAAAGCCGCTTGACGCCGACATCGAGGCCCGCGATCACCGAGATCAGGGCGATCGAGGTGATGGCCGTGATCAGCAGCACCTTGGAGAGATCGTTGACCGGGATCCCGAAGAGGAATTCGAGCCCGGCATTCGCCTGCTCGGCGCCGATCCCGAGCGAGGTCGCCAGCCCGAACAGCGTCGCGAAGACCGCGAGCGTGTCGATGACATGGCCGGTCCAGCCCCAGATCCGCTCGCCGAAGATGGGGTAGAAGATCGAGCGGACGCTCAGCGGCAATCCCTTGTTATAAGCGAACAGGGCCAGCGACAGCCCGACGATCGCATAGATCGCCCAGGGATGCAGGCCCCAATGGAAGATCGTGGCGGCCATGCCGAGCCTGCGGGCTTCCTCCGCGTTCCCCACCGCGCCGGCCAGCGGGGCCCAGCTTTCGGGCGTGCCGGCGCCCTCCGCGACGGAGGAAGAAAAGTGCGAGATCGGCTCGGACACGCCGAAGAACATCAGGCCGATGCCCATGCCGGCGGCGAACAGCATGGCGAACCAGCCGGGATAGGAATAGTCGGGCGTCGCGTCCATGCCGCCGATTCGAACCTTGCCCAGGGGCGAGACGATCAGCCCGAGCGCCACCAGCACGAAAATGTCGCCGGCGAGCAGGAAGAACCAGTCGAAGGTCGACGTCAGCGCCGGACGCAGCCAACCGAAAAATGCTTCCGCCTGCGCCGGAAAGAACAGCGCAAAAACAACCAAAGCAATAATGGTCAGCCCCGAAATCACGAAAACGGGATTATGAATATCGAGGCCGAAGGGCCCGACCTTGGGCTGGATGTTGTCCTGCCCGATCGTGTAGTCGGTCTCGATCACATTGGCGGGGCCCTCTGGGACCAGAATTGTTTGGCTACTCATAAAGACTCCTTACGGTTCGGTTGCCGAATCTGCTTTTTGGCGACGGCCGGCGTCACAGCTCCGGATCGTGCCGTTCCTCCCGCTTGTTTCATGCGCAAGAAACGGCTTGTCCCGGCTCATCGGCCGAGAGAGAACAGGGCCCGACGGTTATCCAACTACGAAAACCCAGACCCCAGCATGGGGGCCGAAGGCTCCGGCGTCCGAGGCGACGACGCGCCGAGAGGCCGGGTAAGCAGATGGGCATGCCACACGGATCGATCCGAAGACCCCCGCTTGTTCCTTCCATTCGGGCATGCCAGCCCTGGGCGGGCTTATCAGCGCCGTCGGAATCCGGCGTTGCCACGCCGGACGACGTCCCTGGAGGAGCCCTCAGTGTTAACGAGGTTTCCCGGAGATGACAAGTCAAACGGCTAGCGCACAAGCCGACCGTGGGGTGTCCGTGGCTCCGCCGCGTGGCCGTCAGGACCCTGGCGGGACCTCGCGGGCGGGCGTGTTGTTGAGCGGCGGAAGGGTGACCAGGGGGCCGGTGACCATCAGCCGCGCCGGGCCCATGGCATCCCGCGCGGCGACCAGGCGCCCCTGCCGTCCGAGGAGTTGGTCCGCGAGCGCCACGATCCGGTGGTTCGGCATGGCGTGAGGCGCCTCTTGCCGGAGGAGGCGCGCGCCCTCCATCTCGCGGCCCTCGGCGCGCAGGACCAGCGCGGTCAGCGCGGCGGCCATCGAGCGGCTGATGCCGGCTACGCAATGGATCAGGAGCGGCGCCCGACCATCCCAGGTCTGCAGGAACTCGATCAAGGCCGAGACGTGTTCGATCTCGGGCAGAACCGCCCCCGCCATGGGCTCGCTGATATCGTCGACGCTAATCCGAAGATGGCGTTCGGGGGCGATGCCGGCCGGCGTTTCCGGGATCTCTTGCGGCGCGACCACCGACACAAGATGGGTCGGGCGCAGTGTACGGGCATGCATCGACATTTCGGCGAGGCTGCAAACGCAGATCATGGCGGGACGTCGTCGCTCTATCGGTTTGGAAAGACCGCGAAGATGCCCGAATCATAAGGGGATCGCAACCACGGGTTAGATCTATTCTTGTCAAAGCCGTGCGGTCGGCGTTCCACCAATCCGCGGCTACCAAAAATCGGTGGCGGAGATCCGGCTGGCGTCGCCGAACAGCCGCGCCTGAAGCCCGCGAATTCGGCCCTTGAGCCGAGTCCCCAAGCCTGGGGAGGCGGTATGGCCATCGGCTGGCTGGTAGCCGAGGAGGCGCCGGGTCTCGGAGAGATCCCAGCGCGCGCCCGGATTGTCCGACATCGCGTTGAGGACGGCGAAGCCGGCAAGCTCGGCCTCGATCGCTTTTTCCATGATCTGGCAGTAGTCGCAGTCGCTCAGCCACATCCGCTGGCCCCAGCCGCCCCAGCGGGTCATCGATTCCGGCCGATTCCCCGGTGTCTTCTGGCACCACCCGATGCGCAGCGCGATCACCGAGATTCCGTGATGCTCGGCGAGGTGGCGGCCATAGCGCTCGGCGAACAGCTTGGACGCCCCGTAGGGATTGACCGGCCGGGGCGGGAGGTCGGGCGTGAGCGGTACCTCCGCGAAGCGGTGGCCCGCGACAACCCAATTGGAGCTGGCGAGGATGATGCGTTTGGCGCCATGAGCGACGGCCGCATGGCCGACATTGAGCACGGCGTCGATGTTGTTAGGAACGATCTCGTCCCAACTGGAAAGCGCCGGGGCCGAGGCCGCGAGGTGGACGACGGTGTCGACCCCCCGGAACTTCCCGGTCCAGCGGTCGTCATAGACGGACAGATCGGCCTCCGCGACCGTCGGATCGCCGTCGGCGGTGAGCGACAGGAGGCGCAACTCATAACCGCCGAGCGCCTCGAGATGCCGCCTGAGCTTCACCCCGAGATTTCCGGTGGCGCCGGTGATGAGCACGGTTCGCTTCGCCATGGCGGATTTCCTCCGGTATGGGCTGTCGGCCCAACAGATTGGATATCACGTCATGATACAAGTGGACAGGTCCCGCAGCCAGGGCCTAGGGTAGCCGCCCTATAGAGAAGGCGGCGGGTGGCCATATCCGGACCGGCACCGAGGGAGGAAACGGAGAACATGGGCAGGACAATCTCGGTCAACACGGCCATTTTCGACGGCTATGACCTGCCGGTCGCTGCCGAGGAGGTGGCCGCGGCCGGCGCCAGCCATATCGAGCTGGCGTTTACGGCGGGGTATGTGGAAGGCTACGCGGAGGATTTCTTCACCGAGGCCAAGGGGCGGGAACTGGCCGGTTTCCTGAACGGATTCGGGCTCGCCAGCTTCTCGGTCGCCTCGCATATGGATCTCGGCACGCCCGAGGCGGTCGAGACCTTCACGCGCCGGCTCGCCTTCGGCAAGGCGCTGGGCGCGACGGTCGTGATTTCCAATACCACGACCACGCCCCACCGTGACCCGTTCCTGAGGAACATCGAACGGCTGGCCGGCATCGCCGAATCGCTCGGTGTCGTGATCGGGCTCGAGAATCCCGGCCATGGCGATGACGACATCCTGCCCACGGGCGAGGCCGCGGCGGAGCTCGTCGCCCGCATCGGCTCGGAGGCCGTGCGCGTCAACTACGATGTCGGCAACGTCTTCACCTATTCCCACGAGAAACTCGACCCCACGGACGACATCGCGGCGGTCCTGCCAGCCACGGTCAACCTGCATCTCAAGGACATCGCATCGAGCGACTGGGGCTGGCGCTTCGTCCCGATCGGCCAGGGGGCCATCGACTACGACACCATCCTGGCCGGGCTCGTCGGGCGCGGCGACGATCTGCCGCTGGCGCTGGAGATGCCGCTGCGCCTGGACCGGCCGAACCGGGCGCCGCCCCAGCGCGGGGACCAGCCCGTCGAGCTGGGCGTGATCCGTTCGGCGTTGAAGGACTCCATCGACTACGTGAGAAGGGTGCTCGGCGAGTAGCCGTCACCGGATCAACGAACAGACGAAAAGGGGGAGGGCCGTCGGATGAGCGAGATCCAGAGCGTCACCGATCTCAAGAACATCCTCGGCGAGGTGCCGGTCTGGTGTCCGGCCGAGCGGCGGCTCTATTGGGTGGATATCCGGCAGCCCGCCGTCCACCGGCTCGACCCCGAAAGCGGGAAGGTCGAGACCTGGACGATGCCGGAGATGGTCGGCGCGCTGGCCCTGCGCGAGACCGGTGGGCTGCTCCTCGCCCTGAAGTCGCGGATGGCCTTCTTCGACCTCGAGAGCGGCGCGTTCGAGGATCTTTTCAAGCTTCCGGCCGATCAGCCCTTCCATCGGTTCAATGACGGGCGATGCGACCCGCGCGGGCGCTTCGTGGCCGGCACGATGAAGGATACCTCGCGCATCGTGGACGGGTTCGTGCAGGGCGGGCCGGCGACCGATCCCGAGGGCGTGCTGTATGTTCTCGACGAGAAGCTGGAGGTTCGGGAGCTGTTCGGCGGCATCATCATCCCCAACAGCCTGGCCTGGAGCCCGGACGCGCGGACCATGTATTTCGCCGACTCCCGCCTGCTCACCATCTTCGCCTATGGCTATGACCCGGAGAGCGGCGCCCTCGGTGCGCGCAGACCCTTCGCCAGGACGGACGACCGGCCCGGCGTTCCGGATGGCGCGACGGTGGACAGAGAGGGCTTTCTGTGGAGCGCCCAGTACGGCGGCTGGCAGGTGATCCGCTATGCCCCCGACGGGCGGGTCGACCGGGTCATCGACCTGCCGGTCGAGCAGCCGACGGCCTGCACCTTTGGCGGCCCCGGTCTCGACCGGCTGTACATAACCACGGCGACCCAGCGGCTGCCCGCCGAGCAACTCGCCAAGCAGCCCCTGGCCGGCACGCTGCTCGCCATCGATGTGGGTGTGCGGGGCCTGCCCGAGCCACGCTTCGCGGGTTAGGGCCTGGACTCAACGTACCGTCAAGGTCGGGCTTTTTCGCCCTCCTCCTCAATTCGCTCATCGCAATTGGGTGCCAATTTACCACAGAGAACACGGAGAACACGGAGGTTACACAGAGGCCTCGCTGGCGCGAGGCGAAGAAGAAGCGCGCGTCGCGCGCTCTTAACCCTTCTCTGTGTCCATCTCTGTGCCCTCGGTGTTCTCTGTGGTTCAAGTTTCACGGTCAAGACAAAGGCGGAGATCTTGGTTGGGCTTGGGTCGAACCGATAGCGTCACGGGGAGGGCGAGCGGCCGCTCGCCCTGGGTCGGGTCCGCGTGATATGGGCGTCCAGGGCGGCGAGCCCCCGGTCCAGGCCGGCGCGCCCGAACCCCAGACGGAAACGGTCGGTCGAGGTGGGCCCGAGCTCCGATTGGAAGATCGTGCTTGGGAGGAGCAGCACGCCGTCCTCCTCCACCAAGGCGCGGGTGAACCGCTCTACGCCTTCGGCGCCCAAATAGCGTGGGAAGGCCGTGCAGGAACCCTCCGGCCGGTACCAATCGAAGAGCGCCGGGTGGCGGGCGAAGAAAGCGTCCCATTTGGGAAGATTCTCGTCCACGATCCGGCAGTTGCGCGCGAGGATCTTTTGCCTGTTCTCCAGCGCGATCACCGCGAGCCTTTCGCTGGGGGCCGAATTGCAGATGGACAGATAGTGCTTCAATCTTTCCATCTTCGAGAGCAGCTCGCGCTCCTGGCAGGCGATCCAGCCGATGCGCAGGCCCGGCAGCCCGTAGGCTTTCGACATCACGTTGACCGACAGGCCGCGCTCGTAGACATCGGCCACGAACGGAAGATGTTCCGTGCCCGTCGGCCCGAGGCCGTTGAAGATCTCGTCGTGCAGAAGATAGATCCCGTGCCGGCGGCAGAGCTCGATGAGGGCGAAATAGCGATCGCGTTCGAGGATCGCGCCGGTGGGGTTGTGGGGAAAGTTGATGGTGACAAGGCGCGTGTTGGGTCTGATCGCGGCGGCCACGCGATCAATGTCCAGCGACCAGTTGTCATCGGCGTCGAGCGGCACGCCGGTCGCGGAACAGATGGTCGCCGGCAGCGTCTCATGGGACTGGTAGTTCGGCGTCACGACGACCGCGTGACTGTCGGCGTCGAGCAGCACCGTGTTGGCGGCGAAGATCCCCTCGCTGGCACCCGTGAAGCAAAGGATGTTGGCGGCCGACTGGTTCTCGTAGATCGAGGCGATGGTTTCGCGCAGATCGGGCGCGCCCCAGGTTTCGGTATAGCCGAGCCACATGTTCTCGAAAGCCTCCCGCTGCTGCGGCGTCGCCATCGCCAGCAGCTCGCGAAGCGAGAGGCTTTCGGCATCGGAGGCGGTGATGTGATAGCGCGCCTTGAACTCCCACTTGGAAAAATAGGTTTCGAGCCGGAAGTCGGGGAGCGTCGTCACGTCTTCTCCTCCCATGTCTTGCACCAGCGAGCGTTTGAAGTGACACACCGGGCAGTCGGCCCTCGTGCTTCGACTCAGCTCAGCATGAGGGCCTCATCCTGAGCCCGTCGAAGGAGAGGCCCGAGTCATTTCGGGCGCTCGCCGGTATTATTCGCAGCCCCGTGGGATTTCTCAAACAGGCTCTTACGCCTCGCGGCGGATCTCGTTGACATAGAGCCCGAGCAGTGGCAGCCCCGCCAGCGCCGGCAGAAGATAGCGCAGCGTGCAGAGAAGGCCGAGGGCCGCAGCCGCCTGCACCGTCATATGCGGCTGATAGAAGAAGATGAGCGCCGCGTCGCGGGTGCCGATGCCGGCGAGCGTGAAGGGCAGCAGGCCGACGAGGATGGAGAGCGCCGCGCGGGCCAGGTTCTCGATCAGGGGGATGGTTGCCGCGAGGGCCAGGGCGAACAGCCAGATCTGAAAGAGGTGCAGGAACCAGAGCGCCACCGATCCGAGCACGACGGTGGCGCCGCGGCCCGGACGCGCCCAGACATGCGTCAGCACCTCGCCCCAGGAGTCCGCGAACGCCCCGAGCCAGCGGCCGAGCTTGGCCGGGGCGAAGCGGCCGCCGATGCGCAAGAGATAACCGGCGGCGCTTGGCGAGACCGTGAGCGCGATCCCAGCCAACAGCGCCAAGGCGACGGCGGCAGCCAGAACCAAGAAGATCGCCTGCTCCGCGCCGAGAAAGACCAGCCCGAACAGGCACCAGACCAGCAGGGCCAGCATGTCCCAGCCCTTCTCGAAGACCACCAGCGCCAGCGCGCCGGGGCCGCTCATATGCCCGCGCTCGGCGATCGCGTAGGCCTTGCTGATATCGCCCATCTTCGAAGGCAGCACGAGGTTGAGGACGCTGGCCATGAGGGTCAGGCGCAAGGCCCGCCAGAAACCGATGGCGCCGCCCGGCGCCAAAACCGTCAGCCGCCAGGCGGTCGCGGCCGTGATCGGGATCACCATCGCCAGCCCTAGCCCGAGCAGAGGCCCGTCGGCGGCGGCGAGGGCCGCGAGGATCGCGGCGGGGTCCACCTGCCAGTAGATGATCGCGAGGATGGCGAGGCTGACGCCGAGGGCGACGAGCTTACGCATGACCGGCAGGTCGCCGAGGAAGCCGTTGAGGCGTCTCGCCGCACCCTTCGAGACGGCGCTTCGCACCTCCCCATCCTTCGACACGCCGCCTTCGGCGACTGCCCAGGATGAGGTAACTCTCTGAAATAATTGGCCTCATGCTGAGGAGCGGAGCGTCTCGAAGCACGAGGTCAATCATCGGTTCACCTTTCTCGAAAGCCTGCTACAGCCGGCGGGTCAGGACAAGGGGCGTGTCCTTGCCCAGCCCAGCGAGCTTGGGCGTGAGGTCGCGCCAGGGCGTTTCCAACTGGCCCTGGGCGTAGACCGCGCTCATGACGTTGTAGATCGAGTTCTGATGCGCGCCCAACCCGACGGCGATGACCGGCTTCCAGTCCTCGGCCGTGATCCGGTCGGTCACCTCCCATGTGTCTTCGGTCCAACGCAAACGCCGCTCGAAGCGGAAGGGCGCGGCCTCCTTGCCCGAGATCAGGAGGCTTTGGAGCAGCCGCCGAACCAGATCGGGAAAGAAGCGTCCGACCGTCAGCATGATCAGCCGCAGGACGATCATGCGCGCGGGCGTCATCGGCGCCTGCTTGGCCCAGCCGAAATCCCCCGCAATGCGGATCTCGTCCTCGCCCATCTCGACCTCGTAGTCGTAGATCAGATGGGCGACCGCGTTGCGGCGGCGCAGGCCCGACCGGACGATGAGCGAGAGCTGGGTGTCGGCGGCGACAAGGCGGCCGTCGCGAAACAGGTTGAAGGCGCCGCCCTTGCGGGTGCCAAGATAAAGCTCGGTGCCGCCGCGGCGATCGATCAGGAACCCGGCCGCGGGGTAGTGTTTGCGCCCCTCCGGCCGGGGGGCGGGGGTCGGTCGCTCCTTCACGAAGTCGCGCCAGGCGAGGAGATAGTTCCAGGCATGGTGGCCGAGGATGTGGTCGTCGGCGTAGCAGGGGGCCCGCCCCCCGTCCAGGGCTCCGAGGAACCGGTCGTTGATCGCGAGCGCCTCGGGCATCCAGCGGCCGACGAGTTCGAAGCCATGGGGAAAGAAGTTGAGCGTGTTGCGGCTGGCATAGGCGCCACCGAAACTGCCGTCGGGATGCATGAGCTCGGCGGCGAGCGCGACCGCCTTGCGGAGGGGCCCGCGCAGGGCCGCTTCCGGCCGGATGCCGTCGAGCATCGCCAGGAGCGAGATCGTCAGGGTCATGTATCCGGGATCGCAACCGTCATATTCGGGGAACCAGCCCTCCTCGGTCTGCCAGGACAGGAGCCGGGCCAGCCGCGTATCGATGGCGTCGTTCCACCGCAGCTCCCCCGTGATCTCGGCGACGCGGGTCAGACAAAGGACGACCAGCGCCTCGTGATTGCTGAGCCGGCCGCTTTCCCGATGCTTGGCCAGCCAGTCGGCACGGCGGGCGAAAAAGGCCTTGAGCGCGGCATCCTCGAGTTCGAGCAGGCGATAGGATTCGACGGCCGCGAGCAGGGAGAAGGCGGCGGCGCCGGTGGCCCGCTCGAAGGGGTAGTAGTCGTCGCAGGAGCCGTCGCGATGGCTGGACCGGGCCGCGAAGCGGAGCGCCGCGACGATCCAGTCGCGGATCGCCGGGGCACCGCGATAGGGATTATCGGGAAGCGGCAGGGCATGGGCGAGGGCGAGCGGCCAGACGAACTCCTGGGCCATGCCGCTGGGGAAATCGATGATCTTGTAATGCCAGTGATTGCGGTCGAAGCAGCCGAAGGTCGGGCTGTGCGGATTTCGGTCGAGCAGGGTGAGAAGCTTCGGCAGGTCGGCCAGAACCCGCCGGGCCAGGAGGTCGCGGTCCATCACATGTCCTTCTCCGCGACGTCGAGACGGGTCCGGCGTTGCTGGAGCTGGATGTCCTCCAGCAGCTTGCGGTTCGCCGCCGTGGTCTCGCCCACGAGGCCGAGAATCCAGAGATTGAAACCCATGAGGACCAGGATCGCGGCGAGCACCAGGCTGGGAACATGGGCGCGGTCCGTCCCTTCCAGATAGAGCCAGACCCATCTGAGACAGAGCAGAAAGCCAAGCGCGAAGGGCACCGACCCGAGCCAGGCGAACATGCGCAGCGGCTTGTAGATGAGGTAGATGCGGAAGATCGTGATCACCGAGCGCTTGATATAGTCGGGAATGCTGCGAATGAGGCGAGACTGACGGGTCCGCGGGTTCACGCGCACGGGAACCCAGGTGGTGGGAATGCCCACCTGCCCGGCCTGGATGATGGTCTCCAGGGTGTAGGTGTAGTCGTTGAAGACGTTCAGGCGCAGGGCGGCGCGGCGGGAGAAGGCGCGGAACCCGCTGGTGGCGTCGGGGATGTCGGTGCCACTGACCGAGCGCACGACCCAGCTCCCGAGCCTTTGCAAACCCTTCTTGAGCGCCGAGAAGTCCTCGATGTCGCGGATCGGGCGCGCGCCAACGACCATCTCCGCGCGCCCTTCCCGGATGGGCGCGAGCAGGGACGGGATGTCGGCGGCCGCGTACTGGTTGTCGGCGTCCGTATGGACGATGATGTCGGCGCCTTCCGCCAGGCAGCGCTCCATCCCGGCCATGAAGGCGCGGGCAAGCCCCTGGGTCGTGTCGAGATCGACGATATGGTCGACGCCGTGTTCGCGGGCCACCTCGACGGTACGGTCGGTGCTTCCGTCGTTGACCACCAGCCATTCGACGCGGCCGACGCCGGCCAGCTCGCGCGGCAGCTCGGCTAGCGTGCCCGGCAAGGTCTTCTCCTCGTTCAGGCAGGGGATCTGAATGATGACCTTGGGGAGGGCGGCTTTCCGCGTCCGACGACGCGAGGCCGCCGCCTCGGCCTTCGGCGCCGATTTCACTGCCTCTCTGGGAGGAACCATCTCGCTGCCTACTTCGAACCCTTCGGTTCCATGCTCTATACGACTTCGCGGGAGATTTCACGTTTCTTGTCGCGCGGCGCCCCCCTTCCGCGATGTCGGAGAGTGCTCTAGGCTTATGACAGGCGAGTCACAGGGCGGGTCAGCCATGCCGGAACCGGTCAATCAGCCCCGAGCCGAGGCCGCGGGGGAGGTGCCGGGCCTGTCGGCCCAGGATTTGGCGCGGGGCGTCCTGCGCTTCCTGGCCGAGATGGATCTGTGGGGGCTGACGGAGTTCAGCCTGCCCACGGGCCGGCGGGTGGATATCTGCGCGCTGGGGCCGGACGGGCGCCTGACCGTGGTCGAGATCAAGACCTCGGTCGCCGATTTCCGCGCCGACAGCAAGTGGAGCGAATATCTGGACTATTGCGAGCTTTTCTATTTCGCGGTGCCGTCCGGCTTTCCCGACGGCATTCTGCCGGCCGAGGAAGGGCTGATCGTGGGCGACCGCTATGGCGCGGGGCTCGTCCGCCCGGCGGTCGAGCGGCCGTTGAACGCGGCCAGGCGGCGGTCCCTGACGCTCAAATTCGCGCGCGCGGCGGCGGGCCGGTTGCGGCGATGGGAAGATCCGGGTTTTCCGCTTTAGAGCTTTTCAGGATTGATACCGATCATGTGAAAAGCTCTAACATATTGATGGGTCGCAAATACGTCTTCGCGGATTGAGTCAATCCGCTCGGGATTTGCTCTGAGCGACTGGAAGAATAAACGGGAGGAAACTATCCGATGAAGCGACTCGGGATTTTGCACACAGCGCCGTTTCTCGTCGATGTCTTCAAGGGGCTCCTGGGCGAACGCTACCCCGAGCTGGAGAGCTTCCACGTGGTCGACGAGAGCCTGATTCAGGACGCCCGCCGCCATGGCGGCATGGTGCCCGCCATCGTCCGGCGCATCGCTGGGCAATGCGCGCTGGCCCAGGAGGCGGGGGCACAGGCGATCCTCTTCACCTGCTCGTCCACCTCGCCGGCGGTCGACACGGTGCGGAAGTTGGTGGACGTGCCCATCATGAAGATCGACGACCCCATGGCGGCGCAAGCGGTGCGCACCGGCCGGCGCGTCGGCCTGCTCTGCACCAGCCGCACGACGGTCGGACCCAGCGAGACCCTGCTCAAACAGCACGCGGCCGAGCAGGGGCGGAAGGTCGCCATCGAGACGGTGGTCGAGAACGAGGCCTATTTCGCGCTCCGTAACGGCGACAAGGCGGCCCATGACGCGGCCGTGGCGCGGGCCGCTGCGGAGCTTTCCAAGCGTACGGATGTGATCGTACTCGCCCAGGCCTCGATGGCGCATCTGGCGGCCGAGCTCAACGGCTCGCTCTCGGTTCCGGTGCTCGACAGCCCGTCGCTTTGCGTCGCGGCGCTGGGGAAGCTGCTTGAGGGGTAGAAGTGTCCCATCCCGGCGATCTTTTGAAGGCACAGGCGGGAATTCGGTCCCCGTGTTTCGAAAAGCGTTCTGTTCGAGGATATCGTGTCCCCCTCACCGAGAGCACTTCTCGCTCTTGCTTCGGCTAGGGTCTGTTGAGGTAGAGCGGATCGCGATCAATTGCAAACATGCGGTGTTTCCAATTGATCGCGATCCGCTCTAGGCTGTGGTGACAAATTAATTATTTTAGCCACAGCATGATACTTGCGAGTTTGACGAACCCGAGGAAATTGGCGGCGAGTTTGTCGTAGCGG
>JANQJG010000063.1 GCA_028281785.1 Rhodospirillales bacterium
TCGAAGAGGAGTCCGTTCTGGCAGAATGCTTCGACAAGGATCGCAACAAATGCGTTATCACGCCAGCCTCTCGACTGCGTGGGGCGCTCGGCGAAGCACTGGATGCCTTCGTGGCGGTTCTTGACGGATATACGGTGGCCGATTTGGTGGAGCATCGCAACGCGTTGCGAGAGCTTTTGCACAAGAGTTCGTGGCATGAAAGAAATGTCCGACCGGCAACAGGCCTTCCATCGTGAGGCCGCGTGGATCGGTGCTCCAAGGCCTCAACGGGCGGCATCAACACCGAACGGTCGACCCGCCTGCCATCGGTATTGCCCCCGGCGGGCAAATCTGGAACATTGGATGGCGGCTTTGAGGGAGGGGGGCGCTCGGACCACTAGCCAAGGGGGTCGTCGCCATGGCGGAACCATCGGATTGGGAAATCGGTGAGGCATTTCAGCCACGCACCGAGGACGTGAGCTATGACCTCGAGCGAACCTTGTCAGCCATGGTATCCGTTCGAACGAAGATTCCCGAGGATGCGTTCACGTCCTCGATTCTGGGTACGGAGCGGGCCGGCAACGGCGTTCTGATCAACGAAAACGGTTTGGTGCTTACAATCGGCTATCTCATCACGGAAGCCGACTCCATCTGGCTGCTCGGTTCCAACGGCCGTGCCTGCCAGGCTCATCAGGTGGCCTATGACCAGGAAACGGGCTTCGGTCTGGTGCAGGCTTTGGAGCGCCTAGATCTGCCGGTCATGGAGCTCGGTAGCTCCGCCGATCTGAAGGTCGGGGAAGGCGTGATCGTGGCCGGGTTTGGCGGGCGCGAGCAGTCGACCAAGGCGCGGGTCGTCGCCAAGAGGGAGTTTGCCGGATATTGGGAGTACGTGCTTGACGAAGCAATCTTTACCACCCCGCCCCATCCGAACTGGGGAGGCGCCGGCCTGATCTCCGCCGACGGGCGGCTCGCGGGGGTTGGCTCCCTGTTCGTTCAGCAGCCTCTGGAAAACGATCGGCAGGTTGACGGAAACATGATCGTGCCGATCGACATCCTCAAACCGATCGTGACTCAGCTGACGACCATGGGCGGGCAGGGCAAGCCGGCACGCCCCTGGCTCGGCATGTACACGGCTGAGGCAGAGGATCAACTCGTGGTCGTGGGGCTGGCGACGGATGGACCCGCGGATGATGCCGGGGTCGAGGTCGGTGACCGGGTGATCGAGGTGGACGGCGAAAAACCGCGCAACCTGGCCGATATGTTCCGGCGGGTCTGGGCGCTCGGCCCCGCGGGCGCGCTGGTCCCGTTGACGCTCTGGCGCGAGGGGGACGTGCTCTCCGTCGCCATCAAATCGGCCGATAGAAACAGTTTCCTGATCTCCCCAAGCCTTCATTGAGTCCGGGCGGTTCCGCCACTGATGCCTCGTCGAACACGAGGACGTCGCTCGGTATCATCGCCGTTACCCTTCACCTTCCTGCGGCAGCGTTGGCGGACTGCGTGCGCCGAGGCAAGCCGCTTCCGGTGCCGACATTGACGAATTGGCCACCGACGGATCAGGATGATCGCGCGATCGGGCTTCCCGCGCCTATCCGAAGCCCATTGTCAGATCCAATAGACGCAGGAGCGCGCCGATGGAACACTTGGGCAGCCGGCAGGATCCCCACGACGAGGCAATAGGCGTGGTGGGCGTCGGCCTCGTTGGCTTGGCCCTGGCGGAGCATTTGATCACGCGTGGCTTCCATGTCGTTGGTTTCGATATCGAACCCGCGCGGTGTGCCGAGCTGGAGAGACTGGGTGGCCAGGTTGCGTCCGGCCCATCCGAAGTCGGCGCCCGGACCCGGCGAATCTTTCTCTCGCTCATGACGACGGAGACGGTGAGCGACGTCATCGAGGGGGACGACGGGTTGATGACCGCCGACCGTGCGCCGCGCTACCTCCTTGATACGACCACGGGCATGCCGGATGAAACCGTGGCTTTGGCCGAAAGACTCAGAAAACGCGGCGTGAGCTATCTCGACGCGACCATCAGCGGCTCGAGCCAGCAGATCCGCGACCGTCAGGCTGTGGTCATGGTCGGTGGCGATGCCGCCGATTACGAAGCCTGCGGCGATCTCCTCCGGGCCGTCAGCGATCGCGTCGTCCATCTCGGCCTGACGGGAAGCGGATCGAAGGCGAAACTGGCCAGCAACCTGATACTCGGCCTCAATCGCCTTGCCCTGGCGGAAGGGCTGGTTTTCGCTGACCGGTTGGGGCTTGACGGCGCGGCCTTTCTCGATCTGTTGAAGATCTCTCCGGCCTATTCGGTGGCCGTGGACGTAAAGGGCGAGAAAATGCTGCGCGGCGACTTCACGGCCCAGTCGCGGGCGGCCCAGCATCACAAGGACCTCTCGATCATACTCGACCAGGCGCGGCGGGCCGGCCAGGACCTGCCGCTTGCGCGAGTCCATCTCGGAATATTGGAGAAGGTGATCGCCAAGGGAGATGGGGAACTCGACAGCTCGGTCGTGATCGAGGAAATCCGTCGGCGCCAATCGGCATCCGTGACGGTCTGACCGGCCGTCAGGCTTGCCGTCTCGGAGGAATCAGTTCTTCAAAGCGCGGTGTTGGCCAGCGGGTTGGCGCAGATCGCTTCCCAAGGATCGGCGAAGGTGATGTAGACAACCGGTCCATCTTTCTGGCGGGCGGGATCGAAGAAGTCGGTCGAAAGAAAGAACTTGGTCAGGACCTTACGTTCGTACCTTTCGGCCATGTCGAGTGCCTTCTGCGGGACGAAGACCGATAGCGAGTCCGACAAGACAATGGGTGATGTGATCCGCAGCATTGCGAGGAGATGGGTCGGAGTCGTGACGTCATGGGCGACAAAATCACGGGCGAACTCGGCCAGTTCTTCCTCCGCCATGTTCAGGTCGGGAAGCCTGCGGCGAACGATCCTGGTCACCATCCCCTCTCCGGAGTTGAGAGTGTAGGAGACCGGGGCGCCGCCACCTCCGACGGCGGCAACGCCGAACGCGGAAAAAAGAAAAGTTCGGCGGGTGAAGCGCATGATGCGACGTGCTCCTTCTTCGTCAGCTCGTCATCACGTGTCGCGCCGACCACAGGGAAAGGGCGCAAAGGGTCAGGGTTGGATTGGCACAGGGACCCGTGGGAAAAGCGCTGGCTCCTAAAACCAACAGGTTGCGGAGGGTGTGGTGGATAAGGTGTCGATCCACGACGCTCGTTTCGGGGTCGTCGCCCATCATGACGGTGCCCTGGATATGCCCGCCATTCTGGCCCAGCTTGTCGCGAAACGTGACCTTCTCCAGCGGCAGCCGGGCCATGATCCTCGGCACTTCCGCCTTCACGGCCTCGACACCGCGGTGAAGATAGGGACTGTATCCCTCGAAAACCGCTACGGGTTTCGAGGGGTCCTCGCTGGATAACACGACCCGGTTTTGCTCTTGAGGAAGGTCCTCGATGGTAATGTAGACATGCAGGACACTCCGCCATTTCCCGTAGTCGACGCGAAGAGGCCCGAGATTCCACGTTTCGATCGTGAACGTTCCGCGTTCCCGCCGATGGGGCCCTTCATAGGCCGCATAGTTGAGCCCGGTGGTCAGGGTGCTGCCGTCAAAACAATCGACGCCATCGAGAAAAATCTCCGCCCGAAGGCTCGCAGCCTCGTAGAGGCGTCGGCCCAGCCGTGGATGGCGAATCCCGGACCGCATGAGAAGAAACGGGCTGAACAGCGCATTTGCGCCGACGACCACAAGATCGCCTTCGGCCAGGTGTTCTCGCCCTTGGAAGCGATAGCGAACGCCCGTCACGATGTTTCCCTGCGTCTCAACTTCCAGCGCCTCGGCCTCCAACAACAGCACCACACGCGGATCCTCGAACAGCCCCATGAGCTCGTTTTGGATCGTGAATTTGGCGTCCACGGGGCATAGGTCGCAGACTCCATTTGCGCAGCATGGCGGGCGATTCCGCGTGTCCACACGAGCGCGCACGGTCGGCATCGCGAAATGATGGTTCGGGTAAGCCTGTTTGAGCAGACGGTCCGCGCCGTTGAAGCGGTGCGGGGGCTGCGGGTAGGGCCCCGACCGCTTGAAAGGGCTGTCTTCCGAGGACCCGGCAACCATCATGATTTCCTCGGCCTCCTGATAGAAAGGCTCCAGATCCTCATACGAAAGGGGCCAGTCCTCCCCCACGCCATAGAGGCTCTTCATACGAAAATCGGACGGCATCATGCGCGGGGTCTGGCCGAACCAGCAGTTCGAGCCGCCGCCGAAACCGATCGTGAACCGCCAGTCCTTTTTCGGATCACCCTGGCGGACGTAAGCGTCATTCCAGTCTATATGGGAGTTTCGTCGATTTTCGATCTGCCATTCGTGGCTGTTGTGGCGCCCGCGCTCAAGCACCAGGACTCGCGCCCGAGGCCCGGCCCGGCGCAGATAGTCGACGAGAAAGAAGGTGCTGGCAAAGCCGCTCCCCACACAGATGAGGTCGAAGCGCGGGTCGTCCGGAAGGGAAGTCGCGATCGGCATGACCTTTTGATTATCGTCCGTTCTTGGCGGGGGAACATTCGAGGGCTGAAGCGGAAGCCGCAGTCTTTTAGAGACCTATCCAGAATAGCACGGCAAGCGCAAAAATGTCCCCTGGTATAGAACCCGGGGTCGATTGGAGAGCCTTCCGCCGCTAGCGTGATGGTTCCGAAGTTCGGTACATTATGTGAGGCCGACTTCGGAAGCTGAATCACACGAGAATCAACAAGTTAACGTGCCGACTCAACGGGATCGGGCAGGTCGACGATTCTCACCGGGCCGAAGTCGGCTTGGCAATTGTGGGCGAGCAGGGCAACGGCATATTCCCGGTCGCCGATCTTTGCATCGCCGTCCGTCGCTTCAATCCACGTATCGGGCTCCGGGTCGCCATCGGCCCACCACTTTACGCGCTGGTGGAAGTGATCGTGCCCGCCTTTGGGGTCGAGGACGGGCCACACCTCGGCGATGACGGCGTAGCGCTTGCCGGGAACGGCCTCATGGGGAAGGACCCCAAGGGAATCGGTCCGTTTCGCTGGTCCCCATTTCGAGGAGAATTCCGAGGCGACTCCCCCCTCATATGTCGCCAGCCAAGCCAGCCCATAGAGCCACCCCCGGCGCGGACGCCCGCCCTCCGGATCTGGATGTCCGCCCCAGAGCGTCAGAACCCCGAAGCCGAAATCGGAGCGAACCCGATGGTGGAAGGTCACATCCGTCTCGACCCGGCGAGCGGAGGAAAAAACGCCGGTCACGGCGAGAATGCGGTCGTATCCCTCGGTGCCCGGCCGCGGCCGAACGCGGTGGCTTCCATCCGGCGCGGCAAATGCTTCCCAGCCGCCGTCCTGAACGTCGAGATCTGCGTCTTCCCAGGTCTTGAGCACCGGCAGGCGGAAAGGCGTATCGTCGTATACGAACTCCCGCGCGATGCTCTTCCGAGGCCGCGCCGGCGCGGACGCTCTGATTTCCACCAGATTGCGTCCCGCCTTCAATTCCGTAGGTAGGATCTCGACCGTGAAATGGGGCCAGGGAACCCGCGGACGCCGCCGCCGAACCTCATGCCACGCCTGACCATTCAGTCGGTACTCGAGACGAACCAGGGGCAGCGCGATACCGCATATATTGGCGGAGAGATGGTCGGTGCGCCTGGCGAATGTTTCCGGCAAGTGATGGAGTTCGAGCAGTGGCGCGCGATAGTACAGGATGGCGAGGGCGGCGAGGATCACCAGCGTGGCGACGGCTCCGTAAAACGGCGACCATATCCATAGGGCGGCCAGGACCGCGCTGCCCAGCCCCATCAGCAGGCAAAGAAGTGCGAGTGTCCGCCGCCTCATGTTTTTGCTCCTGCTGGTCGAGCCTTCGGCAACAATATCGTGAGAGGAATAACGAAGGAATGCCGTCTTCAGGTTGTGATTACGCGGCGGGAACTTCCCTCCAACACCAGGCAGGAAAGCACATTGCTGGCATAGGCGCCCGTGTCGATTCCGATACGATTTGCGCAGATCGCAGGTTCGCGTGTGATGGTGTGTCCGTGCACGATGACCTTCCCGTGGTCCCGTTTGGAATCGAGAAAGTCTCCGCGGATCCAAAGCAGATCCTCGGCGACCTGCTTGTCCATCGTCACCCCCGGTCGAATGCCGGCATGGACGAAGGCATAGTCCCCGATGACCAGCGAGAGTCTCAGGCCCGAGAGAAATTTGACGTGACTCTGCGGGAGCGCCTCTCTTAGGGCGATCTGCAGCTGTCTTGGCCGCTCCGCGGCTGGGACGTCCGTCGGCACGCGAACACCATAGCTATATAGGGTTTCGTTGCCGCCGAAGCGCAGCCAGCCGGGGCCGACCGAGGCATCTTCGAGGAACTCAAGCATCGCCTCCTCGTGGTTACCTTTTAGATGGACTGTGTCGAAACCCGGAAGGGGCGAGTCGAGCAGGAGGTCGATCACTTCCTTGCTTTGGAGGCCTCTGTCGACATAGTCGCCCAGGTAAACGGCAGCTTTTGAAAGGGCCGAAGGGGCGGAAGCGGCGTCCTGGAGAATCTTGGTGTGGATCGCTTGCAGCAAATCTAGGCGGCCATGAATGTCGCCGATCGCGTAAACCCGGTAGCCGTCGGGAACTCTCGCCTCCGCCCTGGAGCTTCCGACCAGTCGTTGCCAGATGTTGGTAATCATATGCTCCGGCACGCGTCGTTGATCGCCGGCAATTCTAATCTCACGATCAGATGGCTATTTGTCTTCAGACTTGTCAAGCGGACTTCCGAGGGAGCGCCAGGGGCATTTGCGACCACGAAAATGAACTCGGATTCCCATAGTCTTCAATTTGTGCGACAATAGGCGCTGGTCGGAAGCGGCGGCTCGTTCTGGTTTCGACCAGCGTGCTGCTGATCCTCCCGAGGAAAATGCCTCGCCAGGCAGGGGTTGAGGTACGGTTTGTCGTGCTGTCCGCGGCGTACCTTGACCCGGTATCCGGGCTCGCCACAAAACACGTGGTCGCGGGTTGGCTTTTTGAGATCCACGAGACCGCGCTCGAACCGCGCGGTCTGTTGCGTCGACGTGAAGAAACCTAGAGGTTGCGATATGGCCGTCCTCGAATCCCTGTATCCCTTGGTTCCTCAACGCTACAAGAACGCCGCGAAGCATGGCGCGGCTTTCGTCAACCGTTTGTCGTCCTCGCAGCGGATGAAGCCGAACTTCCTGATCATTGGGGCCCAGAAGGCTGGTACATCATCCCTGTTCAAGTACCTCATGCGGCACGGCCATTTCCTGCGGCCGCTGCTCAAGGATGTCTACTTCTTCGACCGGAACTACCGGAAAGGGATGGAGTGGTATCTCAGCTTCTATCCCTCCGTGGCCGCGCAAAAGCAGCGCGAGGGCCAGCTTGGTGGACCCGTCGTCAGCAGCGAGGGGGCGACTCACTATATCCTGAATCCGTGGGTGCCCGAGCGCGTGCGACAGACTTTTCCCGACATCAAAATCATTGTGCTCCTTCGCAATCCGGTGCAGCGGGCCATTTCCCACTACTTCCATAATCGCCGCATGGGAAGTGAGTCGCTGACCTCTGCCCTGGAGGCCTTTCAGAAGGAACAAGAGCGCATCGAGGCCGAGGAGAAGCGGCTGTTCTCGGATCCGGACTACAGCAGCCACGACTACGACTCTTACACCTACCTAACCCGCGGCCGCTATGCCGAGCAGCTTGAGCGCTGGTTCGAGCATTTTCCGCGCGAACAGTTTCTTATCCTTTGCAGCGAGCAGTTCTACAAGGATACCGACCGTCACTTTCGCGCGGTGTGCAAGTTCATCGGAATTCCCGAGAAGTCGTTGGATATCTATCGGGCCGAGGGCAAGGGTACCAACCGGCAGGAACAGCCGGATGCCGTGGAGATGGCTCGGGACTACTTCAGGCCCCACAACGAAAAGCTTTTCGAGCTTCTCGGGGAGCGCTACGACTGGCCATCGTTGAAAGACGCGTAGTCAGCGGGCCTCGCGGCGGCGCGAGAGAACCTCGATGACGGCCTCGTCGAATTGGTCCGCCATCCTCTGCATACTGAATGACTCGCGCGTGCTCAGGGCGCCCTTCGACAGCCGATCGCGCTCCCCGGGATGGTCGACGAAATAAGCGACCGCCTTGACGAAGGCGTCGAAGTCGCCGCCGACGACGCGCCCATTCTCGCCGTCCCGCACATACTCGGCTTCGGGGCTGTGAAGGGGGTTCTCGCGCGTCAGCACGGGCTTGCCGTGGGCGAAGGCATGAGTCACCGTGATCCCGGCCGCTCCCGGGAGAACGATGGCTTCTGCCACACGCATGTATTTCGCGACGACGTCCTGATCGTAAATCCCGCCCAGGAGCTCAACCTCGGGAAGATCAGCGGATTGGGCCTTGAGTGCGTCAAATGTGTCGCCATCGCCAATGATACGAGCTTCGACTTTTCTGCGGTCCTTGCCTTCCTCGTTCAGGCGGCGCACGACCTCCACCAGGCCGTCGAGACCCTTGGCCTCGACCAACCGTCCGATATACAGCAGCACGCTGGAATCCGGCGCGAATCCCAGCTCCGATCGAAGGGCTGCTTCATTGGCCGTTAGATACTTCTCATGGAGCCGGATCTGCTCTTCGACGTTGACGGATGGGCGGACGATTCGAATGCTGCATTTGAGCCCTTGGGCGCGCATACGGTCGGCGCCGCGCTGAGTATAGGCGAGGTAGGAGTCGCCGATACGGGCGATCCGGTCCTTCAGGGCCTGCGCCGTCCAGTTCCACAGGTTCGAGGATCGCTGGCGATAACCGACACCGCGCGGCGCATGATAACCGAAGCCCCAGAAAATGATCGGAATGCCCTTGAGCCTGCAAAGAAAGGCCACGACCCAGTTGGATAGGAATTTGAGTTCATGGCCTATGATGACCGCGTCATACTCGCCGCTTGTGACATTTCGGACGAGCGTCTGATAGACCGCCGTCTTCAGGAATGGGATGTGTTTATTCTCGATACGCACATTCGGAAAATCGTACGGCTCCGGCGCGGCTTCCAGACCGGTACCCTTGGGAGGGTCACCATAAAAAACCACGTACTCGCGGTCTCTCGACCGGTTCATTATTCGAAACAGCTCGTCGAAGTAAGGGGAGACAAATCCGCGGTCTATGACGGCGATTTTATACTGCATGCGTGTAAGGTCCCTGGCCCCCGTTTATGCCTTTTCGGCCCTTCAGACTAGATCAATTTCGGTCCTTTCTTCCCCTGGTTGGTCATGCCATTATGACGTAATCCGTTTGAGCAAGGCCGCTGGCTTTTTGAGAAGCGGTTTGTGGATGCGATCATAGCAGGTCGTCCCCAGTTATATCCCCTATGTCCCGGAACGATCCTGGAAACGACCGAAGAGCGGATATGAATTCACGATATCGCCGTCTTTTCCGCCTTTGCCCGAGCTTGTCAAGGTTTAGGAGATCATCGGCGCACCTCGGATCGGTGGCGGTTCTGGCGATCTGCGGCTTTACGGTGCTCCTCCCGGATGTCGGAGCGGCAGAGAAAGAACAAGGCCAGTCCGCGGCGAAGTCGAAAAAGGAATTGGAGAAGGCTGAACCCTCCATACCCTTCCCCTGGCCGAATGCTATCGAGCCTTCGTCGCCGGCGGCTCTCGCGGGGTCACGAGATCCTCGGGCCCAAACGCTGGAGGCCGCCTCGGAGGGACGTCTCAAAGCCGTCCTCAGGCACGTTCGCCCAGGCGACACGATTGTCGTGGCGAACGGTATATATCAAGGCTGGAAAGTGAGGCTCCCGTCCGTGATCAGCGGGCGGGACGGGCAGCCCATCACCATCAGGGCGGCAACCCCCGGCGGCGTTGTCTTTCGCGGTCCGTCCCGGTGGCGGATCGAAGGCGCTCACGTCGTCCTCGCCGGCTTCGTCTTCGAGCAGAGCGGGGAAGAAACCATCCATATCCTGGGTGACCGCAATCGGCTGACAGCCTTGACCTTTCGTGAGTCGGGGGCCGACGATTCGTCTTTTCCGCCGATCGTCAGAATCGACCACGGTGCCAGCTACAACGAGATTGACCAAAATCTGTTCATCGGCAGCAAATCGGTCAGCATCACGATCGCGGTTCCCGCGCGGGCGGCGCAAGGTGTGCCCCGGTTCAACCACCTGCATCACAACCGCTTTCAGGACATCGAACGCCTGCGTGACAACGGGCAGGAGCCGATCCAGCTCGGGACGGGCTCTGGAAACGGCAAGAGCTGTCTTCACGAGACCGAGAGCCTCGTGGAATTCAACACGTTTCTGCGGGCGAGCGGCGACACCGAATTGGTCTCGAACAAGAGTTCCGGAAACATCATCCGCCACAATGTCGCCGTCGACAGCGATGGCGGGCTTTCGCTCCGCTGTGGCAACGAAACGCGGGTCGAAGGCAATATCCTGGTTCGCACGCGCAGCGGCGTTGGGATCACCGGCGACGGACATATTGTGATCAATAATCTGATCGATAACCCCCGGGTTCACGGTATCGTGCTTGTCGCCGGCTCGAAGCGCAAGGGCAAGCGGGGCTTCGACCCCGCGACGAACGCTCTCGTCGCACATAACACGATCCTGAACACCGGCAGCGCCATCCGCTTCGTTCAGTACGATGACGATGGCACTGGCCTTCCGGAAGGCAACCAGATCGTCAACAACCTGATTGCCGCGGGATCGAAGTCGTCTTCTCTGGTCGTCGCGGGCAAACGCAACCCCCTCTCGAAATACTTGGATAAAAACGGGTTTGCCCGGAACCTGTTTTGGTGGCCCGGGCATGAGTCCGGAACGGTGCCCGAACCGCGGGAGGGGGACAAGGCGAATATCGTCGCCGATCCCCGGATCGAGCGGCGTGACGGTGGTTTGCCCGGCTTGGGTGAGGGCAGTCCGGCGCGTGACGTGGCGCTGCCCGGAATCGCCCAGCGTGACTTATTGGGGCGGGCGCGTGGGGATGTCGATGGCCGGCCCGACATCGGCGCCCAGGAGGCAAACAATCCTTGATCGCCTATGAACACCTTTGCTACCTGCGTCGCCGACGGAGCCGATGAGAGACGGCGGCACCTGAAAGGGAGCGGGAGTTCCGCGTGGGGAAGGCTGATCACCTGGTGAGGGTTTCATGAGCCACAAGCGAAACCGCATCTTCGGACCGCCGTTGGTCGCCCATCTCGTCATGGCTTTGGTGGTCGGAACGGCCACCGTGGCGAACGCGGTCGCCGCGAATGCGTCGGACAGCCTCAAACCTCCCTTCAATGTCGAGGCGCAGCGCCATATCCATGGCAAACATTACAAGGATCTCTCTTGCCTGAAGCCACCGGGCGTTGTCGTCGATCTCGACTTCGGACGGTCGGATACTGATGCGCCCGCAGGGTCCGAGGCGGGCAATTCAACCCATAAGGAGGAATATGCCAGGGTCACCAAGGTCGTGTACCGGTACCAGCGTAAGCTGGGAGAAGTGAGCGACCGTTATGTCCGCCATCAGCCGGCCAGCCGGAAACTGGCCGAATGCACCGTTGGATATCTTCTTGCCTGGGCCGAGAAGGGCGCGCTCTTGGGCAAGATCTCGGAACCCGGCCGATATGTCAGGAGCAAGGTGCTCGCCGCGGTCGCCGTGAGCTATTTGAAGGTTTCGGATGCCATGGAGCAGGAGGCCGAGGCGCGAGCGGTGATCCTCGCCTGGATCCGCCAGTGGGCGGAATCGGTCCGCGAGGATTTCCAGCCGGATCCGGAGCGGACGAGCCGTCGTAGCCACCACATGTTTTGGGCGGCTTGGTCGGTCATGTCGGCGGCCATCGCTCTGGATGATCGAAACCTCTTCGACTGGAGTGTGGAGCGCTATCATTCGGCTGTCGATCAGATTGAGGACGACGGGACTTTGCCGCTTGAGATGGAACGCGGGAAGGGCGCGTTGTACTTTCACCTCTTCTCGGTGGCTCCCCTGGTCATGATTGCGGAGGCCGCCGCGTGGAACGATATTGATCTTTACTCGGCACAGAACGGGGCCCTTTACAGGCTGGTGCGGCGCACGCTCGAAGGGCTCGAGGATCCCAGCTATTTCGAGGAAAAGACGGGACTGGAGCAAAAACAATTGCGTAAGTTCGACGGCCCTCGAATCGCCTGGATGGAGGCGTATTTCGGACGACATCCCGATCCAACGGGGCAGAAGTGGATGCGCACATTTCGCCCGCTTAAAAGCCCCGCCCTTGGGGGCGACATGACGCTTCTGTTTTCCAAAGGTGGGCGCCGCGGATAGGCAGATCTGTCTTAACTGTTTCTTAGCGGTCCGATTGGAAGAATTGCGGGCGAGCGGCTGCCTGCGGCATACAGTACCGCCTGCGCTCGAAATGGCGAGCCATCATGTTTTCTCAGTAGAGATATTTGTCTTGTCTCATATCAATTAAATTCTCATATTTATTCTTATTTCTGGGTCTTCATATACATTAAAATTTCTATATGCGTGCGAATATACTTGAATATTTGTTTTTTCGGACGTTTTCTTAATGAAGATGCGTGATGATTACATTAAATATCGTATTTTGTGTTGATGGCCAGGTTTGCGGAAGGCAAAATCAAGATGTGATTGTCCCGCCGAACTTGGCCCGTCCGACCGATTGAGGGAGACCTGAGGAGTTATGGACGCTAAGCCTTTGCATATTGGAGCGTTCCCGTCCGGCGGCAGCACCCTGACGTACCATTTCGTGAATGGTCACCCCTCGGTCGCGGTCACGGGAGAGTTGCCGCTGCTGCCCAAGGTGCTCAAGCGTTTCGATGCGGAGGTGCCGAGCGAGCGGCTGGCCGAGGCGATCGAGGCGCTTTACGAGTGTGATTTCTACGAGAGCTTCGGCAAGCGGGTGGTTTCGGCGGATGACTTCGACCCCCGTGACACTTACAGTTTCGCGGAAATCTACTACCGGCTGCTGATGAGTGGCGGCAGGCCGCCCATGTCCGAGCGCCCCGACGCGCGCTGGTTCGGCAATGAGACCCCGCAGAACACCGAGTATCTCGATGATTTGATCCGGACCATGCCGGAGAGCAGGTTTATTCTTGTCACGCGCGACGTGCGCGATACGGCGCTGTCCTGGCGCAACAAATGGGGCAAGGACATGCTCGGCTGCGCCCATCGATGGCAGGCGCGCATGGGCGCCGGAATCGAGAAAGTTCGGGCGCTGGGCGAGAAGGGCATGATTCTGCGCTTCGAGGACCTCCTGGAGTCCCCGGCGACCGAGGCGCAGCGCATCGCCACCTTCCTGGACCTGCCCGACTGGTCGCTTTTCGAGAGCTTTATGGAGCGAACTCACCGAGCGACAGACGGTAAGCGCTATTCCGGCCAGGCCATTGTTTCGGACAACAAGGCGAAGTGGCGGACGAAATTGACGGAGAGTGAAATCCGACGTATCGAGGAGATCGCCTTCACCACCATGACGCGGGCGGGTTATGAGCCCGAATACGCGAAAGCGCCACGTCCGGCGTCCGCCTTCGAGGTCAAGCGTTCCAAGGCCCGCGACCTCATCGCCATGGTCGCCGTCGGCAACCGCTACAAGGCCGGAAACACGCTGCGC
>JANQJG010000086.1 GCA_028281785.1 Rhodospirillales bacterium
CATGGGGCTGCGACGCCGGCGATTTCGCCGACCGAGCAGGAGCGAGGAGCGACGACATGCCCGAGCATATCGAGCGACGAGCGACGCCCTCGGCGGGGACAATCGCCGCGTCCCGAAGGGTTGGCCCAGGCCGGCCGCCCGGTTCGTTGCCGCCGCTCGCCAGGGCCGCTTGGCCCGCCTTCGCGACGGCGCCTGCCGGAACGGCCGGCCTGGTCCAACGCAGCCTCCATGCGATTTCTCAAACAGGCTCTTAGAGCCCTTATTCTCCAGTGGGGCCGACAGGGCGATTCGAGCTAACGTCGTTTGGCCAAGACATTGGTCATGAAGCGCAACCACCATAATTGTTTCCATCAGGTCCAGCAGTGCTCTAGAACGCGGTCTTGAATCAAGCCGCCCACCCCGGCGCGGCAAGAAAGGACGAGCAACCATGCCCACCCTCGGTCTGGAGACGGAGATCATCGACCGCGCCACCTATGACAATTCCGTCCGCCGCTTCGGCGAAGACGGAATCGTACTTCCGACCTTCGCGCAATTGGCCGGGCCGTCGGGCATCGACAAGGCAACGCGCGAGCGCTTGGCGGCCGTTGATCCGGACGCGGCGGATCCGCTCAATCTGTTCCGCGTCCACTGGTTCAACGCGACCGACCGGCGCGGCGCGACTGATCTGCCCGGTTTTGTTGAGATCCCCCAATCTCTGTCGGGCGTGCCCGCGCGGATCGTGCTGGCCCTCGGCAACCGGTTTCCGATGATCCATGCGCACAAGGTGCTGGCCGCCTATGGCTGCCTGGCACCCCGCGTTATCACCGGGCAGTTCGACCCCACCCGCCACCGCGCGATTTGGCCGTCGACCGGAAACTACTGCCGGGGTGGGGTCGCCATCTCCCGCATCATGGACTGCCGGGGCGTGGCGGTTCTGCCCGAGAACATGAGCCGCGAGCGCTTCAACTGGCTGGAAAGCTGGGTCGCCGATCCGGCCGACATCATCCGCACACCCGGTTCCGAGAGCAACGTCAAGGAAATCTACGACAAATGCGCCGAGCTGGACGCCGATCCCCGGAACGTCATCTTCAACCAATTCTGCGAATTCGGGAACTATCTGGTGCATCGCGTCTGCACCGGGCCGGCGTTGATGCGCGTGTTCGAGGCGCTGGCGGAAGGCGCGCCCAATGCTCGCCTCGCGGCGTTCGTGTCGGCTTCCGGATCGGCCGGGACGCTGGCCGCGGGCGATCACCTGAAGCCCATCACCGGCGCACGGACCGTGGTCGTCGAGGCGTTGGAATGCCCGACCCTTCTCTATAACGGCTTCGGCGAGCACAACATCCAGGGCATCGGCGACAAGCACGTTCCCTACATCCACAACGTCATGAACACCGATTTTGTCGTCGGCGTCAGCGACCGCGCCACCGATACCATCAATGTCCTATTCGAGACCGACGCGGGGCGTGCCTACTTGGCCGATCGCCGCAGCGTACCGGCAGATGTGATCGGCGCGCTTCGGCATATCGGGCTTTCGGGGATCTGCAACATGCTGGCGGCGATCAAGACGGCCAAGTATCTCGACCTCGGCCCCGACGACGTGGTCATGACTGTCGCGACCGACGGCGCCGATTTGTACGCCTCGGAAACCGCTGCCGCGCTCAAGACCCGTTTCGATGGCGATTTCGACGCCGTCAACGCCGGCGAGGTCTGGGCCGGCGAGATGCGCGGCGCGGGCATCGACCATGTCTTCGAGCTGACCCACGCCGACCGCAAGCGGATCTTCAATCTCGGCTATTTCACCTGGGTCGAGCAGCAAGGCGTCGAGCTCGCGGATTTCGAGGTCCGCCGCGGCCAAGCCTTCTGGGACGGCCTTCTCGATCTGCTGCCCGCCTGGGATGCCCTCATCGACGACTTCAACGCCCGCTCCGGCGCCGCCGGACGTACCTGACATGCGCGGGGTTCGCGTCGCCTGCTCGGGCTGTGGAGCAACGGTCGATCCAGTCGAGACCCTGCCCTTCCGGTGCCCGAACGCGGCCGACGGCGACGGCATCGACCATGTTCTCGCGCGGCGCCTGACGGAACCGCCGGCTCCACCCGACAGGGATGGCGACAACCCGTTTCTTCGCTATCGGCGGCGGTTGCTAGCTTATCATCTGGCGCTCAAGCTTGGCCTCGACGATGACGATTTTTGCGCCATCGTCGCCGATCTCGATGCCTCGATCGCCAAAGTCGATGGGCGTGGCTTCCGTGTGACCCCCTTTGCGCCGGCCGACGGTCTTGCCGCCGCGGCCGGGCTGCCATCGGAGACCGAGATCTGGGTCAAGGACGAGACCGGCAATGTGAGCGGATCGCACAAGGCCCGGCACCTGATGGGTGTGATGACCTATCTGCGCGTCCTCGAGAGCGCCGGCGCGCCCCTGGCCTCCGGACTGCGCGATCGGCGGCTGGCCATCTCCAGCTGCGGCAATGCCGCTCTGGCGGCGGCCGTCGTCGCCCGTGCCGCCAACTGGCCGATCGACGTCTTCATCCCGCCCGACGCCGAGCCCGCCGTGACGCGGCGTCTCGAACGGCTGGGCGCAAACCTGAATGTAATGCACCGCCAGCCCGGACAAGCGGGCGATCCCTGCTATCTGGGCTTTCGCCAAGCGGTGGCGGCCGGCGGCTTGCCGTTCGGTGTTATGGGGAACGAGGTCGGACTGGCGCTTGAGGGCGGCTACACCCTGGGATGGGAAATGGCCGAGGCCCTGGCCGATGCCGAACTGTCAGTCAACCTGCTGGCCGTTCAGGTCGGCGGCGGCGCGCTGGGCTCGGCTTGCCATCAAGGACTGCGCGAAGGCTTATCCGCTTCTCCCCGCCTGCCGCGCCTGTTCACGGTTCAGACCATGGGCGCCCACCCGCTGAAGCTCGCCTTCGACCGCTTCAAGGCCGAACGAAGCGGCAATCTGGAGGACGATCTGGCCCGCGCCGCCCAGGCCCGTGCCCGATTCATGCGCCCCTGGCCGGACGAGCCCAAGAGCGTGGCCCACGGTATCCTGGACGACGAGACCTATGACTGGCTGGCCCTGGTCGAAGGCATGGCGGCGACCGAAGGAGACGCGTTGATAGCCTCTGAAGAAGAGCTGCGCGAGGCCAACCGCGTCGCCCGCGAGACAACAGGAGTCCGGGCATCGCATACGGGTACGGCGGGTCTCGCCGGGCTGCTCGGCTACTTGCGCCGATCCAGGACGCACGACGTTCGCGCGATCGTTCTATTTACCGGTATCGCGCGGGACTAGCTCCTTGGATTTTCACCACACAGCGCCGGACATCGACACTCAACAATTTTGTTGTTGAATTCAACAAATTTGTTAATGTGGCTCGCTCATGATATGGGATCCAGTCGATGGACCAGTGGAAACTGGATGAACTGAAGCGCGTGGCGGACGCCATGGTCGCTGTGTTCGGCTCACATGCCGAGGTCGTGATTCAGGATTTCGAGGAGCCGGAATCAGCGGTCAAGCATGTCGCGGGCAACTTGACAGGGCGACAGGTCGGCTCTCCGGTAAGCTACTTCCCCCATCGCCTTTTCAAGGACCAGGGCGACGGCGCGGCCGACGCGCTCGGCTACAAGAAGGTGACGAAGAACGGGCGCGTTCTCAAATGCTCGACGGTCTTCCTGCGGGACGAGCGCGACGCCGTCATCGGCTGCTTCAGCATCAATTTCGACGTCAGCGACTATATCCGCCTGACGACGACGCTGTCCGAGCACACGGAATTCGCCGAGACCGCCGAAGCGATGCGCAAGGAAATCTATACCACCGCGTTTCCGGAGACCGTCGAGTCGGTGATCGACGGCATCGTCGCCGATTATGGCAAGCCGCCCTCCGACATGACCAAGGACGACCGCACGCGGATCGTCGCCGAGCTCGAGCGGGCCGGGGTCTTCGCCTACAAGGGCGCGGTCCAGCACGTGGCCCAGCTTCTCGGGACGTCGCGCTACACGATCTACGGCTACCTGCGCGAAAACAAGCATGACTAAGGGTGTGCGTCGGACGATGAAGGAAGCGACCGGAACCCGCTCACGCTCAATCGTCCCATGCTTCAACACCAGGGGCGCCGCCGCCCCTCTCAAACACGGCGACATCGTGTCGCTCGGAAAACACCCCTTTGAAACCCTCAATACCCTTACGGAGACTTGATCCGCCATGACCGCGTCCATTCCCTTCGCTCGCATCCGCGAACTCGCCGTCGGGTACGAGCCCGATATGACGCGATTTCTGCGCGACATGGTCCGCCTGCCCAGCGAAAGCTGCGAGGAAGGCGAGGTCATCAGGCGTGTCGAGGCGGAGATGAAGGCGGTCGGCTTCGACAAGGTCGAGATCGACCCCATGGGCAACGTCATCGGTACCATCGGGAGCGGCCGTCGCGTGATCGCGCTCGATGCCCATCTCGACACGGTCGGCCTCGGCAACCGGGACAATTGGGAGTTCGACCCCTACGAGGGCTACGAGGACGAGACGACGATCGGCGGCCGTGGCACCAGCGATCAGGAAGGCGGCATGGCATCCATGGTCTATGCCGGCAGGATCATCAAGGATCTGGGCCTTGAGGATGACTACACCCTGGTGATGACCGGCACCGTGCAGGAAGAAGACTGCGACGGCCTGTGCTGGCAGTATCTGGTTAAGGAGCGAGGACTCAAGCCGGAGTTCGTGGTCTCCACCGAGCCCACCGACGGCGGGCTCTACCGCGGTCAGCGCGGTCGCATGGAGATCCGCGTCGACATCGCCGGCGTCAGCTCCCACGGCTCCGCCCCCGAGCGGGGGGACAACGCCATCTTCAAGATGGGCCGGCTGCTCGGCGAGCTGGAAGACCTTCACAAAACACTCAAGGA
>JANQJG010000102.1 GCA_028281785.1 Rhodospirillales bacterium
CGGGCGGCAAGGGCACCGCGGGCGACAAGATCGAGGCGTTGAAGAGCGCCGGCATCGCGGTCGCGGACTCGCCGGCGACCATCGGCGCGACCATGCAGGATCTGCTCAAGGGCTGACCCTCCCGCCGCGACCGAACAGGAAAAGGGGCGCTTCTGCGCCCCTTCTTCTTTCCGCGTGTGCGGGGCGACGCGCTCAGCAATTCGGGGCGTCGTCCCGTGACCCGAGCAGGATTGGGCCATACACGATCGCGAACAGGGCGAAGGCCCCGGCCCACAGGACACCCGACGCGGTAACCCAGTGATGGTAGGCGTCGAAGTGAGCGATGGGGCCGAACACCCGCGCCAACGCGGCCGCCAGGATCAGCCAATAGGCGACGACGATGGTTTTGGCCGGCTCCAAGGGGCGTCCGGAGTGGGCCAACGAGACCCGGGTCATGACGGCCAGGATGGCCGTGCCCATGGCGCCGGTCGACAGGGCGTGGATATAGGCGTCGGGCATGAAATCCCCGATCTCCAGGTCCACGGCCACCTTGATGGCATAGCCGACCGGCAGCCAGAGATGGCCGAGATGCAGGACCCACAGCATCGGGTTGCCGAGCGTGCGGTGGCTGTGCCATTTGGCCATGCGTACGAACAGGGCGGCCGCCGCCACCGCCGCCGCCGCGGCGGAAACAGTCCCTTCCACACCCGCCAAATCGAGTCCCGCCACGGCGACCACGCCGGCGATGCACAATCCCTCGATCACGGGATGTTTGGTCGGCTGCCAGGGCTTGCCGGCCATTCGGAACATGTTGCCGGTGAACATGGGGATGATGCGGCCGCCGATCAGGACGATCAGCAGGGCGAAGACATGCATGCCGAGATGCACGCCCGCCAGGGCCGTGTCGTCGGTCCAGCCCAGATTCTCCGCATGGACCAGCCCATTGCCGACCAAAAGTAGCCCCGTCGCCAGTACGAAGGGGGCGTTGCGCATCTGTCGTGCCTGATACAGGCGTTGCGCGGCGAAAGCGACCAGGGCGGCGGGAAGCGCGATGTCCATCAGCGCGATCGCCTCGGCATTCAGCCAGTCGCCGAACCAGAAGGCGGCCCGTCCTGCAACCCACATCGCCACGGCGCCGCCGAGCGCGGCTGCCGAGAGGGGCGGGGTGCCGGTCCAGGCGGGAATCACCGTCATCAGAAAGCCGCAGGCGGCGGCCAAGGCGAAGCCGTAAACCATCTCGTGTCCATGCCAGACCGCCGGCGTGAAGGTCTCGGGCACGGGTATCGCCCCCGCATAGGCGAAGATCCAGTAGGCGACCGACAAGACGCCATACAGGGCGGTCAGCATGAAAAAAGGGCGGAACCCGCCCTCGAAAAGGGTGATCCGGGGTTGAGGTTCGATCATGGGCCACGTCATCCGGTACCAGTGAACGGAAATCACTATCGGGCGCAATCAAGGTCCGGGCCATGATCGCCGTCAATTCAATAATGCTGGTGACCGGTCCAATCGATTTTTCGCGTCGCGACCCTTGGCGGCGCCCCGGCGACCATCGGCGCGACCATGCAGGATCTGCTCAAGGGGTAGGGGCGTTCTGACCGCCATCGACCATCGCGATGGTGCCCTGGGCGATAGCGCACAGGCGTTCCTCGCCGGCGGCGTCCAGGCCGAACATGTCGGCGCGGCAGATCATCAGCCGCCGCCCTGGCTTGATCACCTGGCCCCGCGCGAGCAGCGCCTCGCCGGTGACCGGCGACATCAGATTGATCGTGTAGGAGACGCCCAGCAGGTTGGCGCTGGCCGGTACCAGGGTCGCCGCCGCCGCGCCCATCACCGCCTCTGCGACGCCGCCGGTGACGCCGCCATGGAGGAAGCCGTTCTGCTGCGTCAGCTCGGCGCGCAGCGGCACGCGGTACTCGGCCAGGCCCGGCTCGACCCGCCCGAGCTCGGCCCCCAGCAGCCCGAGATACGGCTGGGCCGCGAAGAAGCGTTCGACGAAGGCTCGAAAGTCCGGATTCTTCGGCTGCCAGTTCATGTCACCCCCCTCGTTGAACGCATGGGCGTGATCCTATCATGGCCGGTTGCCAAGTCACGGTCCCTGGCCCGGGTCCTGCAGGGGCTGGTTGTCCCGGCAGTCCGACCATCACGGCCGAATCCGCCCAAAGGACGTTGAGTATTCTGGGCATCACTCGACGGCGGGCAAGTCGAGCCCGTAGCCGTCCGCGAGCAGATTTCGCCATGCCCCGATCGCCGATAAAGGCTAGGATGCCAATTCGCTCTGGAAGAGCCTGCCTGCCTTGGGAACAAGGTCCGTCATTTCCGTTCGATCGAACCACAAGCGGACCCTCGAATACGACAAAGCGCGATACCGCGACCGATACTCAATTGAGAATGCACCCTGCCCGGGTCGTCCCGGCAGGAATGGCGGCGTTAGGAACATGAAGCTCTTGGTGACTGGCAGTTCGGGCCATTTGGGAGAAGCGATCGCAAGGACTCTGCGGGCCGAACACCGGAATTTCGTTTCCGTCGATATCATTGACGGACCGTTCACGACGGATGTTGGATCGATCGTCGATCGTGCATTCGTGAAGCGTTGCATGGTCGGCGTGGACGCCGTTATTCATGCCGCGACGCTCCATAAGCCCCATGTCGCGACACATTCGCGCCAGGACTTTGTGGACGCCAACATCTCGGGAACGCTTGCGCTGCTGGAAGAGGCGCGCATGCAAACCGTTTCTGCCTTCATATTCACCAGCACGACAAGCGTTTTTGGACGCGCGCTCAATCCATCTCTGGAGGCGCCGGCGGCCTGGATCACGGAAGAGACGACGCCACAGCCGAAGAACATCTATGGCGTCACCAAGCTTGCCGCCGAGAACATATGCGAGCTCTTCCACAACAAGGACGGTCTGCCTTGTATCGTCCTTCGAACATCCCGTTTCTTTCCTGAAGAAGATGATAGCCGGGCGCTGCGCGAGGCCTATTCAAGCGACAACTTGAAACTGAACGAATTTCTCTATCGGCGCGTTGATCTCGAAGATGTCGTTGCCGCGCACCTTCTGGCGATCGACCGCGCGCCGCGGATCGGGTTCGCCCGCTACGTCATCAGCGCGACCTCGCCGTTCGCGCCAGGGGATCTGGCCGATCTCAGGCGCGACGCGCCGTCGGTCGTCCGCCGGTATGCAGACTTCGAAGGCGTCTATCGGTGCCTGGGCTGGCGCATGTTGCCCTCGATCGACCGCGTCTATGTCAATGACAAGGCGCGCGACGGGCTCGGCTGGAAGCCGGCCCATGATTTCCGGTCCGTGCTGGCGCGTGTTGAGGCGGGCGGCCCGCCAATGAGTTCTCTGGCAAGAGCCATCGGCGTCAAGGGCTATCATGCGGAGGAATTCGAGGAAGGCCCTTACCCGGTCGACTGATCGGGATTTTTGGGACGCGATGAACCCGCCCAGATCTGCCGGGGCGCTTGAACGCGTGCTGTTCGCGAATTCGCGTCCGGCCCCTTCGAACGGATCGCGCCGGACGCCGGCCCGGACCTCGCGACCAAGCCGGACATCGTCATCGACCCCGAACGGTAAAGGGGAGGGAGACATAAAGTGGCTTTTTTCACCACAGAGGCACCGAGACACAGAGGACGTTAAGATTGACATGGTGACGTACGTCCAATGCGGATCTCGCGCTCGTGTCTTCGATCCTCGTGAAATCTCCGTGTCTCTGTGTCTCTGTGGTCATCCCTTAAAGCCCCTCTCCGACTCGGAGAGAAGGGTCGCTGGAAGGATGCAACCGCGCGCAGTTTTCGAACAATAACAGGTTGCGAAGCCCGGAGAGCGTCGCTAACTGACTATCATCTGGCGTCGTGATCGAGGCCTCGCTCGCCCGATTTCTGGGGAGGGGGGCGAAAAACCGGCGGAGGGGCAATCCGGTGACATCCATGACAGTCGAGGCGGCCGATCTCGGCCGCCAGGGGGATCTGCACACCCATTTCAGGAAGCGGTTTAGCGAGGTTCGGGACCTGACGGAGCGGCTGGCCGTGCCGCTCGCGCCCGAGGACCAGGTGGTTCAGTCGATGCCCGACGCGAGCCCGGCGAAATGGCACCGGGCCCACACCTCCTGGTTTTTCGAGACCTTCCTGCTGGTGCCCTATCTCGCCGGATACGAGGTCTTCCACCCGCGTTTCGGCTACCTGTTCAACTCCTACTACGAGGCGGTGGGCGCGCGTCATCCGCGGCCGCGGCGGGGCCTGCTGACGCGCCCGAGCTGCCAGGACGTGGCCGACTACCGCGCCCATGTGGACGGGGCCATGACCCGGCTGATCGAGGAGATCGACGAAGATCAATGGCGGGAGGTCGCGCCGCTGATCGAGCTCGGCCTCCATCACGAGCAGCAGCATCAGGAGCTGCTGCTCACCGATATCCTGCACCTGTTTTCCTGCAACCCCATCGACCCGGCCTACGCGCCTTATGTGGCGGCGCCGGCGGCGCCCGCGCCCCTCGACTGGATCGGTTTCGAGGGCGGGGTCTATCAGATCGGACATGGCGGCGAGGGCTTCGCCTGGGACAATGAGGGCCCGCGGCACGAGCATCTTTTGCGCCCCTTCCGGCTCGCCTCGCGCCCGGTCACCAATGGCGAGTGGATCGAATTCATCGAGGACGAGGGCTATGGCCGGGCCGAGCTCTGGCTTTCCGACGGCTGGGCCAAGGTCCGTGAGGAGGGCTGGGAGGCGCCGCTCTACTGGCGGCGGCGCGACGGCGGCTGGGGATCGATGACGCTCGCGGGCTTCCGCCCGATCGATATGGATGCCCCGGTCGCCCATGTCAGCTTCTACGAGGCCGACGCCTTCGCCCGCTGGACCGGCCGGCGGCTGCCGACCGAGGCCGAGTGGGAGGTGGCGGCGCGCGGCCTGCCCCTCGATGGCAACACGCTCGGCCGCGGATACCTGCGCCCCGTCGCCGCCGAGGGCGAGGGGCTCCGGCAGATGTTCGGCGATGTCTGGGAATGGACGCAGAGCCCCTATACTGCCTATCCGGGCTATCGCGCCCCGGCCGGCGCCATCGGCGAATACAACGGCAAGTTCATGTGCAGCCAATGGGTAATGAGGGGCGGTTCCTGCGCGACGCCGGACGGCCATCTGCGCGCCACCTACCGCAACTTCTTCTATCCCTGGATGCGCTGGCAGTTCAGCGGCCTGCGCCTGGCGGAGGACGTGTCGTGACGGAGTCCATCCTCGCCGACCATCTGGGCCCCCTCGACGGCTTCCATGACGACCGCCGGCACAGCGAGCGGTCGGAGTTCCGCGAGGCCGTGCTCTCCGGCCTCGGTCAGGCGCCGAAGGCCGTCTCCTGCAAGTATTTCTACGATGAAGAGGGATCGCGCCTGTTCGAACGCATCTGCGAGCTGCCCGAATACTACCCGACGCGGACCGAGCTCGGCATCCTCCAGGCCCACGCCGCCGACATGGCCCGCGCGATCGGCCGCGACGCCGCGCTGGTCGAGTTCGGCAGCGGCGCCAGCGTCAAGGTGCGTATTCTACTCGACGCCCTGGTCTCTCCGCGCGCCTATATCCCGGTCGATATCTCGCGGGAGCATCTACTGGCTTCCGCCTCGGCCCTGGCCGCCGATTATCCGGCGCTGCCCGTGGTTCCCGTCTGCGCCGACTACACGGCCGGGTTTCCCTTGCCGGAAGCGGCAGCCGGCGCCGCGCCCGTGGCCTTCTTCCCGGGCTCGACCATCGGCAATTTCGATCCCGGGGAGGCGCGGGCCTTCCTCGGCCGCGTGGCCCGGCTGGTGGGGCCGGGCGGCGGCCTGCTGATCGGTGTCGACCTCAAGAAGGACACGGCTATTCTGCACGCCGCCTACAACGACTCGGCCGGCGTGACTGCGGCCTTCAACCTGAACCTGCTCAAGCGGGTCAACCGCGAACTCGGCGGCGATTTCGATCTCGCCCGCTTCGAGCACCGGGCGGTCTACGACCCGGGCAAGGGCCGTATCGAGATGCATATCGCCAGCCAGGAGACGCAGACCGTGCGTGTCGATGGCCATCGCTTCGCTTTCGCCGCGGGCGAGACCATCCATACCGAAAACTCCTACAAATACGACATCGCCGGGTTCCACGCCTTCGCCTCCGAAGCCGGCTTCGAGGCGCGGAACGTATGGACCGACCCCGCGCATCTGTTCAGCGTCCACTACCTCGTGGCGCGTTGAGCGCTCCAGCTCCTCAAAATCGCGTCAAGTGTGAACCGCTTCATACGCGTCATGGGTGGGCGCAGGGCACCATAATGAAAAGTGCTGTATCCGAGGGAACGTCATGGCATCGCCCAGCCCGTCCGGGAAGAGTCGCGCCAAGCGACGCCGCCGTCTTCATTGGAGCGGCGCCGTCCTGTTCGCCGTTGCCCTGCTCTCCGGATTGATCACCGAGGGCGCGCCGCCTCACGTCGTCATCGGCGGCGCCACCGCCGTTCTCGCCGCAATCGCCCTCGTCTTCCGCTGGAAGCCCTGGTCCCGGCCCGGCCACCGCTCGGCCTTGGTTCTGTTGGCCCTGATCGTCGCGACCGGTCTGACCGGCGTGGTCGCCGTCGCCACCGATGGCGCCGTCCATGGCCCGCATATCCTTTTCGCCATCGCCTCCGTTGGCGTGTTGATCTGGCATGCCTGGTCCATGCTTCGCCGCCGCCGCCAAAAACCCAAATCCCGCCGGCTGACGGCGCCGGAAGTGATCGCCCTGAACGCAACCTTTTTCGGAAACGCGCACCCGTCGTGAACTCTTGCGCGCGGAAGTCCGGCGGTGTTCATATCCAGCGGCGCACGCGCTGGGCATAGGCGCGGTACTGCTCGCCGAATTCCGCATCCATCTTCGCCTCCTCGGCGCGGATGAAGCGCTGATCGAGGATCACGGCAAAGAACACGACGATGACGAGGGGCGAGGCGCTGCCGAGCACCAGCCCGAGGCCGATCAGCGCCAGCACCATGCCCAGATACATGGGATTCCGTGAAAGGCGGAACGGCCCCTCGGAGACCAGCATGGTCGATGCCTGGAAGGGCTTGACCGTGGTCCCCCGGTATTTGAACAGCCGGTCCGCCCAGATGTTGAGGGCGAGGCCGACCCCCGCCGGCAGGGCGCCCAGCCAAGTCCAAGTGCTTTCGAGAAGCCGGAGGCCGGGCTCGATGAGATGCAGCCCGATCATGAAGGCGACCGCGGCGGCGAAGAGTTGCGGCGGAAGCAGGCGTTCCCCCGCCAGCAGGCGACCGTCGGACATGGCGGCTCCTCCCAACAGGTCCGAACCGCACCCTATCCCAAGCGTGTTACGAGGTCAGCCCCCGAGGCATTCCGGTTTGCGTCTATCCCGCTGCCGCGATCCTTTCGCGGTAGATTTCCGTCCCCTCCCGGATCTTGTCGAGGACGGGTTCGCCACCCCACCAGAACCGTTCCCGGATGTCGTAGTCGATGGCCCGGCACGCGATCGAACCGAAGGTCCCGAGCTTGGTTTGGTAGAGCTTGGCGATCGCCGGATATCCCATCAGTTCGGATACGGAAGACGCCACGAGGAAGGCCGAAAGCTCGCGCGCGAGAGCCGGGTGGTCGCGCCATGAACGGTACATCCAGGCATAGAGTTCGGGATGGAAGTTCGTGAACACGCCGCTGTATCCTTTCGAGCCGGCCTGCATCGCCTCCAGGGCGATGGTTCCGTTCGCGTTGACGATCGCCAGCGGAGTCCCCTCGACGATCCGGATACGCCGCTTGATCCACTCCAGGTCGCAGCAGACGTCCTTGAGAACGACAAAACGGCCGGTTCGGGCGCAGTAGGCGAGTTCGGCGTCCGAGAGCAGGCGACGGTACGGCGCCGGACATTCGTACAAGCCGAGCGGCATCTCCGCCGGCAGCCGCGCGAGCAGCCAATCGACGTTTTCCCTGAATACCGCTTCGCCTTCATTCGCCGGGTCGAGGCGGTTGGTGATCAGGATCACGGCATCGGGGCCGGTCTCGGCGACCGCCGTCAATTCCTCGAGCTGGGCTTCGCGCGCCTCGGAGACATGGCCCGAGGACACCACGGGAACCCGGCCCCGGGTTTTTTCGACGACGAAGCGCGACAGGGCGACCCGCTCCTCCAGCGTCATGAACAGCATCTCGCTTGACTGGCAGACGGCGAACAGAACATCCACGCCGTTGTCCAGATACCATTCGGTCAGACGCTCCAACCCCTCATGATCCACCGCTCCCCCTTCGCGGAACGGGGTCAGCATCACGGCGATGATTCCTTCGATTTTTGTGGCGCTCATCAGTTCTTACTTCCGTTCAATGTTTCCGGATTGAGGACGTAGGGCCGAATTTCATCGTGGCGGCCGGCGAGGAAGGCGAGGATGTTGTCCATGCAGCGCTGGGTGACGTTCCGCTCGGCCATCTTGTCCATGCCCGATACGTGCGGAGAGAGGATAACGTTGTCCAATTCGCGGAGCCTTGACCCCGCCTGAAGGGGCTCGACCTCGTAGACATCGAGGCCGGCGGCCGCGATCTGCCCTTCGACCAGCGCCTCGATCAACGCCTCTTCATCGATCAGCGGACCACGGGATGTGTTGACCAGTATGGCGGTGCGTTTCATCAGCCTGAACTGTTCCCGCCCCATCAGATGCCGGGTCTCGGGCGTCACCGGGGCATGAACGGATACGAGGTCGGCTGCCTCCAGCAATTCGTCGAGCGGGACCAACCGTACCCCCGCCTTGGCAGCGACCGCCGCGTCGGCGAACGGGTCATAGACGACGACCTGCATCTTGCAGCCGCGGCAGCGTTCCGCCATCGCCCGGCCGATACGGCCGAAGCCGATGATGCCCGCGGTGCGGCCCCACAGACCGGGATGAAAATCGTCGAAACCCCAACGGCCGGCCCGGACGGCCCTGTCCCGTTCCGCCAGCCGGCAGGCGAGGGTCAGGGCCATGCCGTGGGCGTACTCGGCGACGCTTTCATGGTTGGTGTTGAACGCCATGGCGACCGGGATTCCATGGCGGGTGGCCGCGGCCACATCGACCATGTCGTACCCGACGCCCCAACGCGCGACGATGCGAAGATCCCGGGTGCTGGCGAAAACGCGTTCGGTGTAGGGTTCGCCGCCGGCGATGGTCGCCACCGTGCCGCCCTTGAGGCTTTCGATCAACTCGTCCTCCGTGGGGCGGAAATCGTTCTCGTTGATGTCGATCTCGAAGCCCGCGTCGATGAGCGGTTGGAAGTCGTGCAGGCGCCCTTTGAACTGTTCGGTGCCGACGAAGATTTTCCGTGGTTCAGGCATCATTGTTATCCGGCAATCAGGTTTGGAAGAAAGACCGTCAACTCGGGCACGAAGATCAGCAGCAGGATCACGGCGATCTCGGCGAACAGGAACGGCAGGATCTCGCGGAACATGCGGCCGACGGGGATGCTGCCGATCTGGCAGGCGACGAACAGGCAGATGCCGACCGGCGGTGTCATCAGGCTCAGCGTGCCCGACAGCAGGAACACCATGGCGAAGTGCATGTCGTCGATGCCCAGCTGGCGCGCGATGGGCAGGAAGATCGGAACCAGCAGCATGACCTGGACGCCGGGTTCGAGAAAGAACCCGATGACGAGCAGGCATAGCAGGACAAAAAGCAGGAACAGTTCCGGCGTGCCGGCGAAGAGTCCGACCACGCCGCCGATCTGCGAAACCGCGCCGGTTACCGTCAGGACATAGGACACCACCGAGGCGCCGGCGATGACCAGGTAGAGGCTGGAGGTGGTGCGGATGGCGCTCTTCAGCGCCTGGATCGACTCGCGGCGATTCAGGGTCCTGAACACCAGGCGGCCGATGAGGAAGGCATAGATGCAGGCGATGCCGCCGGCCTCGGTCGCCGTGAAGGCGCCGGACAGCGTTCCGATGACGATGAAGGCGGGGATGGTGAAGACAAGGACGCTCTCGACATAGATTCTGGTCAGGCTCTTGTCGGCGAACTTGAAGCTGTCCCTCGGCAGCCCGCGTTTCAGCCCGTAGACGAAGATGACGGCGGCGCAGGCGAGGCCGAGCAGGAGACCGGGAATGAATCCGGCGACAAACAACTCGATGATGGAGACCCGCGCGACCGAGGCATAGACGATCATGATCACCGACGGCGGAATGATCGGGCCGATCATTGAGCTGGCGACGGTGATGGCGGCCGCGAACTCCTTGCGATAGCCTTCCTTCGGCATGCCCTTGATGAAGATCTGGCCCAGCGCGGCGGTATCCGCGATGGCCGTGCCCGAGATACCGGCGAACAGGATGGAAGAAAGCACGTTGGCATAGGCGGTGCCGCCCTTGGTCCACCGTGTCATGCGCGCGGAGAAGGCGATCAGGGTCGTGGTGATGCCGCTGCGGTTCATGAAGTCGCCGGCCAATATGTAGAACGGCGCGGCGAGCAGCGCGAAATTGTCGAGCGAGGTGAAAAAGCGGGTCGGGATGAGGACCATCGGGAACCCGGCGGTCCAAGCCCCGATGCTTCCGGCGGCGCCGAGCGAGATGGCAATCGGTACCCCCGCCGCGACCAGGAAAAAGAACGACACCATGATCGGAATGGACATGGAGTCAGAGCCTGTTTGAGGAATCGCCCGGAGGCTGCCCGCCCGTCGAAAGAACGAGCAGCACCGACTGCACGGCAACGATCAGATATCCGACCGTGACCGCCGCATAGGGGATGGCCATGGGAATCTGCATGGTCGGCGAGAACTGCTTGAGATTGCCGATCACCAGCGGGACGCCGAAATACAGGATCACGGCGGCCAAGGCGACCGTCACCAGAACCGAAAAATAGGTGGCGGTCTGGCGAAGCCACGGCCGGTCGATGGTGGCTAGGAGATTGATGGCCATCTGCTCGCCCCGCACGATGGTCGCGCCGCCGACCAGGTAGACCGCCCAGACGATGGCGTAGCGCAGGGTCTCCTCGCTCCAGCCGATCGGCGAGGTCAGGGCGTAGCGGTAAAAGACGGCGATGCCGTTGATGACGACGATGATCGAGAGAAGAAGCGCACCGAGCGTCTCCGTGACATGGGTGATCGCCATGTTCAGCCGCTGGCAGCGGCGGGCGAGTTCTCCATCCTTCGACATGTCGGTGCGCCTGCCTTGGTCAGGTAGGGGGCGGACGGCCGGCCCCGGCCGCCCGCCCCGGCGCCATTAGCGGTAGGCGCGTTCCTCGGCGGCCTTGACGGCGGCCAGAACCCTGTCGACCAAGTCCTTGCCGATCTTCTCGTTGAGGAAATCGATGACCGGTTGCTGGGCGATGGCGCGGAACTCCATCTTTTCGTCGACGGTGTTCACGTACACTTCCACGCCCTTGTCCTCGATCTTCTTGATATCGCCCAGATAGGCGATCTGCTTCTCGGCCAGCATGATGTTGGCGAAGATGTCGACGCCGTCCAGAACGATGCCGCGCTTGGCGGCGTCAAGACCCTGGAGCCAGCCTTCGTTCGCGGTCACGAATGTGGCCGAGAAGATGTGCTCGTCGATCGACATGTACTTGATGACCTCGGCCCAGCCGCCGTTGATCACGGTCGGGGGCGGGTTCTCGCCGCCATCGACGACGCCCTGCCGGATCGCCATCGCCGATTCATTGAACGGGATCGGCGTCGGCGCGGCGCCCAGCGACGACATCAGGCGCATCATCACCGGGCTTTCCATGGACCGCAGCTTCAGGCCCTTCAGGTCCCCCGGCAACTTGAGCGGGCGCACATTGTTGACGAAATTGCGGAAGCCTTCCGAACCGTACCCGACGGGCCTGAGGCCGGCCGTCTTGGCCATGTCGTCGGCCAGCTCCTCCATCAGGTCGCTGTTCCGCATGAACTCGACGGCGACCTTGGTCGAGCGGAACAGATACGGGATGCTGAAGAACTGGATCTGCGGATAGAAGGACGCGAGCGCGGCCTCGGCGGTCGAGGTCAGCTGGAACACATTGTTCTTGACCCCTTCCAGGATCTCGCGGTCGCCGCCGACACCACCCTGAACAAGCTGGACCTTGATTTCGCCGTTGCTGGCGAACTCGATATAGGCCTTGAAGGCGTCCAAGGCCTTGGTCTCGGGCGTATCGCTGCGCGCCAGCGTGTTGGCGAAGCGGATGGTTTCCGCCGAAGCGACGCCGGTTACCATCAAACCGGCGACAGCGCAGGCGATTCCAACGGTTTTCACGAACCTCATGGATGCAACCTCCCTGGTTTTCGGATCGAGAGCGATCGGGAATCTCAGTGATGCATACAGTATCTTACATACAATATGTTTGCAAGACGAAAAGCTTTACCTTAGGTTAGAAGGACTCGGCGTCGCTTGCGCGTTCGGCGCTCTGTCCGCCGCGACCATGGGGAGGTCGCCAGGGCATGGTGGCGCCGCGTGAGGCGGACGTTGCGATGGGTTCGCGTGGCACACGGGAAAAGGCATGAACGAGTCCCTGAAGATCGAGCAGCCGCCGTCGCTTGCCGAGCTTGTGGTCCGAAAGGTTCGCGAGGCGATCCTCAACGGCGAATTCGCGCTCGGTGAGAAGATTGGGGAGGAGAGCATCGCCGCGGCCTGCGGCGTCAGCCGCACGCCGGTGCGCGACGCCCTGATACAGCTTCAGCTTCAAGGACTGGTCACCGTCATCCCCAAGAAGGGGAGCTTCGTCTTCCAGCCCGACGAGGCCGATGTCGTGGCGATCTGCGACTATCGCCTGATGCTCGAGACCCATGCCGCGTCGCTTCTATGCCATGCCGACAAGAAGGTGATCCGGGCCGATTTCGACGCGGCTCTCCATCGGATGGAGAGAGCGGTTGACCGCGAGGACCCGATCGCCTTTCACCGCGCCGACACGACCTTCCACTTGGTCCTGATCGACCATTGCGGCAACCCCTATATTCGCGAGGCCTATTCGCGAGCGACCGGGCGACTCACCGCGCTTCGGACCAATCTGGCGGCGCCGACCATGGAGTACGTCCGGGAGTCCTTCGACGAACATCGCCGGATCGCCGAATTGACCGTCGCCGGCGATCTCGACACCCTGGACGCGGTATTGCGCGTTCATATCGGGCGCACGCGCGAGGTCTATGCGCGCGCGCTTCGGGCTCTTCGAGAAAAGGGCAGGTCTTAGGGCGAGACGGCGCCGGCCTCTGCCAGCCGCCTGTCACTCGGCAGGGAGGCGCAGCACCGCCCTGAGCCCCCCGCCCACGCGGTTCTCCAGCGTGATATCGCCCCCATGGGCGCGGGCGATGGTCCGCGCGATGGCGAGGCCGAGCCCGCTGCCCCCGGTCTCCCGGCTGCGCGATTCCTCCAGCCGCACGAAAGGCGCGAAGACCCGCTCGAACTCGGCCTCGGGGATTCCGGGGCCGTCGTCGTCGACGATGATGCGGATTTCTGCCGCGTCGGTCTCAAGCGCCACGCGGGCGCGGGCGCCGTACCGTACCGCGTTGTCCATGAGATTGCGCAGCGCCCTCTTCAGCGCTACCGGCCGGCAGGCATACGGACGCCGTTCGGCGGGCGCGAAGTCGATTTCCCCGCCGATATCCGCGATGTCGTCGCAGACGCTCTCCACCAGCGCCACCAGGTCGACCACGCGGGTGTCCTCGCGGGCCGCGTCCTCGCGGGCGAAGGCGAGCACGCCCTCCACCATCTGCTGCATCTCCTCCAGAGTCTTGAGCATGCTGTCTCGGCTCTCGGCGTCCTCGACCATCTCGGCGCGCAGGCGCAGCGCCGTGATTGGCGTGCGCAGATCGTGGGAGACGGCGGCCAGCATGCGCGTGCGGTCCTGCACGAAACGCTGGAGGCGGTCATTCATGCGGTTGAAGGCGCGGGTGGTGCGGCGCAGATCCTCCGGCCCGGCCTCGGGCACCGGATCGACCGGCTCGCCACGGCCGAGATGCTCCGCGGCCTGCGCAAGCGCCGCCAGCGGCCGGTTCAGACGCCGCACCAGAAACACGATCAACACCGAGAAGACGGCCGCCGAGAGGAAGATGAAGACCAGCGACGGCAAGGCCCAGAAGCGCGGCGCCCGCGGCTGCGCCATCTCGGCGTTGAGCCAAGCCCCGCCCGCGAGCTGAAGCGAGACGGTCAGGCCGACCGCCGGCGGCCCGTCCTCGCCCCGCCAGAACGGCGGCGCCCGCGGCGGACCCTCCGGACGCCGGTCCCGGTCGCCGCGATCGCGCCGGTCGCTATCGCCGTGATGGGGCGGGGTCATATGCGCGTGCGACCTGCGGTCGCGCTGCCCCAGGCGAAAACCGTCGGCGGGTCCGAGCGCGATCAGCACCCGGTCGACCGAGCTGCCCTCCAGCAGGGTCCCGAGCATGGTGTAGAGATGGTGCCGGGGATGCTCGGCCCGCGCCGGGTCGACGGCGGGCTCGGACGACATCCAGAAGCGGAGGTCGCGGGAATTGGCGCGGCCGAGGATGCGGCCATGACGATCCGGCGGCGTGTCCTCCAGCAAACGCACCAGGGCGGCTAGGGAGTCCATCATCCGCGTCTGATGGGCGGCGGCCACGGCCAGGACACGCTCGCCGCCGAAGAACCAGAAGCCGATGGCCTGAACCCCGAACATCGTCACCACCAGGAGGACGATGATCTGCCGGGCCAGGCTCCGGCGCCACCAGCGCCTCATGACGCGATCACATCGGCGACGAAGGAATAGCCGCCGCCCCATACCGTCTTGATGATCTCCGGCGCCTTCGGGTCCTTCTCGATCTTGCGGCGCAGGCGGCTGACCTGGGTGTCGATGCTGCGGTCGAAGACGTTGGCGGCGCGCCCGCGCGTCAGATCCAGGAGTTGGTCGCGGCTGAGCACCATGCGCGGATGGCCGACGAACGCCTTGAGCAGGGCGAACTCGGCGGTGCTGAGCGGGAGCGCCACGCCGTCCGCGCCGACCAGCTCGCGGCGGCCGAGATGGAACACCCAGCGGTCGAAGCGTACGACCTCGCAGTCGAGATCGGCGCGGTCGCGGGGCAGCGCCCGGGCGCGGCGGAGCACCGCCTTGATGCGCGCCACCAGCTCGCGCGGGCTGAAGGGCTTGGTGACATAGTCGTCGGCGCCCATCTCGAGGCCGATGACGCGGTCGGTCTCCTCGCCGAGCGCGGTCAGCATGATGATCGGCAGGTCCGTGGTCGCGCGGAGATGGCGGCAGAGCACGAGCCCGTCATCGCCGGGCATCAGCACATCCAGCACCACCAGGTCGAAGGCGCCGGCCCGCAGCGCCCGCTTCATGTCGTTGCCATCGGCCGCCTTGGTCACGCGGTAGCCCTGCCGGGTCAGGAACTTGGCCAGGGAATCGCGGATCTCGCGGTGGTCGTCGACGACCAGGATATGCGGGGACTCGGTCATGACCCTCGCTGTACTCGGCTGTCCGATGCCGGCGAGCGTTTGAGGGGACCCGGGCCTCTCCTTCGACAGGCTCAGGATGAGGCCCTCATGCTGAGCTGCGTCGAAGCACGAGGGCCGCGTTCCGGTACCTTCGTTCGAACGCTCGCCGGTGTGTCCAGCGATCATAGGGGCAGCGGCGGCGGTCGCGGTTAAAAAACTGTGTCGAAATGTGTCAGGCGCGGGCCCTGCCACAGATGCTCACGCTTTTGCCCGCCGGCGACACACTTCTGAGACAGTTTGGGCGGAAAAAGGCCTCGTTGACGCAGACGACAAACCATACGAGGTGAATCATGAACCGCTCCCAGAAGATTATGACCGCTCTGGCCCTCACCGGCGCTCTCGGCCTCGCCGCGATTCCCGCCAGCGCCGATCCCGGCCGGGGTTGGGACCGCGGCCCCCATGGCGGCCCCGGCATGGGCATGCAATATGGCGGCCCGATGATGGCCCATGGCCCGCGCGGCGGCTTCTTCGGCATGCGCGGCCCGGCGACCGACCGCAATCTCACGGCCGATCAGGTCCGCACCCTGGCCGAGGCGCGTCTGATCATGCGCGGCAACGAGAACCTGAAGGTCGGCGAGATCTCCGAGACCGAGGACGGCAGCTATCTGGTCGAAATCGTCACCCAGGACGACTCGCTGGTGCAGCGGGTGGAGATCAGCAAGGCCACCGGCTTCCCCGTGCGCAAGCGGTGACGCGGATACTTCCCTCTCCGCCCTTCAGGGGGGAGAGGGTGGCGAGTGGAACGAGCCGGGTGAGGTGGGCTCACATCCCCGAGTCCCCCACCTCACCTTGTTCCTCTCCTCCCCGATGGGGCGGAGAGGAGACGCGGCGGCAAACTCCGCGCCCAACTGACCCTCGCTGAGGCACGGGGTCGGACCACCGGTTCGGCCCCACCGCCGATGCGACAGCAAATTCATCGAGGAGGCGTTATGAAAGCCTGGTCCCTTCGCCGCGTGAGCGCGCTCGCGAGCTTTCTCAGCTTCATCCCGCTCGGTCTCTCCGGGATCGTGATGTTCTTCTGGCCCGGCCGGGGCGGCCCGCCCGGCGAGCTTGGTGGAGTGGCGACCACGGTCCTCGGCCTCGACCGGCATGGCTGGAACGAGATTCACGAGGTCGCGGCAATGGTCTTCCTGGCCGGCGCGGTGATCCATCTGGTCCTGAACTGGAGGCCCCTGAAGCGCCATTTGGGCCTGCGCGGCCAAGCCGCTTGAACAGGAAGGAGAACAGAACCATGACTCGCTTGACAGGCTGGGCGGTCGCCGCGTTGGCCGCCATCTCGACCATCCCGTCTTTCGCCTGGGCCCAGGCGCGGGGCGACGACTACGGGCCGCATATGTGGGATGGAGGATGGTACGGCATGTTCGTCGGCCCGCTCATGATGATCGTCTTCATCGCCCTGGCCGTGGCCGTCATCGTGCTGCTCGTGCGCTGGCTGGGCGGGCCGGGCCGCGCCGGGACGGCAACCGCGCGACCGGACAAGACCGCGATCGATATCCTCAGGGAGCGCTATGCCCGCGGCGAGATCGACAAGGCCGAGTTCGACGAGCGCCGCCGCGTGCTCGAGGAATAGCCGATCCATTCCGCAAACCATCTATCCGGTTCGGACCACTTGGGCAACCGACCCACTGCACCCCTGCGCGGACCATCGAATATGAACCACCGAGAACGCAGAGAACACCGAGGTTTCACAGAGGCCAAGAGCCTTCTGTCATGGGGTCTACCCATCTGCGTTGTGCCCTGGGGAGGCGATCCGCAAGGCGCGCCGCGCCGGGCGATGCGGGGTCATCGGCCAAGCGGCGCAACGCCGCGGGCGTCCGCCAGGGCGCAACCCGAAGGGCCGGGCGCTTTTGCGCCCCGGGTTCGTCGACGGGCTTGCCAGTAG
>JANQJG010000128.1 GCA_028281785.1 Rhodospirillales bacterium
ATGCTCGAAAGTGGCCCGCACTTCCTTGCGCTTCTCTCCTTGTCCGCGACGATTTTGGTCTCGAACCAGATCGATGCGGTGAATATCAACAGGCCCTAGATCAGATCGCGATCTGGTGTCGTCCGTTCTTAGATTTCGTGTCCGGACTCAAATACGTCCGAATTTCTCAAGAAGCTCGTCCACAGTATATCCCTGGGCAATTAACTGACGCGTCGCCTCTTCCTTGTCCGCCTGTTCCCGTGCCAAAGGATATACGGCTTCCATGCTCTCGGACGGCACCACGCAGATGCCGATTTCGTCGCCGACGATTAAGTCGCCGGGCTTCACCGTCACACCACCGCAACTCACAACGCCGTTGACCTCGATGGATTCGAAAGAGCCCGTATAGGCCGAATGAGAGGCCCGTGGCGATACCGACCGCGAGGCTACGGGCAGGCCAATGAGGCGAGTCTCGTCAGTATCGCGTTGCGAACCGTCGATCACCGCGCCCACAATACCCGCTTTCATCGCCAGTCCCGACATCAGGCCGCCCCAGATGGAGGTCTCGGACTCGCCCAGCGCATCGATGACCACCACATCGCCAGGATTGACGACCTTGAATATATCCAAGGGATCCACCAGATAACCTGGCGTCAAGCGGACGGTCAGAGCCGTCCCGATGAATGCCCTATCGGCCGTGCGAATCTTGATGCTGCTGTGCATCACATAGTTGCGCTCCTGCGCATCACCGACGACGCACGAAATACTCAGGACATCCTTCATCGCGACGAACTTGTCCACGAGTTCGCGGTTAACTTCGGGATTGGCGTTTATGGCTTTCTTCATGGTACGATCTTTCCTGCTTTCAGAGCGGAATCAGGCAGCCACGAGGTTGAGCGGCTGCTCGCCCGACAGCACGGCACGGGTGTTCTGGGCCGCGACATCCACATCACATCGAGAATAGCTTGGCTGCGTGCCGGCGGGAGGGCCTTGAAGACGACGCCCCGGACACACCTGCGACGCTTGAAGACCACGGCTACGGTGATCCAGATGAACCGGACGAAGAACCATTGGGTCAGTTTCTCGGGCCATGACAGCGCGTGCCGCACTCAATCGCCACCCCGAGACGGCGGACCGCCTGAGCGCCTGCACAAATCTTCTCGCGATGTCCATGCCGTACCCACCCGATACAACGAAAACGAATCGATCAATCAACCCCATGTCCCTCTCCAGACTTGATCCGGAGATCGGTCCCAGTCGCCACACCACCTTCGCCCGTGAGGTGACAGGCCGAGTAATGCCCCCCTTCCAGATTGGTTAGCTCTGGCTCAACTTGGCGGCACACGTCCATCGCCATTGGGCACTGCTTATGGAACCGGCATCCCGGAGGCGGATTACTCGGATCGGGCATTTCGCCCTCAAGTACGATCCGCTGACGCCGTCGCTCTGGATCGGGCACGGGAATTGTCGATAGCAACGACTGCGTATAGGGATGGGCGGGCCGTGTGTAGATCGCGCGCTTGGGACCGATTTCGACCACCCGTCCAAGATACATCACGGCGATGCGGTCGCAGACGTGCTTTACCACGCTCAGATCGTGCGAAATGAACAGGTAGGACAGGTTGAGTTCCTCCTGGAGGCGACGCAGCAAGTTGACGATCTGTGCCTGCACCGAGACATCGAGCGCCGAGACGGGCTCATCGCAAACGACAAGTTGCGGGTTGAGCGCAAGTGCCCGCGCGATCCCCACACGCTGGCGCTGCCCGCCGGAGAACTCGTGCGGATAGCGCGATGCGTGATGCAAGGGCAGGCCGACCCGACTGAGCAAGTCGAACACACGCTCCCGCCGCTCGCGACGCGAGCGCATCCCGTGGATCAGCAGTGGATCCCCAATGATCTGCTCGACATTCATCCGCGGGTTCAGCGATGCGTAGGGGTCCTGGAAGATGATCTGCATCTCGCGCCGCAAGCGACGGGTCGCCTCCCGACCCATTCCTTGTATCGATCGACCCCGAAAAAGAATATCGCCGGAACTCGGCTCGATAAGCCGAGTCATGAGACGCCCGGTCGTCGACTTGCCGCAGCCACTTTCCCCCACCAGTCCGAGAGTCTCCCCCTCGCCTATCGCAAAGGAAACTCCATCGACGGCCCGTACGGCGCCTATGCGGCGCTTGAGAAGCGAGCCGCGATAGATGAAGAAATGCTTCGTCAGATTGCGCACTTCAATCAGAGGCGCCTTTGGCGCAATCGGCAGTTTCGCCTTGCTGTCCATGTTTGCGGAACCCACGTCGGCTACCCCTCGCCTTTCATGACTGGTGCATGTAGTCGGTAAGCCTGATGCAAGCCGCCCGGTGCCCATGACGGAGCTCGACCATATCGGGATCACGCTGCCGACAGGCATCCCGCGCATAGGGGCAACGTGGCTCGAAGCGACACCCCGGGGGCATTGCGAGTGGGCTGGGAACCATCCCCTCGATAGTCCGTAGCGTATCCCGCTCTACGTTGAGATCGGGAACGCTCGCCAGCAGGCCCTCCGTATAAGGGTGCCCAGGGGCACGGAAGAGGTCGCGAACCGCTGCCTCCTCCACCACGCGACCGGCATACATGACGAGCACCCGGTCAGCCATTTCTGCGATGACGCCAAGGTCATGGGTGATTAGGATGATCGACATGCCGAGCTGTTCCTTAAGCTGGCGCAGCAGATCGAGAATCTGGGCCTGGATGGTGACGTCCAGTGCCGTGGTCGGTTCGTCGGCGATCAAAATCTTCGGCTCGCAGGCGAGCGCCATCGCGATCATCACGCGCTGGCGCATGCCGCCCGAAAGCTCATGCGGATAACTGTCGATCCGGCTTTCGGCGGACGGGATGCCGACCATTGTCAGGAGTTCCACCGCGCGGGCCCGCGCCAGCTGGCGACTCACCTCGCGATGACGCAGGACTGCCTCGGAAATCTGGTCACCAATTCGGAAGACCGGGTTGAGGCAGGTCATCGGCTCCTGGAAGATCATGGAGATGTCATTGCCCCGAACTTTGCGCATCTCCGTGTCGGGGATACTGAGCAAATCCCGCCCAGAATACAGCACGCGCCCGCCGATGATCCGTCCGGGTGGACTGGGAATCAACCGCATGATCGACAGCGACGTGACGCTCTTGCCGCTGCCCGACTCCCCGACGATACCGAGTGTCTCGCCCGGCGCCAGATCGAAGCTGACACCGGTCAGCACCGGAGCGAGGAGGCCACTGCTCGAAAAGGACGTCTGCAGGTCGCGAACGGCGAGGAGAGGTTCGCCCACACCAGAGTCTCGCGCTGCTTCAATACTCGTCATGTGTCCAATGCCTGATCCGTGAAGTCATCCGGCCGCGCTCATGCTCGCCCCACGACACCGGCCGCCAGCAGCGCGAAGACGCGGGCCGCCTTGTACAAATGATCGAGGGGAACGAACTCGTCAGTGGAGTGGGCCTGGTCGATGTAGCCGGGGCCGTAAACAATTGCCGGTACCCCGAGACGGTCGTTGAAGATCGCCGCGTCGCTCCAGAACGGCACGCCCTTGGCGATGGGCGCGTTGCCCACGATGGCTTCGCTAGCGGCAAGGCAACTGCGGACCAGCGCGGCGTCGGGCGACGTGTCGAGCGGCGGATGGGTTGGAAGCGTTTCGCCGCCCGGAAGGAAGCTTACCTCGACGCAGAGCGATGGATCCTCTTCCCGCAAGGCTTCAAGAAGCTGCTCGAACTGACGGAGGACCCCGTCGAGTGTCTCGCCGGGCACACGGCGACGGTCGAAATGAATTCTGCAAAAGTCGGGGACCGTACCGCCGGGAAGCTTTTGGACTTCGCTCACACCGCGGATCAGGCTCTCCTCCGTCCGCGCCGCGCCGAGGACTCCCGAGACGTTTATCGAGGGCGGGCCGAGAAGTGAGTGGGTGAACTGCGCGGTTTCCGGGATCAGCCGCGTCTCGACCGCATGCAATACACGGGCGGCCTTGTAGATCGCGTTGACACCGTTCTCCGGCTGGCTCGAATGCGCCGATGTGCCGACCACGTCTATGGCGTAATAATCGAAACCCTTGTGGGCCACGATCGTCTCCAGCCCGCTCGGCTCGGCGACAACGACCATTTCCGCCGACGGGCCGTGCTCAATCACGTTCACCGAACCGAGGCTCGTGCCGTCCTCTTCCGCGATCACGCCCGTGAACACGACGTCGCCATCAAGCGCGATTCCGGCCCGCTTGAGCGCGAGCATGGCGTAAACCTGACAGGCGACACCACCCTTCATGTCGCTCGCGCCGCGGCCGTAAAGCTTGCCGTCGACGATGCGTGGATCGAATGCGTTCGGCATCTCCCCGGGCGGAACCACGTCCGTGTGGCCATTGAACATGAGGCTCGGCCCACCGCCTCGTCCGGGCAGGCGAGCGATCACATTGCAGCGCCCGCAATCGACGTCCACGAGCTCAACCGGAATACCCTCGTTCCGGAACACATCGCGGATGAAGACGGCACAATCCGTTTCCTTCCGCTCCGTCTTGCGATGCGTCGGAATGGCAATCAGGTCAGCGGTGAGCTTTACGATCTCCTCGTCCTTGAAGACACTGAGAAGTCTCACGCGCTCCGCATTATCCACCAAGTGGGCCTTCATGATGTCATGTCCTGAAAACACGTCTCAGCGTTCATGTATTCTTGGGTCGAAGTAATCGCGCAAAGCATCGCCCAACATGTTGAATGACAATACCGCGACTATTATTGCGATGGATGGATATAAGATCAGGCCCGGGTCGCTGAGAATGTAATGGAGGCCGTCCGAGATGAGATTGCCCCAACTCGGATTAGGCGGCTGTACGCCCAGGCCCAGAAAGCTCAGCGCGGCTTCCGCCCGGATGGCCGTCGCCGTCCAGAGCGCCGCCGTCACGATCGCGGTGCCGATGACATTAGGCAGGATGTACTTGAACATAATGCGCGCGTCAGAGGCACCGGACGCGCGCGCCGCCTCCACGAAGCTCTTCTCGGCGACCGCCATGGTCTCAGCGCGGGCGAGGCGGACGAAACGCGGCAGGAAAGCCAGAGACAAGGCAATGATCATGTTGACGACCCCGCCCCCGATCGCCACCAGGACCAGGATGCCCAACACGATGGTGGGAAACGCGATGAGCAGGTTCACCAGCTCCATGACGACCCAGTCGACCCAACCGCGCCGGTGCCCAGCTATCACGCCGAGCACCGTTCCCAAGGCCATGCCAATCAGCACGGAAACGAGCGAAATGACGACCGACACGCGCGTGGCGTAGACGACCCGGCTGAATATGTCGCGGCCGAACTGGTCGGTGCCCAACCAGTAGGTGGCGTTAGACGAAGCGAAGCGGTGCAGCATGGATTGGGCGAACGGATCGTGCGGCACCAGCCAGGGACCGATCACCGCGACGAGGAACACGATCGCACAACCGATGATGCCCACCCAGGCGAGCTTGTTCTGCAGAACCCGGCTCCAGGCTCCCTCGCTATGCAGCACATCCATGTCGGCGGTGTGGGGCTGTATCTCGCTCGCCATCAGTCAGTCTCCGTGGATACGCCCTAGCTTGATGCGGGGATCGATCAGCACGTAAAGCAGATCGACGACGAGGTTCACGATCGCGGCGAAGGCGACGTAGACCAGCAGGACCGACTGCAGGACCACGTAGTCACGCTGGGTAATTCCACCCATGATCAACCGGCCGAATCCCGGTCGCGAAAAGACGATCTCAATTGCGATGGAGTCGCCGATCATAATGATCGAGTAGATCCCGAGCAGCGTAACAATCGGGATCAGCGCATTGCGCAGCGCATGCTTGTACAGAACGCGTCGATCCGAAAGCCCCTTGGCGCGCGCCGTGCGGATGTAGTCCTCGTTCAGGATTTCGAGATAGGTCGAGCGCGTCAACCGGGTCAAATAGGCGGCCATGCCGATGCCGCCAGCCAGCGCGGGCAGGAAGCCGAAATGGACCAAGCTGGCCGGACTATCGGTTCGCCCCCCGCCGACCATGGGAAACCAGCCGAGATACACGGCCAAAGGAAGCATCAGAAGGATGGCGATTACGAAGCCAGGCAGCGATATGCCGCTGAGCGATATGAAGCGGGCAAGGTAGTCGATCGCACGGTTGCGGTGGATCGCCGACAGGATGCCCGCCGGGATGCCGATCGCCGCACCGATCAGCATGGCGCCAACGACCACGATGGCGGTATAAGGCGCAACGTCCCAGAGCAGTGTGGAGACCGGCTGGCCAAGGGCAAGTGAGATTCCGAGATCTCCCCTCAGCAGGTTGCCGAGAAACTGCAGGTACTGGTCCCAGACCGGCACATCGAGCCCCATCTGCCGGCGCAAGGTCTCAAGACCTTCCGCCGACATATGGCGCCCCATCAGCGCCTCCGCTGGATCACCCGGCAGCACTCGCACGGCGAAGAATATCAGCGTGACTGCGAGTAAGAGCGTGATCAGGGTGCGAAGAACACGTTCTAAAACGTAGAGCCACATTGCGGATCAACCCGATTAGAGGATACGGCGAGGGCGCGCTCCCGGACGCCGGTCGTCCGGGAGCTCAGTCACGCGCAGGATCACTTTTCCGCGAGAATCCGCGTTTTGGTTCCGAAACGATACTCGAGAACCAACGATTGCCGCAGATCATAGCCAAGATCGACACGGGGATGCCGGATCAGGGGCTGAGCAGTGAATGTGGTCGGCAACACGATGAAGTCCTGCGCCACCAGTTTCTGCGCCTCGACGAGCAGAAAGGCCCGCGTTTCCAGATCGGTCTCGCGACCCGCCCCGTCGAGAAGTTGGTCAAAATCGGTACTGGACCAACGGGCGAAGTTGCGCAGCGCGCCTGTTCTGAATGCACGCGTCAGCAAAATCTCCGCGTTTGGGTAGGAGATGTCGCCAAACATCACGAGCGGGTTCACATGGTTGACGATCTGGCTGTGATAGTGAGCGTGATCCACCAGATTGAGCTTGAGCTCAATGCCGACCTGCTTGAGATGCTCCTGGATGAGAACCATCATCTGCCGATAGTCGTCGCGCTCGGTGATGATCATGCTGAGCTCGAAGCCCTCCTCGCCATAGCCGGCCTCGGCAAGGAGTTCCCGCGCTAGCTTCGGGTCGTATCTCCAGCGGGCCTCCTCCGGAATATCCTCATGGGAGGCCGCGCCGAAATAGGAGTTGGCGATCAGCGTATCCGACACCGTCGCCACCGGCCCCAGGAACGACTTGAGATCCTCAGGATTGATCGCGTGAGCGATCGCCTTGCGGACCCGGATGTCGTCGAGAGGTTTGACGTCGGTGTTCATGTGGAGCCACCAGTGCACCTCCGGTCCCTGCGTGTCGATGACGAACCCCTGCTTTTGCAGCCGGTCGAGGAGCTGCGAGTCGATCGACGCGCGCATCGTGTCGATCTCGCCCGTCCGCAGGGCAAGTTCTCGTGAGGTCGCACTCGGCATAAAGCGGATCACGATCTCTTCGAGGTTCGCCACGCCGCCCCAATAGTCTTCGTTGCGCGTAAGCACGACGCGGTCGCGGGGCACATACTCGGAGAACGCAAACGGACCGGTGCCGATGGGATGCAACCGCATCGCGTCAGCGCCACGCTTTTCGAAAGCCGCCCGGGAGAGCATCAGACCGACCGATTCCGTGTTGCCCGCGACCAAAGCCAGAAAAAGCGGATCCGCCTCCTTCAAGGTCACCTTCACCGTGTAGCGATCGACAACTTCCACGTCCTCGACTTTGTCGTAGTTCGACGCCCAAGCCGAGACATCCTCGTCACGATAACGGTCCAGGGTGAACTTCACGTCTTCCGCCGTGAACTCGCCGAAATCCTCGTGCCACAGGACCCCTTGCCGCAACCGGAAGGTATAGATGCGACCGTCGTCGCCGATCTCCCAGCTCTCCGCCAGCGAGGGCTGGAAATCCATGGAGATCTCGCCGGGGGGATAGTCGACGAGCCCTTCCAGCACGACCGTCAAGATGGGCGCCTCCACCGAAACCCAGGGCAGGGTCGGATCGAGACTGCCGACATCGCCTGCCGTTACCGCATGCGTTACACGCTGGGCCTCCGCCAACTCCTGGGCCGAAGCCGCCGGCACACCACCGGCGAGCACCACAGTCGCCGCAGCCGCGAAAAGCCCAGATTTCACTCTGTTAGACATGTTTTTCCCCTCCTCTGCTTCACGTTTCCGGCCATCAACGACCGTCGAAATACGCCAGCACCTTGGCGGTCGGCACGACATCGGCGAAGCGCATGTCGATATCGATGAGATTGCATTCATGGGCGATACCAGAGCGATCCCCCACCGCGTCCCCCACGACCACCACATGAAAATTATGGTTGTGCGCGCTTTCAGCCGTGGACCGGACGCAACCGCTCGTGCTGCAGCCGGCGATGATCAATGTGTCGATATTTCGCCCAACGAGATAAGATAGAAACGGCGTGCCCCAGAACGCCGAGGCACGCTGCTTCTCGATCAGTGGCTCGTTCGGCCTGCGCTTGAGCCGATCGTCGAGTACCACGAGATCCGACCCGCGCTCCAAAGCACCCTGCAGGGAGCTATGCTGAAGCTTCCTGCCGACCGGTCCGGCCATCTCGGCGCCGTCGGGATCGAACGCCATCGTGGTGAAGAAAACGGGCACATGTCTGGCGCGCGCCGAAGACAAGATCCTGAGAATCTTGTCCATCACCGGGTCGAGATTTTCCGAACCAAGGGGAGAGGTCTCGTCCAGCCAGGACTTGGCCATATCGATGACAACTATTGCCGGATTTTCCCCGAACCCGACACGTCCGCCAAACCCTTTCGAAAGATAAAACTCTTGAACCACCTCGTACATATTTTGTTTTTTACCTCCCACTACATTTTGATTTTCGAGGCATTCCACGCGCCCATGACATTCCACGCGCCCATGAAACGTCACGCCGTCGACGCTCACTTCAGGGCCGTGGCCTCGATCTCGACCTTCGCGTCGACCACCAGATCGCAGCGGATACAGGATCGGGCGGGCGGGTCTCCGAGGAAATAGCTTCCGTAGACCTCGTTCATCGCCTTGAAATCGGAGGTGTCGGCGATGAAGACGGTTGTCTTGACGACGTTATCGAGCGAACTCCCCGCCTCTTCGAGGAGCACCTTGATCTTCTCCATGACGAGCCGCGTCTGAGCTTCAATACCTTCAGGCGTGACGCCTTCAGCATCGGTCGGCACCTGGCCGGAAACAAAGACAAACTTCTCGGTCTCGATGGCCATTGTCAGCGGAACAGGCGGTTTTTCGCCGATAGCACGCTTCATATGCGTCATAAGCTTCTACCTTTCCTCTCTTTTTGATTCTGATCTGATTTCTGGAGCGGCCGACCGTAGGCCACTCTCGTATGGCGATCGATGTGATTCACTTGGCGCAGGACGCAGCAGCCTGCGGCGCTCAATACCCGTGCCGCGTCACGCAGGTTGCCCCCGATCGCGACGCCCCTGTCGCCTCTGGCTTCCGTGTCGGCGTGAAACTGTCCAGGGGCGGCTACGAGCGTGTCATGCGCAATCACCAGATCAAACCCCATGGTCACCCCCTGTCCGCCGCTGTCGCCGCTTCAGAAAGCCCGGACGGACGATGGCAAGGCCAACGAGCGCAACTGCCCTTTAGGCATGACACAAAGGCTTCCCCACCTCTCTCCGAGCGCATGCGAAACGTAGTCAACATGGCCTTTGTTCTGTATAGAGAACGATGTTTCTTTTGAAGAACGGCCAAACCATATGTTGAAAAAAAAACTTTTGTCAATAGACAGATTTTTTCAGCCCAATCGTTTTTTGGGTTAACGGGTGTCTTTGTCGGAGGAGGGTTTCGACGTATTGGTGATCGAGGTTGGCAAGTCTGCATCGAACCTTGGGGCTGTAGCGGTCTTCGATGTGCCAACAGTCGTGTACGGCGCGGGCGAAGGTTTTAGCGTCGAGGGCGTCCAGGAAACCCTTCAGGCTTAAACACCGTTATCTCAAGGAGATTGCCCCGGATCCTTATTTTGTGATTTGCGTACATCCGCCCCGATGGGTACTGTCCCCGGCGCATCGCGATGCGCCGCAGCTCGGAGTTCAATACCCGGTCGGCAATGGATTATTGAGCAAATGACTACGCGCGATGAACATGAGAGCGGCAGCAGCCGGGGCAAGACAAGACGCGGGAAGGGGAAGGCGGATCGCGCGTCGCGGAAGTCGGGTACACGGCGGGCGTCGTCACGCGCCGAGTTGACGCATGACGGCACCCGTTGGCTGCTTCGGGCACGCTACGATGCGGATGTCGGGACAGAGCCTCCCGCGGGTGCCGTTCCGGCGCTGGTAAACTGCATCGCGATTATCAGTTACCTGAACAACACCTGCCCCAAGCCGGCAACGCTGGCAGAACTGTCGGCAAATCTCGGCATCTCCAAGAGCCATTGCTTCTCACTACTGAAGACGCTCGTGTATTTCGACTGGCTTCATTTCGACGATACTACAAAGGCATATCGTCTACGGTCGGGAATATTGCGTGATACCTCCTCTCTTCTGCATCATTCTTCGATGATGATCGACATCCGGCGTGCGCTCGGTCAGCTGGCGGAGCGTGCACGCATGCCATGCGTCCTGTCTCAGCCGCTGGCCGACGACACCTTCGTCGTCGTGGACAAATTCAACATCCCCGACGTTATGGAGGTGTCGTTCCCCATTGGGCACCGATTCTCCCGCAATGCCTGCGCACAAATGCGGGCCTATCTCGCCTGGCAATCGCAGGAGCGGATCGAGCGATGGTTCGAGGGCTGGCAACCTGTCTGTTATACTGAGCGCACACTTGTCGATGCGGACCAGATCCGGACGGAGATCAAGGCCACGCGCGAGCGCGGTTATGCACGCAGTATCGGTGAGTTCACGGAGGGCCTGATGGTTATTGCCCTGCCCATTTTTAACCGGGACGGCGAGGTTGCGTTCGTCTTCAACTGTTCGTCGTTCATCCCGGTGATCGAGAAGTGCGAGCTGGCGGTGGCGCGGGAGATGGTCCGCACAATGACCGAGATACACCGAAGCCTCGGGGCCCGCACACCGCCGGATCTGCCGTCCGAGTTGTGACACGCGTCGCCCCCCAAGGTCTTCGTTAACTCCGGCAGCGCTCAATCAGGCTGTTGTGAGGTATGCTCTAAGCGGCACCCCCTAGTCGGTGGTAGCCGCCGCGGAAGTGGAGGAGCGGACGCGCGCCCTCGACACAGCACAGACCTTCGACCCGGCCCAGGATGATGACGTGATCGCCGCCGTCATGGACCTCGGTCCGGGCGCATTCGAGATTGGCGATGCAGCCCGCGAGGATGGGGCACCCGGTTTTCCAGGTTTCGTGGGCGACCTCCGCGAACTTGTCGCCCCCGCGTCTTGCGAACGCCGCCGACAGGTCCTTCTGCCTCTCGTCGAGGATGTTAACGGCGAAATGATCGCCCTCGGCGAAGGCGGGAAGGTCCACCGTGGCTTTTCCGAGGCAGACCAGCACCAACGGCGGGTGCAGCGAGACCGATGTGAAAGCGCTGGCCGTCACGCCGACGGGACGTCCGCCGGCCGTCCGCGCCGTCACCACCGTCACGCCCGAGGCGAAACGGGACAGGGTTTGGCGGAAGTCGGCGGGCTGAACGGTGACACTCACGGTTTTGTGTTCTGACATCGCGCTTCAACTACTCATTGCGCCATCTGGAATCAACCGCGAATTGCCGCCAAGGCCCTGTGGAAGCGGGGCCGGGGGGCCGACGAGGCGGCCTCGTTAAGGATATCTCAAGGTTAGCATGGGACCGTTTGTATCGATATTTGTTCGCGGTCGTCATGGCGCGAACCCAGGTTGATTGGCGCCCTCTCGGAGTCCTCGCATGCTCTTCGTTATCGGTATTCTCATGGTGGCCGGCAGCATGATCGTCGGGTACCTGGGTAGCGGCGGGAATCTCCTGGTCCTCTGGATGCCCTTCGAATTCCTCATCATTTTCGGATGCGGGATCGGCGCATTCATCATCGGAAATCCGAAGGCCGTTCTAATCGGCACGGCCCGTTCATTCGGTCCCCTCCTCAAGGGATCGAAATACTCCAAGACGAGCTATATGGAACTGCTGGGCGTTCTCTACGCGGTCTTCCGACTTGCCAAGACGAAAGGCGACCTCGCCCTCGAGTCGCATATCGAGCATCCGGAGGAGAGCCAGCTCTTTCAGTCCTTTCCCGAATTCGCGAAGGACCATCACGCCGTCGCATTCCTGTGCGACTACCTCCGGCTCCTGACAATCGGCGCCAACAACTCCTATGAGCTGGAAGCGGTCATGGACGAGGAGCTGGAGGTGCACCATAACGAGCAGCATGCGATTTCCGGCGCCGTCCAGAATCTCGGCGACGCGCTACCGGCGCTGGGCATCGTCGCCGCCGTGCTCGGCGTCATCATAACCATGGGCTCGATCACCGAACCGCCGGAAGTTCTGGGCTACCTGATCGGCGGCGCGCTGGTCGGAACGTTCAGTGGCGTGCTTGCATCCTATGGTGTCGTTTCCCCGATCGGCCGTTCCCTGGAGCAGACCTTCGACCTCGAAGCCAAGTATCTGCAATGTATCAAGACGGGTATCATCGCCCATGTTCAGGGTTACGCACCGCAGGTCTCGGTGGAGTTCTGCCGCAAGACCCTCCACTCCGAGGTCCGCCCGACCTTCGCCGAGGTCGAGGAAATGGTCCAGAACCTGCCGGCCACCGGCTGAGCTCCGCCGAAGACCATGGCCAACGAGTCCAAAACTCCGATCATCAAGAAGGTCAAGAAGGGCGGCCATGGCCATCATGGCGGCGCCTGGAAGGTCGCCTATGCCGACTTCGTGACCGCCATGATGGCGTTTTTCCTGCTGCTCTGGCTGCTCAACTCGGCGACGCAGGAGCAGCTCGAAGGCATATCCAACTATTTCGCGCCGATCAGCGTTTCCGACTCGACCAGCGGTGCGGGCGATGTCCTCGGGGGACAGAGCGTGGCCGACAGCGGGCCCCTGGGCAACCCCGCCCAGCCCAGTGTCATCATCGACCTCCCCGCCCCCAGGGCCAGCCGGGGACGCGCCGATGAGGATGGGAGCGACAGCCCCGAACCGACCGAGGACGCCGGCGTATCGGCCAGGGAGCGAGAGCGAGAGCAAGAACAGTTCCACGAGGCGGAAGACGCGCTGCGCCAGGCGATCCAATCCCTGCCCGAACTCGCCCCGCTCGCGGAAAGCCTGTTGATCGACAATACGCCCGAAGGCCTGCGGGTACAGATCGTCGATCAGGAGGGCCTGGCCATGTTCCCCAGCGGATCCGCCGATATGTATGAGCATACACAGCACATGCTCGCCCTGGTCGCCAAGGTGGTCGAGACGATGCCGCAAAAGGTGGCGATCGCCGGACATACGGACGCCGTTCCGTTCAGCAACAGAACCGGCTATGGCAACTGGGAACTGTCGGCCGACCGCGCCAACGCCAGCCGCCGCGTGCTGATGGACGCCGGTGTGTCCGAAGACCGAATCGCGAGGGTCGTCGGCAAGGCCGCGGAGGACCCGCTGATGCCCGACGATCCGAAAAACGCCCGCAACCGGCGGATTTCGATCATTCTGCTACGCGGCACCGGGGCTTTGGAGACCGCCGCGGCCCACTGAGAGCCTGTTTGAGAAGAAATCTCATTAGAAACCGCCAAGATCCCTCTGACAGCTTGCGGCGATGGCGCCACTTGTGAGAGTCTGATCACATGGTGCCATGAAACACGATATTCGCCTCGGAACACGGTTTTTCTTTGCGACCTCCCTTATGCCCTGCCCCTATCTGGCGGGGAGGGTGGAACGGCGCGTGGTCACGGAGCTCGCGGGCCGCGACGTGATCGGCTTTCACGACATGTTGTCCGTCGCCGGCTTTCGCCGGAGCCACGACATCGCCTATATCCCCGCCTGTCCCGACTGCGACGCCTGCCGGCCGGCGCGGGTCGTGTGCGACGCCTTTGAACCGTCGCGAACCCAACGACGGATCTGGCGCGCCAATAGCGACCTCTGGACCCAGGTCTTGCCGCCGGTCGCTTCACCGGAGCAGTACGCCTTGTTCGCCCGCTACCAAGGAGTCAGGCATACCGCCGGCGATATGGCGAGGATGGACTATGGCGACTACCAGGCGCTTGTCGAGGACACGCCCGTCGATACGGAACTGGCGGAGTTCCGCGAGCCTGGCGGGGCGCTCGTGGCCGCCTGTTTGGTGGACCGGTTGGGGGACGGCCTGTCCGCGGTGTACAGCTTTTTCGAGCCGACATCGGACCGGCGGAGCCTCGGCACCCATGTGATCCTGTGGCTTATCGAACGCGCGCGCGCCATTGGAAGGCCTTACGTCTATCTCGGGTTCTGGATCGCCGACTGCACCAAGATGTCCTACAAGGCACAGTTCCGCCCCTTCGAGGTGCACACGGCCGAGGGATGGCGGCTGTTCGAGCCCGAAGAATAATACCACCGAGCGTTTGAAGTGCCATACCGGGTCGTCGGCCCTCGTGCTTCGACGTTGCTCAGCATGAGGGCCTCATCCTGAGCAACGTCGAAGGATGAGCCTGTCGAAGGAGAGGCCCGAGTCCCTTCAAAAGCTCGATGGTATAAGGCTTCGCGGCGCGGCTTCCGGCTAGGATCGGTCAGCTGGAGTTAACGCCAGACCGCAGCCCCACACCCGCATTCCTTGAATCGCCGGCGGCGAAAGGGTACTCCCTTGCGTTTCAAATACGCCAATGACGGTCTCGGCCACGCGCCAGGACCCAACAGGGAGACGAGAGAACATGAAAAGACGAGAGTTTCTGAAATCCGCCGGCGGCGCGACGGGGGCCGCGGTGGCGGCCACCGCCCTGGCCAAACCCGCCATCGCGCAGTCCAAGCGCGAGCTGAAGATGGTCATGACCTGGCCGAAGAATCTGCCCGCGCTGGGCGTGGGCGCGCAGCGGCTGGCCCGGCGCATCGAGCAGTTCAGCGACGGCCAGCTGACGGTCAAGGTGTATGGCGGCGGCGAGCTGGTGCCGCCCTTCGAGGTCTTCGACGCCGTGTCCGGCGGCACCGCCGACATGTACCATTCGGCCTCCTACTACTTCCAAGGCAAGTCCCAGGCCTTCAACTTCTTCACCACCGTTCCCTACGGCCTGACGGCCAGCGAGGCCACGGCCTGGGTCCGCTTTGGCGGCGGCCAGGAGCTGTGGGACGAGCTTTCGGCCGGGTTCAACATGAAGCCGTTCCTCGTCGGCAACACCGGGGTGCAGATGGGGGGCTGGTTCGCCAAGGAGATCCAGAGCCTGGACGACTTCAAAGGGCTCAAATTCCGGGCTCCGGGCCTGGGCGGCGAGGTTTTCCGGCAGGTCGGCGTCGCCGTCACCAACTTGCCGCCGGCCGAGATCCTGCCCGCCCTGCAATCGGGCGCCATCGACGGCACGGAATGGGTCAGCCCCTACAGCGACCTCTCCTTCGGCTTCTACAAGGTCGTCAAGTACTACTATTACCCAGGCATTCACGAGCCCGGCTCGATGCTCGATTTCTCCGTCAACCTGGACGTCTGGAACAGCCTGACCGAGACCCAGCAGGAAGTCATACGGGCGGCGACCGAGGCAGAGAACGACCTCGTTTTCGCCGAGTTCAACGCTCGCAACTCACAGGCCTTGGACAGCTTGATCAACGAGCATGGCGTGCAGCTGCGCCAGTTCTCGAAGGACATTCTCCAAGCCCTCGGCGAGGCCGCCGGCAAGGTGCTGGCGGAAGCGGCGGCGAGCGACGACATCACGCGTCGCGTCTATGAGAGCTATATCGGCTTCCGCAAGAACGCCTTGCGGTGGTCGCGTTATGGCGAGCAGGAGTTCCTGCAAGCGCGGTTGCTGCCCTTTAAGTACTAGTTGAGCGCGATGTGACCGGGGAGAGGCCGGCCGCCGGCCATCCCCGGCCAACGAGCACGTCGCGCGCCGCGCAAGGCCCGCGTGATTCGGCCTATACAGGTCGGGGGCGATGGGCCATATTGCGGCGCTTCTTCCATGGAGCCGATCAGCCAGAGAGACCTTTCCGTGAACGCGCTTGCCGCCTTGGCGCGTAAGATAGACGGCCTCAGCGAATTCGTCGGCCGCGCCACCTCCTGGATCATCCTGCCCATGGTCCTGGTCCAGGTCACCGTGGTGCTGATGCGCTATGTCTTCGGCGTCGGTTCGATCCTGATGCAGGAATCGGTCGTCTATATGCATGCGATGCTGTTCATGATGACGGCCGGCTACACCCTGCTTCACCATGGCCATGTGCGGATCGACATCCTCTATCGGGAGGCCTCGCCCCGACGGAAGGCCCTGGTCGATCTGTGGGGCGTGATCGTGTTCCTGCTTCCCGTATGTCTTCTCACCTGGTGGGTCGCCTGGCCCTATGTGGCCACCGCCTGGTCGGTGCTCGAGGGTTCGCGGGAAACGAGTGGAATCCCGGCCGTTTTCCTGCTCAAGACCCTGATTCTCGCCTTCGCCGCACTGGTCGCGATCCAGGGGGTGTCGAACGCGATCCGGGCCGGCTTCGTCCTTCTCGGGCTGAAATGGCCCGAGGGCGAGTCGAGCGAGAGGGAGGCGAGGTGACCGGTCTTCCCGAAATTCTCGCGGTCCTGATGTTCGTCGCGGCCTGCGGCTTCCTGCTGACGGGCTTTCCCGTGGCCTTCACGCTGGCCGGCTCGGCCCTGCTGTTCGCCGGCATCGGCGCCGCGTTGGGCGCCTTCGACCCATCCTTCCTGGGCGCCTATCCCCAACGCGTGTTCGGGATCATGACCAACGAGGTGCTGATCGCCGTTCCCCTTTTCGTGTTCATGGGGGTGATGCTGGAGAGGTCCAAGGTGGCGCAGGACCTGCTCGACACGATGGGCGCCCTGTTCGGCCCGCTGCGCGGCGGGCTCGGGATCTCGGTCTCGATCGTCGGCGCGCTGATGGCCGCCTCGACCGGGATCGTCGGCGCCACCGTCGTGACCATGGGGCTGCTCGCCCTGCCGACCATGTTGCGCCGGGGCTACGATCCCAAGCTCGCCTGCGGCTCGATCTGCGCGGCCGGCACCCTGGGCCAGATCATCCCGCCCTCCATCGTCCTGGTTCTGCTAGGCGACGTCATCTCCGCCTCCTATCAGGCGGCGCAGCTCGAACAAGGTATCTTCGCGCCGGAATCGGTATCGGTCGCCGACCTCTTCGCCGGCGCGCTGCTCCCCGGCCTGGCATTGGTCGGCATGTACATTCTTTATCAGATCACCGTCGCTTGGCTGATCCCGAAATCCTCGCCCCCGATACCGCGCGACAGCTTGGGCATCGACAGCTCAACGGCGCTGCTCTCCCGTGTGCTCGTCGCGCTGGTGCCGCCGATCGCGCTGGTCGTGGCCGTCCTCGGATCGATCCTGGCCGGCGTGGCAACGCCGACCGAAGCCGCCGCCGTGGGCGCCATCGGCGCGCTACTGCTGGCGGGACATCGGCTGGGCGAGACAAACAGCCCGGCGATCCTCATCGCCGTCTTGAGCTTGATCGGGGTTCTGGTTCTGACCTCGATGCTCGACCTCCGGATCACCCGCGACGACATCCCCACCGACGATCTGATCGGCGTGGCGGTGGCGGCGATCCTGTGCGTCGGCGTGGCCTGGGGGACGGTTGTCGCGCTGATCCGCGTGTTTGGGGTCGGCGTGCTCACCGATGTCGTGCGGTCGACGGCGCGCATCACCTCCATGGTGTTCGTGATCGTCATCGGCGCACAGCTCTTCTCCCTGGTGTTCCGGGGGTTCGGCGGCGACGACATGGTTCACGACCTGCTGAGCGGGCTGCCCGGCGGCGTGTTCGCGGCCGTGCTGGTGGTCATGGTCGTGATGTTCTTGCTCGGCTTCTTCCTCGATTTCATCGAGATCATTTTCGTCGTCGTGCCGATCGTCGCGCCAGTGCTGCTGCAGATGGATGTGAGCCCGGTCTGGCTGGGCATCATGATGGCGGTGAACCTGCAGACCTCGTTCCTGACGCCGCCCTTCGGGTTCTCGCTGTTCTATCTGCGCGGCGTCGCCCCCAAGGAGGTCGCCACGACGCAGATCTATCGCGGGGCTGTTCCCTTCGTGATCATCCAGCTCGCCTGCCTGGTCGTCCTTGCGCTTTTCCCGCAGCTCGCGACCTGGCTGCCCAGCGTGCTGTTCGGCTGAGGCACTGTTTTTGTGAGCGCTTGAAGTGGCTCGGGCCCATCCTTCGACATGCCGCCTGCGGCGGCTGCTCAGGATGAGGCCCTCATGCTGAGCTTAGTCGAAGCACGAGGGCCGTGCGCCAAGTGTATCTCGTCAAATGCCCGCCGGAATAAGTACCGGACCGAGGGGAGCGAATAGCGTCAGGCCGCGTCGAGGAAGCCGAGGACGGCCCGGTTGAAGGCGTGCGCCTGCTCGATATTGGAGAGATGCGAGGCGCCCTCGATTACCTCGAGGGCCGAGCCCGGAATGCCCTTGTGGATGACCTCGGCCGCCGCCACCGGCGTGCCCGGGTCCTGCTCGCCGACCACCACCAGCGTCGGAATCCGGATCTCGCCCAGCCGGTCGGTGAAGTCGAGCGCGCGGATCGCCTCGCAGCAGCCGATATAGCCGGTCGGCGCGGTCGCCCGCACCATCAGCCGGACCTGGTCGATACTGTCCGACCCCGCCGCGTAACAGGCCGGCGTGAACCAGCGCTCGACCGTGTGGTCGACGAGCGCGGCCATGCCCTCGGCCCGGGCCGTGTCGATGCGCCACTGCCACATGGTCTGGGTCTCGGCCGGGACCCGGCTCATGGTATCGGCAAGGACAAGGCGGTCGAGAACGTCCGGGCGGTTGAGCGCCAGGGCCTGCCCGATCATCCCGCCCATCGAGAGTCCGACGAAATGGGTGCGGCGAATGCCCAGCGCGGCCAGGAGCGCCACGGTATCCTCCGCCAGGGCCTCCAGGGTATAGGCGCCGACCGGGGCCTCGCTGCCCCCATGGCCGCGGGTGTCGAACAGCAGGACGCGGTATCGCTCGCGCAGGGCGGCGATCTGAGGCCGCCACATCTCCTGGGTGACCGCGAGGGAATGGCTGAGGGTGACGACCGGCGCGTCCTCCGGCCCCTCGAGGACGCAGTTGATGGCGGTGTTGTTGGCGAGGACCCTCAACACTCCCTCCCTGGTTTCAGTCGCGGCGGGCCCGGATGAGCCGCCAGGCCGCCGGCAGCAGGACCGCGGCGAGCGTGATCTTCAGGACCTCGCCGGGCAGGAATGGCAGGAGCCCCGCCGCAAGCACCTTGTCGGCGCCGATCAGCATGCCCAGCCACGTCATGCCGCAAAGAAAGATCACGGCGTCGCCGATCAGAAACGCGACGACCGCCCGTCCGAATGTGCGGTCCCAGCCACGCCGGGCAAGCATGCCGACCACCCAGGCCGCGAGCGGGAAACCGATGAGATACCCGCCCGTCGGCCCGGCCAGATAGGCAAGGCCGATGCCCTTCTCCGGGCCTCCGGCGAAGACCGGCAGACCGACCGCGCCTTGCAGGAGATAGAACGCCACGGCGGCGAAGCCCAGCCGCGGCCCGAACGCGGCGCCGATGACCAGGGCGGCGAAGGGTTGCATGGTCATCGGCACCGGCCAGAACGGCACCTGGATCTTGGCAGACGCCGTCATCAGGAGGCTGCCGCCGACAACCAGCAAGATCCAACGCAATGCCTCGGCCTGCCGGCCAGTGGGCCACAGGGCGGAGATCAATGTGGGGTGGGTCGTGGCGCGTCCACGCATGTCGGTCTCCCTCGCGATCTAGAGCATGTCTTGTTCAGTGCTGCCCGCCGGGAAACCGGCCGGGCCAGGATTCCCTACCAGCCTCTGGCGCTCATGTAAATCGGTTGGCGCGTGGAAAACCGCCCGGGGGGAGGCGCCCGGCCTGGGCCCGCCGACCGAGCCAGGACGTGAGATTGGTCTCCGTGCGGGTGCGTGAGCCCGCCTGCCAGCTCAACCCGTCGGCCAGAACGAAGGTCTTGAGGTCAGCCAGACCGCCGTCGCGATAGCGTTGGAGGATTACGCCCCGGCCCCGCGTCATCGTCGGGATTTCCTCGATGGGAAAGACGAGGAGCTTTCGGTTGCGCCCCAACACGGCCACATGGTCGGCGCCTTCACCCACCGGGTGGCAGAGCGCCGCCTCCTCTCCCTTCCCCAGATTCAGGACCTGCTTGCCGGCGCGTGTCTGGGCGATGACCTCGTCCTCCTCGACCAGAAAGCCGCGCCCGCCTTCCGAGGCGACGAGCAGCTTTCGCCCGCCGGTATGCACGAGCAGGTTGACGAGATCGTGCCCGTTGGCGAGGTCGATCATCAGCCTGAGCGGCTCGCCATGCCCCCGGCCGCCCGGCAGCTTGTCGCACCCAAGGGTGTAGAAGCGGCCATTGGTGGCGAAGACGAGCAGCTTGTCGGTGGTTTGCGCGTGGAGGACGAAACGGCCGCGGTCGCCCTCCTTGTAGCGGACGTCGCCAAGCTCCGCGAGATGGCCCTTCACGGCCCTGATCCATCCCTTCTCCGAGCAGAGCACGGTGATGGGCTCACGCTCGATCATCGCCTCCAGGGGCACGACGACGGCCGTCGGCGCGTCGCCGATCTCGGTCCGGCGCCGTCCGAGCTCGGTGGCCGGGCCGAACTGCCGGCGCGTCTCGGCGAGCTCGCCGCCGATGACCCGGCGGCGGCGTTCCTCGTCCGCCAGAAGGTCTTGCAGGTCGGCGCGTTCAGCCGTCAGCTCGTCGTTTTCCCGCCTGATCCCCTCCTCCTCCAGCCGGCGGAGATGACGGAGCCGCATGTTGAGGATGGCCTCGGCCTGAAGATCCGTGAGGTCGAAGGTCGCCATGAGCACGGATTTGGGCTCGTCCTCCTCGCGGATGATGCGGATCACCTCATCGAGGTTGAGGTAGGCCACGAGCAGCCCGCCGAGAATCTCCAGCCGCCGGTCGATCTTGGCCAGGCGATGGCGGCTGCGCCGCTCCAGCACCACCATGCGATGCGCGAGGAAAGCGGAGAGCACATCGCGCAGGCTCATGACCCCGGGGGTGTTCTGGGCATCCAGCACGTTCATGTTGAGCCCGAACCGGACCTCGAGATCGGTCTGGCGGAAAAGCTGCTCCATCAAGAGCTCGGGCTCGACCGTACGGCTCTTGGGTTCGAGGACGAGGCGGACCTCCTCCGTCGATTCATCGCGGATATCGGCGAGCAGGGGCAGCTTGCGCGCGCCCAACAGTTCCGCGATCCGCTCGATGAGCCGCGATTTGGGAACCTGATAGGGCATCTCGGTGACGACGATCTGGTAGGTTCCCCGGCCCAGCGACTCCACCTCCCAGCGGGCCCGGAGGCGAAAACTGCCGCGGCCGGTGCGATAGGCCTCGATGACGGAGTCGCGCGGCTCGACGAGCACGCCGCCGGTCGGGAAATCCGGCCCCGGGACAAAGGACACCAGCTTCTCGATCGTGGCGTTGGGCGTTTTGTTGAGATGGATCAGGGCGTCGCAAAGCTCGCCCGCGTTGTGGGGCGGGATGTTGGTCGCCATGCCGACGGCGATGCCGGAGGCGCCGTTGGCGAGAAGATTGGGGAAGCGCGCGGGAAGGACGACCGGCTCCTCCTCCTCGCCGTCATAGGTGTCGCGGAAATCGACGGCGTCCTCGTCGATCCCCTCCAGCAGGGCCAGCGCCACCTCGGTCAGCCGCGCCTCGGTGTAGCGCATGGCGGCGGCGTTATCGCCGTCGATATTGCCGAAATTCCCCTGCCCGTCCACCAGCGGGTAGCGGACCGCGAAATCCTGGGCCAGGCGCACCATGGCGTCATAGACGGCGGTCTCGCCATGGGGGTGGAACTTGCCGATGACGTCGCCGACGACGCGGGCGCATTTCTTGAAGCCGGAGCTGGGGTCGAGACGCAACTGTCGCATGGCGAACAGAAGGCGGCGGTGGACTGGCTTCAGACCGTCGCGCACGTCCGGTAGCGAGCGCGAGATGATGGTGGACAGGGCATAGGAGAGATAGCGCTCCCCGAGAGCTTCGGCGAGCGGCTTGTCCTGGATCTCTCCGGCGGGAGACGGCTGGGTCATGATCGTCCTCGAGACAGGCTTGGACGGACGGGATACTACATCTGGTGCCTTGATTCATCAAATTCTCAATCTGCTGGGAAGGTCCGGCTCTCAGGTCCCGAGGCCCGAGGCCAGACGCTCGGCCAAGCGCAACCGCGCCGCCGGCAGACGCCGTCCGCGATGGCCGTAGACATGACCCTCCAGGAAATGCCCGGTCAGCCGAAGACCGTCGACGATCTGGCGCCGGTCGCCGATGCCTCCCTCCGCCAGAAGAAAGGGCGGCAGGGGGAGAAGCCGGTTGCGGTAGGGCTCGCCCGCGGCCAACGAAACGGCCCGTCCCGTTCGCGGCGAGACATAGGCGAGCTGATCGTTCCGACCCGTCGCCGCGCAGCGTTCCAGGTCCAGGCCGAAGCCCAGCTCCCGCAGCAGGCCGAGCTCCCATTTTACATAGACGGTCGCCCAGGCCCCCTCGTTCCCACCCTCCAGCGCCCCGATCAAGACGTTCAACCCCTCGAAGACGGCGGGATGGGGCTCGCGCTCCGGGAGTGCCGACTCGGTGATGGCACAGGCGGCGCTGAGAGCGGCCAGGCGCAGGCGGTCGCCAAGCAGCGAGGCGGCCGCAGGGTTCATCAACTCGCAGCTCAGACTTCCGAGATGCTCGGCCAGCCGCGCCCGCCACGTCGCCTCGACCCGGTTCCCCGGCTGGAGCACCCCACGCACCCGCGGCCCCGCCCCGCCCCGGACGAGCCCCGCATGGCGGCCATGCTCCCGCGTCATCAGCGCGACGACGGCCGCGCCCTCGCCATGCTTGCGGGCCGCCAGAACGATTCCTTGGTCCGTCCACTCCATGGGGTCATTCTATGCCAAACGGGCCGACGGCTCTTCCCGCAAGATCAGGGGGCGCGAGGAAATCCAATCCAGCAGACGGTGCAATCGGATGTGGCGAAACCTATCCAAATATTGATTTCAATTCTCAGTTAAAATGATTTTATATCAATATTTTATAGGAAAATCCTTGGATTTAAGTTCAAATCGCGCTTTAATGTATTCGTCGGAAAACGGAGAGGATCGTGAGCGCGCCTCCAGACATTGAGGCGGAGCCATTCCCTTCGGCCGCCATGGTCGGAGCCGACCATTCCGCACCCGTTTTTTCTTTCCCCCACAAGTACGTACGCCGCAAGCCACACCTTGCAGCCTGGGAGTGTTGTCATGTCGTCCACATTGTTTTCGAAGGCCCGCAAGCGACTGAAAGAGGCCGCCAAGCACATCTCCGTCGACCCTGACGTTCTGGTCAAGCTGAGCCACCCCCAGGAGACGACGATGGCCAGCCTGAACGTGCGGATGGACGACGGGTCGCTCCGCTCGTTTCGCGCCTGGCGCTGCCGGTATGACGATACCCGCGGCCCGACCAAGGGCGGCATTCGCTACCACCCCCGGGTCAACATGGACGAGGTCGTCGCCCTTGCCTTCTGGATGACCTTCAAGTCGGCTGTCGTCAACCTGCCCTTCGGCGGCGCCAAGGGCGGCGTCGCGGTCGATCCCCGCCGGCTCTCCCATATCGAGCTCGAGCGCCTCAGCCGCGCCTATGTGCGCGCATTCGCCGGGGTCCTCGGTCCCGACCGCGACATCCCCGCCCCGGACGTCTATACCAACGCCATGATCATGGGTTGGATGGCCCATGAATACTCGACCATCGTCGGCCATCCGTGCCCGGCCGTGATCACCGGAAAGCCGATCGTGCTCGGCGGATCGCTGGGACGCGAGTCGGCCACTGGCCGAGGGGGTTACTATGTCCTGCGCCAGCTCGAGCCAATGCTCGGCCTCACACCCGAGATCAGCCGCGTGATCGTCCAGGGATTCGGCAACGCCTCCATTCATTGCGCGCTACCGCTGTTCGACGACGGATATAAGATCGTCGGGGTGTCGGACTCCAAATCGGCGATCTTCGACCCGGACGGGATGGACCCGAACGCGGTGCTGGCCCACAAATCGACCTCCGGCCGGGTCGCCGGCGCGCCAACCTTCGGCAAGGCCCGGGAGTTGTCCAACGAGGCGCTGCTCGAACAGGACTGCGAGGTTCTGATTCCCGGCGCCCTGGAGAACCAGATCACCGACCGGAACGCCGCCAAAATCAAGGCGAAAGCGGTGCTCGAGCTCGCCAACGGGCCGACCACGCCGCTCGGCGACAAAATCCTCTCCCAGCGCGGTGTCGTGGTCATTCCCGATATCCTGGCCAATGCCGGCGGGGTGACGGTGTCCTATTTCGAGTGGGCCCAGAACCGGGCCGGCTACTATTGGCCGGAGCAGGAGGTGGACGAGCGCCTGCGGCGGTTCATCGAGCCGCAGGCCGTCGAAATCTGGAAGATCAAGCAAGAGATGGCGGTCGACATGCGAACCGCGGCCTATGTCCTCGCCCTCGACCGCATCGGCACGGCCGTGAGCGCCCGCGGCACACGGAAGTTCTTCCGGCATTGAGCCGGTCGAAGCGCGAGGGCCACGAGCCGTCTCAGGCGTTGAAATCGAGGCCCCAATCGCGGTAACGCTCGGGATCCTCGCCCCAGGCCCCGCGCACCTTGACGAAGAGGAAGAGATGGACGCGGCGTTCGAGAATCTCCTCGAGCTCGCGGCGGGCCGACTCCCCCAACGCCTTGATCCGCGTACCACGCTTGCCGAGAATGATCGCCTTCTGGCTGGCCCGCTCGACGAAGACCACCTGGCCGATGCGCACGCTGCCGTCGTCCCGATCCGCCCATTCCTCGGTCTCGACGGTCGCGGCATAGGGCAGCTCCTGGCGCAGCTGAAGGTAGAGCTTCTCCCGCGTGATCTCGGCCGCCATCAGGCGCAAAGGCATGTCGGAGATCTGATCCTCCGGAAAATGCCAAGGGCCCTCGGGCATGCGTCCGGCGAGATCCCCCACCAGATCGCTGACCCCATCGCCGGACAATGCCGAGATCATGAAGATCCGGTCGAACAATCCCTCGTCATCTAGAGCGGCGGCAAGCGACAGCAGATTGTCCTTCTTGACCAGATCGATCTTGTTGAGGGCGAGTACGGCTTTTCGGCCGTCGCCTTTCAGCCGCTTGAGAATGCCCCGCGTGTCCGCGTCGATGCCCCGCGCGGCGTCCACCAGCAGAAGAATGGCATCGGCATCCGCAGCACCGCCCCAAGCCGCCGCCACCATGGCCCGGTCGAGACGGCGGCGCGGGGTGAAGATCCCCGGCGTGTCGATGAAAATAATCTGCGCCGGGCCGGTCACGGCGATGCCGAGGATACGCGTGCGCGTCGTCTGTACCTTTGGCGAGACGATCGAAACCTTCGCCCCGACGATCTGATTGATCAGAGTCGATTTACCGACATTGGGCGCGCCGAGGACGGCCACGAAACCGCAATGGGACGAGGTCTCAGCCGACATGCCCGCCGACGTCTCCGTCCTCGGCCCGGCTCAACAGAACCGCAGCCGCGGCCCGCTCGGCCGAACGCTTGGACGGTCCCGAGCCGACCGCCGGATCGATCCCCTGGAGACTGACCTCCACCTCGAAAAGAGGTGCGTGGTCCGGTCCCTCACGGCCGATCTCGCGATAGCGCGGCAAGGGCAGGCCCCGCCCCTGCGCCCACTCCTGGAGCGCCGTCTTGGGATCCTTGGGCGGAGTCGGATCGGCGTACATCAGGGGCGTCCAGTGCTCCCGTATGAAACGACTGGCGACCCCAAGCCCCCCTTCCAGGTAGAGCGCGGCAATAACCGCCTCGCAGGCATCGGCAAGCAGGCTCGGATTGTGCCGGCCGCCGGCATCCTCCTCGCCGCGCGACAACACGATGTGATCCGCCAGCCCGACCGACTCAGCCACTTCGGCTAGGGCTTCCCGCCGCACCAGCATCGCATGCCGCCGGGCCAACGCGCCCTCCTCCTCGTCCGGGAAGGTCTCGAAGAGCAACTGGGCGACGACAAGGCCGAAAACCCGATCGCCGAGAAACTCCAGCCTTTCGTTCGAGTTACGGGGTCCATCCGGTCCTTGAGCCGTGCTGGAATGGGTCAGCGCGAGCGAGAGAAGGCCCGGTTGCTCAAAGTGATAGCCAAGCCGATCTTCCAGCGCCTTGGACGCAGGACTCATCGCTTACTCGATTTTGCTGAACAGGCGATCGAGACGGATGGAGTTGGGCCAATCCCAAAACGCCAGGATACTGCCATCGATCGAGAAAAAGACCAACTCGGCCCGTCCGACCAAGTTTTCCCGCGGCACGAAGCCGACACCGGGAAACCGGCTGTCACGGGAGCTGTCCCGATTGTCCCCCATGGCGAAGTAGTGTCCCGCCGGGACCGTGAAGACCGGCGTCTCGTCGGCGATTCCGTTGTCGTTGTCCCTCTCCAGAATCATATGGCGGCGGCCGTTGGGCAGGGTTTCGACGTAGCGAGGAATGCGCCGGACGCTGCCATTGCCTTCCCGTTGGACGTAGTCGGTGAGCTGCTCAAGCTCAACCGGCTCGCCATTGACATGGAGAATCCCCTTCGTCACCTGGATCTTGTCGCCCGGCAGGCCGATGATGCGCTTGATGAAGTCGGTGCGCGTGTCTTCCGGCAGCTTGAACACCGCGACGTCGCCGCGTTCCGGCTCGGTGAAGAGCATGCGGCCGGGAATGAGCGGCAGCCCGAGCGGCAGGGAGTAGCGGCTATATCCATAAGAATATTTGGAAACGAACAGATAGTCGCCGACCAGAAGCGTCGGCCTCATGGACCCCGAAGGAATGGTGAACGGCTCGAAAGCGAATGTTCGAATGCCGACGGCAATCAGGATCGCATATATCAGCGTCTTGACCAGTTCCTTCACGCTTCAAGGCCTCTCGTGACTCATTAAAACTCTAGGTTAGTGATCTGATTTTCATAGAAGAATTCTAGGAAGGAGTCCGCAGGGACGCCCGATCAAGCCAGCCGAGCGCGGCCCTGTCAAGCGGATTAGGGCACTTCAACCGGCGTCTCATGCTTCTTCGGGCCATCCGGAGATGACGACGATCGCATGGGCGAGAGGATATTCATCCGTGAGCGAGACATCGATGCGGGCCCGCATTCCCGGCGGGGTCAAGTTGCTCAGACGCCGTTCCGCACCGCCCCTGAGCGCGAGCACGGGCTGACCGCTCGGCAGGTTGCCGACGACGATATCGCGGAAGAAGACACCCTGCCGCAGCCCGGTTCCGAGCGCTTTCGTGCAGGCCTCCTTTGCCGCGAAGCATTGGGCGAAGACGGCCGCCGGATTTGGGCGTCTCGCCGCCTTGGACCGCTCCACCTCGGCATAGACGCGTTGAATAAAACGGTCCCCATGGCGCGCCAGCACCCGCTCGATCCGCCGGATGTCGCAGAGGTCCGTACCGACGCCGATGATCATGCGAGCCCGCGAGCCCGGTCCATGCGCTCCCGCATGCCGCGAATGCTGTCGGCAAGTCCGACAAAGATGGCCTCTCCGACCAAGAAATGTCCGATGTTGAGCTCAACAATCGTCGGAATCTCGGCAATCGGCGCCACCGTATCGTAGGACAGACCGTGACCGGCATGGCACTCCAGCCCCACGGCCTCGGCATGGGCCGCGGCGTCGGTCAGGCGCGCCAGCTCCCGTTCCCGCCCCTCGCCCTCCGCCTCGCAATAGGCGCCGGTATGAAGCTCCACGACGGGAGCACCCAGCGTCACCGCCGCATCGAGCTGCTTCCGGTCCGGCTCGACGAAGAGGGAGACGCGGATTCCCGCCTCCCGCAGCGCGCTCACGAACGGCTTCAGGTGATTATGCCCCGAAGCGGCGTCGAGACCGCCCTCAGTGGTCCGCTCCTCGCGCTTCTCCGGCACGATGCAGGCCGCGTGGGGCTTGTGACGGAGGGCGATCCGCAGCATTTCCTCGGTGGCCGCCATTTCAAGGTTCAGCGGCGCGGTCACTTGCTCGCGCAAGGTTTCGATGTCGGCGTCCGATATATGACGCCGATCTTCGCGTAGATGAGCCGTGATGCCATCAGCCCCGGCCTCGACGGCCAGGAGCGCCGCCCGCACGGGGTCGGGAAAGCGGCCGCCTCGCGCGTTGCGGATCGTGGCCACGTGGTCGATGTTAACGCCCAGTCGAAGGGGCCGGGGCATGGCGTGATTGCCTCCTGCGTTCGCGTCGTCGCAGACGACGGTTCTGATAGATGACGACGATCGGCCGCACCAGAAAATAGGACGCGAAACCGGTAATGATCGCCATCGGGACACCGCCGACGATCATTGGCCAATAGATCGGCCAGGCGGTTTGGAACAGCTCGACGAAATCGAAACGCAACAGGGCCTCGAGGATAGTGGAAAACACGACCGTGAAGTCGAGCTCACTCGCATGCGCCGTCGGCGGCACTCCGAGCAGCCACTTTCCGATCTGATAAATCCAGATCCAGATGAAAGGAAAAGTCCAGGGATTGCCCACCAGCGTTCCCAACGCGGCAGCGACGGGGCTCGCCCTGACCGCCCAGGCCAAGATACAGGCGATCACCACATGCATACCGACGAACGGTGTAAAGGAGACGGCCGCGCCGCAGGCAAACCCCGCGGCCGCGTAGAACGGCGTCCCGGGGAGGCGGGCCATGCGCAATATGAGATAGTTGCCCGCGCGAAGCCAACCGGCCCGGGGCCAGATGTATTCGCGGGCGCGCTCGATCCAGCTGATCTTTCGCCGACGCAGAAACATGGGCCGAATATAGAGCATTTCTCGCCCTTATGAACTTATTCTGATGGGGTGGACGGGGCTCAACCCCGCGCGCGCTCGATCTCGTTGATGACGGGCGAAGCCCTGAGCGCGGCGATGACGTTGGTCAAATGCTTGACGTCGCGGACTTCGATATCGATCAGGATCTCGAAGAAGTCCGGGGACCGGTTGACGATCTTCAGGTTGCTGATATTGCCTTCGTTCTTGGCGATGATGTTGGAAATCGTGCCGAGGCTCCCCGGCTCGTTGAGCAGCATGAGGCTGACCCGTCCCACATGAATGTCGGCGGAGACGCCGCTCACGCTCCAGGATACGTCGATCCAGCGCTCAGGCTCGTCGGCGACGGCCTCGAGGGAGCTGCAGTCGATGGTATGGATCGTCACGCCGCGTCCGGTGGTGATGATGCCGACGATGCGGTCGCCGGGAAGCGGATGGCAGCACCCCGCGAAATGCACGGCCATACCCGGTATCAGACCGACGATCGGAACCCCGAACTCGCTGTCCTTGCCCCTATCGGAGTGCCGGGTCCGGGCACGCGAAATCGAGACGACCTTTTCCTGACCAAGCCGACGCTTGCGGACTCCGGGGAAAACCGTCTCCAAGACTTCACGGCCGGTATGGTTACCCGCCCCGACGCTCGCGTAGATGTCGTCCACATTCGAGGCCTTGAAGGCCTTCAGGACTCCCTCGACGGCCTTTTCGGTAAACTCGTACCCCTCCTCCTTGAACGCCTTCTGCAGTATCGCACGGCCAAGCTGCAGATACTGCTCGCGCTCCTTGGCCCGAAGGAAGCGGCGGATGCGCGCCCTGGCCCGACCCGTTACGACGAAGCGCTCCCACTCCGGCGACGGTGTCTGGGCCTTGGACGTCAGAATCTCGACCTGGTCGCCGTTCCGCAGCTCCACCTTGAGGGGTCGGATACGGCCGTTGATCTTGGACCCCACGCAGGTGTCCCCGACCTCGGAATGGACGGCGTAGGCGAAGTCGATGGGCGTGGCGCCGCTCGGAAGCGCAATCAGGTCGCCGCGAGGCGTGAAGCAAAAGACCTGGTCCTGGAACATCTCCAGCTTGGTATGCTCCAGGAACTCCTCAGGACCCGAGGCCTGCTCGAGGATCTCGAGCAGTTCCCGCAACCAACGATACTCCGGCCCTTCGGTGCTGCCGACGCCCTGTTTGTAGTCCCAGTGCGCGGCAACGCCGCGTTCGGCGACGTCGTGCATCTCCGCGGTTCGGATCTGAATCTCGATCCGCTCGCCCTTCGGGCCGAAAACCCCGGTGTGCAACGACCGATAGCCGTTTGGCTTGGGGGTGCTGACATAGTCCTTGAAGCGCCCCGGAACCACCGGATAGGCGCTGTGGATGACGCCGAGCGCACGATAGACCTCCTCGACCGAGTCGACGAGCACCCGGAACGCCACGATGTCCGACAGCTGCTCGAACCCGACGCTCTTGCGGTGCATTTTCCGCCAGATGGAATAGGGCTTCTTTTCCCGGCCCGAGATATCGGCCTTTATGCCCGAGGCCGTCAGCACCTCCCGCAGCTGGCCGACGATGCGCGGAACCGCGTTGCCGCTCTGACGCCGCAGAAACTCCAGGCGCGCGAGGATGGAGTTGCGGGCATCGGGATTGAGCTCGGCGAAGGCGAGATCCTCAAGCTCGCTCTTGAGGTTCTCCATCCCGATCCGCTCGGCGAGCGGCGCATAGATCTCCATGGTTTCCAGGGCGATGCGCTGGCGCTTCTCGGGGTCTGAGATGGGATGGAGGGTACGCATGTTGTGCAGCCGGTCGGCCAGCTTGACGAGAAGGACCCGGATGTCCCTCGACATGGCGAGAACCAGCTTGCGGAAGTTCTCTGCCTGCTTGGCCTGATCCGATTGGAGTTCGATGCGCGTGAGCTTGGTCACGCCGTCGACAAGGCGAGAGACCTCTTCCCCGAATTGCGCGCGTATATCGTCACGAGTCGCCGGGGTGTCCTCAAGCGTGTCATGGAGCAGCGCGGTGACGATGGATGCGCCGTCCAACCGGTAATCGGTCAGAATGCCCGCGACTTCGAGGGGATGCGAAAAGTAAGGGTCGCCCGACGCCCGCTTCTGCGACCCATGCGCCTTCATGGCAAACACATAGGCGCGATTGAGAATGTCTTCGTCCGCGGTGGGGTCGTAAGCCTGGACCCGCTCGACAAGCTCGAATTGCCGGATCATTCGATCACATGCCACCCCCGTGACCGGAGGCCCTTAGCAGGGAGGCACGGTCGGCCCGTCCGCCAAAACCTAGAGAGGCCCCCGCGCGAGGCCGCGGACGGCGCCCCCGGAGGGCTAAAGCTGCTCGTCGCCCGTGCCGCCGTCGTCCTTGCCGCCAAGTTCGGCTTCCAGGGCGGACTCGTCGATGTCCTCATAGCTGCCCGCGGCATCACCACCGGACCCGCCAGAAGCATCGTCCTCGCCCGAGTCCTGCGCCTCGGCATTCTCGGCCGTTCCCTCTTCCGGCGCAGTGGCCGGGGTCGAACCGGATACCTCCAGCCCAAGCTGCTGCTGGATGGCGAGGAGATCCATTTCGTCCTCCTCCGGCTCATCCGACTCCACATGCTTCTGGAGGCCCTTGATCAGCGTTCCCGTGACGTCGTCGGTGGAAATCGTTTCGTCGGCAATCTCGCGAAGAGCGACGACCGGATCCTTGTCATTGTCACGGTCAACCGTCAACGGTGCGCCGGCGGTAATGTCTCGCGCTCTCTGCGCCGCGACCATGACCAATTCGAAGCGGTTGGGAACCTTTAGGATGCAGTCTTCGACGGTAACTCGAGCCATTCGTGCCTCACTAAAACGCCGCAGCGGGTAAGTCGTTGGAGCGCATTATATATTCGCGAAGCCTCAGTCTGACAAGGCCACTGCGGCGACGCCCAGACTAGGGCCTCTTCCCCTACGCCGAAAAAGGCACCGCCCGTTGGTTCTTGGGCAGGCTCCGAATCAGTTCGTCAATGCCGGTATGGCTGACGGGATGCCGCCAGCCGGGCGCCAGCTCGGCCAAGGGTAAAAGCACGAAGGCCCTCTCATGCAGGCGGGGATGGGGGAGAATGACCGGATCGCCGGGCCGGGTGACATGCCCGTCGACGTCCAAGAGGTCGAGATCCAGGGTCCGAGCCGCGTTCCGCCCCTCCCGACGGCGTCCGAACGCGTCTTCAATCCGATGAAGCCGAGTGAGGAGATCCTCCGGCTCAAGACCGGAAACTCGAACCTCGATCACGCCGTTCACGAACCATGGTTGTGCGGAGGGCGGCACCGGCGCGGAGCGATACCATCGCGACCGCTGGACGACAACGATTCCGGCGGTTTCCAGGGTCATGATCGCCGCCTCGCAGGCATCGACGACGGAGTTGTGGCCGGGGGCCACGAGATTTGCGCCCACGCCCACGAGAATCATGGTTTCCTCCTTGCGGGGATCATGGTGCGGCCTTACGTATAGCATCCGTAAGAGTTATCGGCGTGTTGGTTCTTGGATCGATTTTCCGTGTCGCTTGGTTTGTACCAGCGCCATGGTTTTAGTGAGTGATTGATTGGTAATGAGTCTCAGGCTTAACTTTTACCCGCATGAGCGCCTGGGTTTGTTTATTGACGGGTCCAATTTATATGCCGCCGCCCGAGCCTTGGGCTTCGACATCGATTACCGGCGCCTGCTCGAGTTGTTTGCCACCGAAGCCACTTTGATCCGGGCGTTCTACTACACGGCCCTTCTCGAAGATCAGGACTACTCTCCTATCCGCCCTCTCGTGGATTGGCTCGACTACAACGGCTACACGATGGTCACCAAGCCCACCAAGGAATTCACGGACGCCAATACGGGGCGTCGGAAGATCAAGGGCAATATGGACATCGAACTCGCCGTGGACGTCATGGAAATGGCCGAGCACCTGGACCATGCCGTGCTGTTTTCGGGCGATGGCGATTTTCGGCGCCTGGTGGACGCGGTGCAGCGGAAGGGCGTTCGGGTGACGGTGGTCAGCACGGTCCGTTCGCAGCCGCCAATGGTCGCCGATGAACTGCGTCGGCAGGCCGACTTCTTCCTCGAATTGCAGGAGCTGCAGCCGCGCATCGAGCGGATCGCCAACCATCGCGAGGAGCGCGCGGAGAACGGGTCGTTCTCCGACCCGGAAACACCAGAAGCATATGACGTGGAAACGGCCTGAGCCGACGATGTAGGGCCCAATTGGCCGCGGCGATCCCAACCCTCCCCGATCTGGACTGCCCTCACTGCCCGCGGCTCGTGGCGTTCCGCCAAAGCAACCGAAGGGAGCACCCGGACTGGCACAACGCGCCGGTGGCGCCCTTCGAGCCCTCCGGGGCGAAATCCGACACGCGGCTTCTGATCGTCGGCCTTGCACCAGGCCTGCGCGGGGCCAACCGCACGGGACGGCCGTTCACCGGCGATTATGCCGGAGACCTGCTCTATGCCACGCTGCTGCGCCACGGCCTCGCGCGCGGACGGTATGACGCCCGGCCGGACGACGGGCTGCGGCTGGTCGGCTGCCGCGTGACCAACGCGGTCAAATGCGTGCCTCCGCAAAACAAGCCGACAGGCGCTGAAATCGCCGCCTGCCGCCCTTTTCTCGCCGAGGAGATCGCGGCCCTCCCAAAGCTGCGCGCGGTGCTCGCCCTCGGCGTGGTTGCGCATGGAACGGTTCTGTCCTGCCTCAACCTGCGCAAGGCCGCCTATCCCTTCCGGCACGGCGCGATCCACCACCTGCCGCAGGGGCTCGCCCTGGCCGACAGCTATCACTGTTCCCGCTACAACACGAACACGGGCCGCCTCACGCCGGAGATGTTCGATGAGGTGTTTAGAGCGCTGGCACCGGCGATCGCCACCTGAGAATTCCTGTTTGCCGCGACCGGCGCAACTGCTATACGGCCGCCAAAGCATGAAACCTGGGAGGCAACGCCGTGCATATCATCTGCCTCGACCTTGAGGGCGTGTTGGTGCCCGAGGTCTGGATCAACGTCGCCGAACGCACCGGGATCGAGGCCCTTCGGGCGACCACGCGCGACGTTCCCGACTATGACGAGTTGATGCGGCAACGCCTGTCCATTCTCGCCGAGCACGACCTCAGACTCCCGGACATTCAAAAAGTGATCGCCTCGATGGGTCCGCTCGACGGTGCCCGCGCCTTCCTGGACCGGTTGCGCGAACGGGCCCAGGTCGTAATTCTCTCCGACACCTTCTACGAGTTCGCGCGGCCGCTCATGCAGCAGCTCGGCTGGCCGACGCTGTTCTGCCATCGCCTCGAGGTCGATGACAGGGGACGCGTGGTCGGATACCGGCTGCGCATGCCGGATCAAAAGCGCGAGGCGGTCCAGGCCTTCCGGCGGCTGAACTTCACGGTTCTGGCCGCTGGAGATTCCTACAACGACACGACGATGCTGGCGGCGGCGGATGCCGGCATCCTGTTTCGCGCCCCCGACAACGTCATCCGGGAGTTTCCCGATTTCCCCGCTGTTCAGGAATACGACGAACTGTCGAATCAGTTGGACCGCGCCTGGGCGCGGCTATCCAAGACCGACGGCTCTTGAAAGACTAAGAGTAGGGGGCGAGCCCGGTCCGACAGCGGCAGGTCAGCCGGACCGGGCTCGCGCGGGGACACCGCTAGCCGACGCCGCGGTAGCGGATTCCGAGAAGCGTAAGAACGTCCTCGTTGATCGGGATCACGTAGTCATAGGCCGCGATGACCTGGCTATCGACGGCGCGGATCAGGCGCACGTTGACGTACACGGTCTTCGCTCCCACCGCGTAGGTCCCGGCAACCACGGCCTGCGCCCCCTGCGACTGGCTGATGGCCTGAACGTCGCGGGACAGAATGAACTCGCCGCGCCCCTCCTGAATGAGAAACGCATCGCGGAGCTTGAGCTCGACCACGGTGTAGCCGGTGGTGGCCAGTCGAGCCGCCATCTGCTCGGCGATCATGCGACCGAGCCCGGAGGACCGCTCGAGATGGTTGACGTCGACCAGGCTTGCCACCAGGACCGGCTTTTCGTGGTCGAGGCCGCCGCGGGGATCCTGGACGAGGCGGTCCGCCGCCGAGTAGCTCGAGAAAATCATGTTGGTGGCGGCGGGTTCGGTCACCGCGCGCGAGGGGGTCTCGGCGCAGGCGGCCAAGATAAGGACGGCGGCAGTCAGTGCGATCGCTTTCATGTCGCCCTCCTCTACTCGGCAACAACACGGAATTCGCGGAACGACGCCGGGGTCACGCTGACGCCGGACCGACGCGAGGCGAGCGGCGCCGACGGTACCGTGGCGGCGTACTGGAATAGCTCGTCCGTATCCACGTAGTAGTTCCGCGCCTGCCGCAGCAGCACCATCTCGCCGCGAACCAGGGAAACGGTGACCAACACTTCCGAGTACTGGCCCGAGCGCAGCGCTTCGCTGAAGCTGGAGGCGAACACGTCCGTGATCACGCCACCGACAATGGCTGCCGCCGGAGCGGAATTCTGCGCCAAGCCGTAGATCGCGCCGGCACCGAGACCGAGGCCGGTAATGGTCCCCGGCGCATAGTTGGGAACGCCCGGCGTGTGGTACACGGGCTGGACTTCATAGTGAACCGTGTAGGCTCCCGGACGCTGCAGGCGCAGGGTCATGCCTTTTTCGATCAGTTCCGTCATCAGCATCTGATGAAAAGCCCGGGCGAAAGGCATGATGGGATCAGGCGGTTCGACATAGAATGCCGCGTCGTCGGCGATCAGAACCGGCGGCGGCTCGAACTTCAGCCCCTTCTCAAGCGCTTCGCGTTCCATTTCGGCCGCGACGCTCGCACGGAGCTGGTTGATCCGCTCGGCGGTGTCGGCGGCCAGCGCCTCCCAATGCGCGGCGGTGCGCATGGTCTGTTGCGTCGTGGGCTGGTGTCCGACCGGAACCGGGCGGCCAGAGCAGCCGACCAACAACATGGCGAGGGCAGCCGACAGGAATATACGGGCTGGGGTCATCATGGGGTCACCGTCGATCTTCTCTCAGACAAAACCCTGAGTCGCCCTTCTGCGCACAGGGTTAATGGAATATTTCCAAGGTCAATTCTTCCAAATTGTGAGGTGCAATACAAATCTATTATTTGCGATCATTAGAAACAATTATTCAATTTGAAATTAATATTTATTTATCTAAAATTCTCATGAAATTAGATGAATACTCCCACACCGCGCCCCGGAGCGTGTAACCTGCGGAGTGCCACCTTTTAGGCAGGCCTTTTTGCGAAAAAGTGCCGCAGGATTGACGTTCGGCTCCCCATAAAGTGACGAGCCGCCCGATTGCAAAGGGGGGACCGCGGGTGATAAGGGACCGTGAGCCCCCCGCCTTCTAGGGAGATGTTGAGAACATGATCGATCTGTACGTTTGGCCGACACCCAACGGCTACAAGATCTCCATCATGCTCGAGGAGGTCGGTCTGCCCTATCACGTGATCCCGGTCGATATCGGGAAGGGCGACCAGTTCACGCCCGAGTTCCTGAAACTCAGCCCCAACAACAAGATGCCGGCCATCGTCGACCATGACGGCCCCGACGGCCGGGACTACGCGCTGTTCGAATCCGGCGCGATCCTGATGTATCTGGCGGAGAAGACGGGCCAGTTCATGCCCTCGGAGGCGAGCGGGCGCTACCGCGTCGTCGAATGGCTGATGTTCCAGATGGGCGGGGTCGGGCCGATGCTCGGCCAGACCCACCATTTCCGCCACTATGCGCCCGAACCCATTCCCTACGCCGTCAACCGCTACACGCGGGAGGCCGGGCGCGTTTATGGGGTGCTGGACCGCCGCCTGGCCGAGGTCGAATATCTCGCCGGGGACTATTCGATCGCCGACATCGCCACATTTCCCTGGCTCCGCTCCCATGAGCGCCAGGGCCAAAAACTGGAGGATTTCCCCCACGTGAAGCGATGGTTCGACGCGGTCAACGCGCGCCCGGCCGTGGAGCGCGGCCTCCAGCTTCTCGCCGAGAAACGCTCGGCCGGGCCGATGGACGAGAAGACCAAGGAAATGCTGTTCGGCGACACCCAGTACGCGCGCAGGTGAGCGATGACCAACCCGTCGGCCTCGCATCTTCTTTCGCGGGTGGCCACCGCCCGCGACCGCAACCTGATCTTCTCGATCAAGCAGACGGGCGTGCCGCTGGGCGGCGCGATCGCCGGGCTGATGGCCCCGCCCCTGGCCGGCGCCTTCGGCTGGCGGGCCGTCCCGATGGTGGTCGGCCTGAGCCTGCTTGTCCTGGCGGCATCGATGCAGCCGGCGCGTAACGCCTGGGACAGCGACCGCGAGCCGGGCACGCCCCTGCGCGGCAACCCCGTCGGAGGCCTGAGACTGGTGTGGCGGCTGCCCCCAGTTCGCTGGGTGGCCGCCACCTCGTTCTTCTTCACGATCACGCAGCTTTGCCTGATCAGCTTTCTCGTGACCCTGCTGGTCGAGGATGTGGGCATGTCCCTGATCGAGGCCGGGCTGCTGCTGTCCATCGTTCAGGTGGCCAGCGTCGGCGGCCGGCTGCTCTGGGGATGGCTCGCGGACCGGGTGCGGGACGGCGCCGCCATCCTGATCGGTCTCGGGCTGCTGGCGGCGGCGGCCGCCGCGCTGTCGACCGCCGTCGGTCCCCATTGGCCGCTGATCGCCTTGCAAGGCCTGTTCGTTGTCTTCGGCATGGCCTCGATCGGCTGGAACGGCGTTTTCATGGCCGAGCTGGCTCGCCTGAGCCCGAGGGGGCAGATCGGCCCGACGACCGGCGCCTCCCTGGTGCTGACCTTCGGCGGCGTGATGTTCGGCCCCGCGCTGTTCACGGTCCTCTACGGCGTGATCGGCAGCTATGCCACCACCTATGGCGCGCTCACCCTGGCCTCGCTGGTGGGGGCCGGGTTCGC
>JANQJG010000217.1 GCA_028281785.1 Rhodospirillales bacterium
GGCGCCTTGACCGTAGTCCCCGATACGCTCTGCGGCGCCCTCCTGGCCACGGCCCGAAAACGCTCTGTCAGAATGAATCTATATGAACGAGACATGCTCTTGCCCACCTCCCACCGCTTATACAGCGACGTGCACGAAAAACCAGCATAACTCACTCGGATAGTTAGCCGCAGGCCCGGCGTGCCTCAGAAACGTGGAATATCCGGGAACCTGATTTCACCCTGGCGGACATGCACGCGGCCGAGCTCGGCGCAACTGTGCAGGGTGGGGAAGACCTTGCCCGGGTTGAGCAGGCTTTTGCCGTCGAAGGCGCATTTGACTCGCTGCTGCTGGTTGAGGTCGTCCTCGGTGAACATGGTCCCCATCAGGTCGCGCTTCTCGACCCCGACCCCGTGCTCGCCGGTGAGCACGCCGCCGACCTCGACGCACAGACGAAGAATCTCGGCCCCGAACTCCTCGGCCCGCTCAAGCTCGCCGGGGACGTTGGCGTCGTAGAGGACGAGGGGGTGGAGATTGCCGTCGCCGGCATGGAAGACGTTGGCGACGTCGAGATTATAGCGGGCCGTCATCTGGCGGATGCAGCTCAGCACCTCGGCCAGGCGGTGGCGCGGGATCGTGCCGTCCATGCAGTAATAATCGGGCGAGATGCGACCGACCGCCGGGAAGGCCGCCTTGCGCCCGGCCCAGAAGCGGATGCGCTCCTCCTCGTCCCGGCTGACCGCAACGGAGACGGCGCCGCAGTCCCGGGCGATCCTGTCGACCCGGGCGATGAGATGGGCGACCTCGGCCTCCGGCCCGTCGAGCTCGACGATGAGGATGGCGTCGACATCGAGGGGGTAGCCGGCCTGGACGAAGTCCTCGGCCGCCTTGGTCGCCAGCCGGTCCATCATCTCCATGCCGCCGGGAATGATGCCGGCGGCGATGACCGCGGCGACACAGTCCCCGGCCGCCTCGTTGCTGGGGAAGCCGATCATCATCGCCCGCGCGACCTCGGGCTTGCGCAGGATGCGCACCGTGACCTCGGTGATGACGCCGAGCAGCCCCTCCGAGCCCGTGGCGAGGCCGAGCAGGTCATAGGCCTCGCTGTCCATCTGCTTTCCGCCGAAGCGCACGATTTCGCCATCCATCAGCACCATCTCGATGCCGAGGAGGTTGTTGGCGGTGAGCCCGTATTTCAGGCAGTGCACGCCGCCCGAGTTCTCGGCCACGTTGCCGCCGATGGTGCAGGCGATCTGGCTCGACGGGTCGGGGGCATAGTAGAAGCCGCGATGCTCGACGGCCTGGGTGATGGCGAGGTTGGTGACGCCCGGCTGGACGACGGCGCAGCGGTTGTCCCAGTCGATGTCGAGGATCCGGTTGAACTTGCCGAGCCCGAGCGTGATTCCGTCGGCGAGCGGCAGCGCCCCGCCTGAGAGCGAGGTGCCGGCGCCGCGCGGCACGACCTTGACCCCGATTTCGTGACAGGTCTTGAGGATCGCCGAGATCTGCGCCGTCGTCTCCGGCAGGACGACGATGAAGGGGAGCTGGCGATAGGCGGTGAGCCCGTCGCTTTCATAGACGCGGAGCTCGTCCTCGTCGACGATCACGCCCTCGCCGGGCACGATCTCGCGCAGCCGGGCCACGATCTCGTCGCGCCGCGCAAGGACCTCCGCATCCGGTTCCGGCATCAGCATGGTCAGACCCTCATGCCTCTCGTCACACCGTATTAGACGACGGGGTGCGGCGCGATGCAACCGGCGTTTCCAACCAGATCACCCTTGTATATTTTATTTGTCCCTGCGCGTAATAAGAGTGGTGTCGCTCAACGTTTTTCGTTCGAGTGGAAGCAGACGATGACGATGATCGAGGGCGGGGGAAGCTCGCGCATTCCCATGATCGACGTCGCGCGGTTCTACGGAATCGCATTGGTGTATTACGGGCATCTGGTCGAACGCATGATGTATCTGGGCAGCCCGGCGGCCGCCCTTCACTACAAGTTCGTCTACAGCTTCCACATGCCGCTCTTCTTTCTGCTGGCCGGTTTCATCGCGAAAGAAAGCGTGCAGGACATGCGGGTCGGGGAATTCGTCAAATCCCGCCTGGCTTCGCGTTTCCTTCCGCTGGTTTTCTTCAATCTTCTGCTCGTGCTTCTCAGCCTGTTCGTCGCGCGGGACTTCCCGCCCATCCCGCTGGAGAACGCCGAACAGTATCTGTCGGCCTTGAAGACGACGCTGACGGTATTGCCCGTCTTCAACATCCCGACCTGGTTCCTGATGTGCCTGATCACGGTCGAGGTCCTGCATTACGTCGTCTACCGGTTCCTGCGCAGCTCCGAGATGCGGGTCGTTCTGGCCGCGGTGGTGTTCTTCCTGGCCGGCTATGCGTTGAACCGGCAGGTTCAGTTCTTCGACCCCGCCACGTCCATGACCAATTACTGGTTCTTCAACGAGGCGCCGGTCGTCTACGCCTTTTATCTGACCGGCGTATTGCTGCGCCGGCGCGAGTTCCTGGTCGTGGCCCCCAACCGGGTGGTCATGGCGGCGGCCGCTTTGGTCGCGCTGGCGGTCGTCTATGGGACCTACGATCTCAATCAAGGTCCGTTCTACCTGATCCAGGCGGTGATCATCGTCGCCAGCGGGCACGGGCATCTCCTGTGGTTTCCGCTGACGGCGCTGGTCGGGTCCGTGATGATCCTGCTGCTGGCGCGCCTGTCGCCGTCGGCGGACTGGATGACGTTCATGGGCCGGAACGCGCTGTCGCTCTTCTGCCTCAACGGCGTCTTCTACCACCATGTGAACGGGCCCTTCGCGGCCTGGGTGATGGAAAACTTTGGCGGCTCCGGGGCCGTCGTGTTCGCGGCCGGGGCTTCGGCGACGGTTCTCAGCCTGGCCCTGGCGGTGCCGCTCGTCCTGCTTCTCAACCGCGCCGTGCCGCAATTGGTCGGCCGGCCACGCGAGAAGGGGCCGCTGCTGCCGAACCTGATTTAGCGGATCGTGAGAAAGTCTCTCGCGGTTTCAACCGACGGACAAAAAGCCGCGGCCCGATGGCGTTTGGGCCGCGGAGCCGGCCGTTCGGTGTCGCGCCTTGCGCGCGTCACGGCTCTTCTTCTCAACAGGGAGGCCTACACGGGAGGATCATTCCTCCATGTTCTTTATATGTTCTCTCCGAAGGCCGATTTCAACCCTTGCTAGACCTCGGTCGTGCCTCGGTCCAGAACCGAGCGGAGGCATCGCGCGATTCGCTTCAACGCGGTCCTATCAGTCCGGTACCCTGACGGCGCCCTCCTCATCCAAGGGAAAACCGGGATTCCAAGCGACTTCCCAGAAATGGCCGTCCAGGTCGCGGAAGTAACCCGAATAGCCGCCCCAAAATATCTCCTGGGCCAACCTCTAGAGCGGATCGCGATCAATCGGAAACACCGCATGTTTCCAATTGATCGCGATCTGATCTAACGCGATCGTCGCGCGCCGCCGTCATGGAAACACGAGGCAAAGCGATCAAGTAGACAGACCGTACGGCCCCCGCGCCCATGCACGCGGCCACCACAGCGCTGCTTTCGGCCGGGGAAAATCTTCACTAGTTCGAGATCCATTCTGCTAGTATCAAGGAACTCCTCAGCGATCCGAACAACTCCTTGGTGCAGAAGAATGACCGCCCATTCAAACCCACGGTGCACCGACATACTCCGAAAAACCCGGACTGTATGGTGCGGGCGGCCGCTGTTCATCGAGGTCTGACCGAGCAAGGAGGGGAAGGGGGAAACGTGCAAGTTAGGGCATTTCGGCAGTTGATCGTCATGATCGCGGTCCTGGCCGCAGCCGGCTGCGCGCAAAAGGTGCGGGTACCGGTGCAGTTGCCGGCGGCGTCGGTCGATGCGATGCATCTGAGAACCGTCTCCGTCGCCCAGTTCGACGGAGACCCGTACGGGATCGTCGCCGACACGGTCGAGAGCTTCCTGACCCAGATTCGGGTGGACCACCGTCCGTGGTTCACGGTGATACAGCCAAGGTCGGGAGAGCGGGTTTCACCCCGGGTGGCCGGGCGGATGTCCTCGGCACCCGATTTCGCCGTCTATTCCGGCCAGGTGACCGAGTGGGACATGCCCAGCGAGTATTATACGGATACGGAGGAAGTCTGTGTCCTGCGAGACAAGCGGAAATGCCTTCAGTGGGAGACTCGCACCATTCCCTGTTTGAAGCGGAGCGCCGCGTTCGGAGCGATCGTTAGGGTCGCCTCCGTACAAACCGGGCAGGTCGTCTTTTCCGTTTACATCGATGGGGCCGCGAAGGACTCCGGTTGCGGCGATGGTATCGCCTATGTGGACCCCGAGGTGGAGTTGATGGGCACGGCCATGGCCAGAGCCTTCGTCAAGCTCGACTGCCAGTTTGCCCCTTGCGTCGTCATGCGGGACCTGGAGCTGATGAGCGAGACGGACGGCTTGTCGACGAAGGAAGCGAAAGCCCGTTTCAAGGCCGCCTACGATTACGCCATCGAAGCCCAGGGAGCGGGGTTCAAGGTCGCCTGCTCGGAATGGATCAAACTCGCGACTGTCCAGATGGAAGAGACGGTACCTCTGTTCTTCAACGTAGCCGCCTGCCACGAGGTCAATGGCGAGTTCGATCAGGCGATGGACTACCTGAACCGGGCCAAGACGATGCATGTGGGCATCAATCCCGAAATCGAGGACGCGATTGCCAACATTCACCAGGCCCAAATTCGCAGCGAAGTCGTCAAACAGCAAATGCGGCGTGCCGGCCCGGGCAGTTGAAGGAGAGTGCTCTAACAGGCTGCTGAAAGAGTCGAATTGATGGTTGACCTCGTGCTTCGAGACGCTTCGCTCCTCAGCATGAGGTCAGTCATGTCAATGTCTTCCCTCATCCTCTGATGTCTG
>JANQJG010000017.1 GCA_028281785.1 Rhodospirillales bacterium
TGTTTGAATCGATCCGTCGGGCAGGATCACGGACAGGCGCCCGATCGACACCCTTCGAACCAGGCTGAGGAAAGCATCGATCCACAGGTTCGACCAGACGCGCGGGGTCGGAGCCGGCAGGATGATTTCGTCGGTTCGCCGCTTTAGCTTCATCGCATGCTCTCCGCCGAGCGCAGTGATGTCTGCGGGACGATGGTCACGGGGCGATCGGGCGGCGGCGGCCGGGACACCAGCGGCACGCCCTTCCTCCATATGCGGAAAGCCTCCCAATGGATACCGCCGATCACCTTTAGAGTCATCAGGGGGAACCGAAGGAAGGCCGCCAGAAGTTCCCGATCGGCGAAGGGGCGTCGGCGCCCTCTCGTCGCCGCATAGAGTAGAGGCCCCTCTGCGTCGGTTTCGCGGATGGCGACGGTCAGCCGTTCACCGGGAGGACGGATGCGGAAATGGTACATCGCCTCCATGGTAATGAAGGGCGAGACGTAGAGCCGCTTCCGGCATTTGTGCCGCAGTACCCCGTCCTGTTCCGGGTCGACCGGTATCAGATAGCAGTGGCGTTCTCCGAACGTATTGTTCACCTGGTAGAGGATCGCATTCAGCCGGCCGTCGGGCCGGTGGCAGAAATAGATGCTCAGCGGGTTGAAGACATAGCCGAGCACGCGGGGATAGCACAGAAGGCGGATCGGTCCGCCATCGAGGTCGATTCCCGCCGGTGCCAGCTGGCGCTCGACCCAGTCGCGCAGGCTGGCGCCGTCACCGGGGCCATGGTCCCGATCGTAAAAGCTCAGCAGGTTGAAACGGTTGTGCGAAAAAAACCGTAAGGAGCCGTCGAGGGTTGGCAACTCATCCAGATCCAGGAGCAGCGAGAACACGCGGTAGGTCAGGTGGTGGGACCGCGGCTTCAACCGGTGGTGAACGACCGTTCCGGTGTAAAGGCAGGACGCGCGGGTTCTCATTACGCTGCCTGCCTCTGCTTGCTAAGATGGATCCGGCCCGACTCGTCGGCGACCCGCCAAGGGCGGCGTACTCCACCCAAGGCCTCGGCCGCGGCCAATCCGGCCTGCAATGCGTCCTCGTGAAAGCCCGCGCCGAAATAGCTGCCGCAAAACCATGTCCGCCTCACACCTTGGAGGCACCACAAATCGGGTTGGGCCCGCACGGCCTGGGCATCGTAGTAAGGGTGGTCATAGGTGAACTCGCGAAGAACGGCACCCTCCTCGACGGGTTTGTTGGGGTTCAGGGTCACGAACAGGGGAACGCGGCGGTCCAGGCCCTGCAGCAGGTTCATCCAATAGGAGACGCACACCTTGGCGCCGTTCTCCCCGTCGCGCCGGCTTAGATAGTTCCAGCTCGACCACACGCCCCTTCGCTTAGGCATCAAATTGGCGTCGGTATGCAAAAGAGCAAGATTCCGTTGATAGGAGAACGCGCCGAGCAGACGTCTCTCATCCGGACTTGGATCGGAAATCATGGCCAACGCCTGATCCGCGTGAGCGGCGATCAAAACATGGTCGAAACGGTGCGTCGCGCCACGGCCGTCTTCGACCAGCACGTGGTCGGTTCGGCGCCGCACGGCGGTGACACCGGCGTTGAGAATCACGCGGTCCGCGTACGGCGCGGTGAGCCGGCGAACGTATTCACGGCTGCCGCCCGCCACCGTTCGCCATTTGGGCCGGTTGGAGAGGCGTAATAAGCCGTGGCTGTCAAAAAAACGAATGAAAGATGCTGCCGGATGCGCCCGCATTCCCTCCACCGACGCCGACCAGATGGCCGCCGCCATGGGCAGCAGATGGTTATAGAGAAATGACTGAGAGTAGTCGCCGGCATCCAGATAATCCCCGAGAGAGAGGGAGTGGCCGTCGCTGCGGCTGAGCAACTTCGGCGCCTCGCGATAGAAGCGGCGAATATCCCGAGCCATGCGCCAGAATCGCGGCCGGAAAAGATTTCTTTTCTGAGTGAAAAGCCCCCGTAGGTCGGTTCCCGAATATTCGAAATCGCCATCGTCCACGGATGCCGAAAAGGACATGTCGCTGGCCTTCGTCGGGACGTTCAAGTGATCGAACAGGGCGACAAGATTGGGGTAATTCATCTCGTTGTAGACGATGAACCCCGTATCGACAGGAATCGGCCCGTCGGGCCCGGGAGCTTCGACCGTGTTGGTATGGCCGCCGATCCTGCCCTTCTTTTCGAAAACGGTGACACGATGATTCTGACTGAGGAGCCAGGCGGCCGACATACCGGCGATGCCGCTTCCAATCACGGCGATATCGAGCGTGGGAGATCGATGCGAAACCGATTGGTGCATGGTCGACAATTCCATCAATGAACGACTTGATCAACGAAAAGTGGCTGTGAACGAGACGCGATGATTTACGCGCCGGCCGCTTGATCGGATCACAGTGCCTCGTATCCCTCGATACGCCCGATGCTTCAGCGGCGTGGTGTCGGGTCCCTGGGAGCCCGACAATATCCGGGGGCAAATCGCTCTCCGTACAATACAACTTATGGTTAACCCTCTCTTGAGGGCATGATGCCATCAGATATGCGCGCTTGGTCGAGATTACCGCACCCAGTGAAGAAAAGTTCGACTTGCGCAGCGAGCGGAGGTGGCGACCGACCCCACTGTTCGTACGACGAATTTGCCGCGAGGCATGATCCGATGGGCTTGGGGCTGCGTAGGGATTGCACAACTTGCAAAGCCGCTCCAGCAAACCGTGTGCTGTCACGTGATGCGGGAGCAGATGGGTACGTTTTGAGCAACCTGTCTTGAGGGAAAGGTTTGAACGCGATGAGCATTGCCAAGAAAATCTGCGCACCCTTCGTGATCGCCGCCGCTCTGTTCGTCGGCACCGCGGCAAAGGCGGCGGATATCGTCGAGACTGCCGTATCGGCGGGGAACTTCGAGACCCTGGTGGCGGCCGTCAAGGCGGCGGGCCTTGCGGAGACTTTGCAGGGTCCGGGGCCCTTTACGGTCTTTGCGCCAACCGACGAAGCTTTTGCCAAGCTGCCAGCCGGCACGGTTGATGATCTGCTGAAGCCCGAGAACAAAGACAAGCTGGTTTCGATCCTCACCTTCCACGTTCTTCCGGGCAAGGTGATGTCGTCCGACATCGCCGGCAAGCAGACCGACGTCAAAACCGTTGAAGGTTCGTTGGTCAACGTCAACGCCAAAGGTGGCGACGTTATGATCGACAAGGCCAAGGTAATTGGTGTCGACGTGGAGGCGTCAAACGGCGTGATCCATGTCATCGACACCGTCATTCTTCCCCCTCAAAAATAACTCCCTGCTTCCCCAACGCACTCCAGCCCCGCTTCGGCGGGGCTTTTTTTGCTTGGTGGATTGCCAACCTGTCACGTGTTGCTTCATCGCCCCCGCGATTGTTCGCTGGTATTTTATGGAGAATTCCCAAATGATGAATTGCGGTTGCGGTCCGCACCGCTCGGCAGATGGGCATCTTGGCTATCCGCGTGATCCGGCCCGGGCGCGGACTCGTAAGGGAGTGCATGTTTGGGAATGGAACGGAGTTGGCTGGCCGGACAATTCCTCCGGTCTCGCTGGTCTGGAAACTACGGCGAAGCGAGATTCTCGCGGCATCGACCGGGGCGGCGGCCGTGAAGACGGCGCAGCGCACCGCACAAGCCGGGCAAGGAAAGGCCATGACCGGCTGTATGCAGGCCGTCGCCAGCCGCCGCGACAGAGCGGCGTTCGCGGAACTGTTCCAGTATTACGGTCCCCGGGTTAAGTCCTATCTCATGCGTCTCGGAACGGATGATGAATCCGCCGAGGAATTGATGCAGGAAGCGATGCTGTTGGTTTGGCGAAAGGCCGAACAGTTCGACGCGACGAAGGCGGCCGCGGGAACCTGGATCTTCGCGATCGCGCGAAACCTTCGGGTGGATGCCTTGCGCCGCCAGAAGAGACCGGAAATCGATCATGAGGATCCGGCGCTGGTCCCGGATGGCGACCCACGCGCCGACATCCTGGTCGAACGCGAAGAGCAATGGGAACGAGTTCGCGCGGCGCTCCGTTCGCTTCCTCGTGAACAAGCGCATGTCATCGAGATGTCGTTCTTCGACGACAAGCCCCATAGCGAGATCGCGGCCGAGTTGAACCTGCCGCTCGGCACCGTCAAGTCGCGCATCCGCTTGGCGATGGGACGAATACGGAACGCGATGGGAGATGAGCAATGACTCCTCACCATCATGCGAGCGACGAATTGCTGTTGGCCTATGCCGCGGGCCGGCTCGATGAATCCTTGGCCCTTCTTGTCGCCACCCATTTGGCTTTGTGTCCTCACTGTCGAGCCGAAGTTGAGCGAATGGAAGTGCTTGGGGGGACGATAATCGAGGATTTGCCGCCGGCGCCGGTGGCTTCGGACGCGCTGGATGTGGTGCTGGACCGGCTGGATGAGGAATGGGAAGGCCCTCCCGCGAGATCGCGGATGGAAAAGATTGAGGACGAGAGCGCGAGAATGCTTCCCCAGCCCTTACGGGACTATCTCGGGGGGCGGTTGAATACCCTGAAGTGGCGTAAGCTCGGCCCCGGGGTTCGGCAATTCCAGATTATTCCGAGACGCGAAGGGATTGCGACGAGTCTGCTTCGCATCGCGCCCAACACGGCGATCCCTCATCACGGTCATGGCGGCAGTGAGCATACGCTTGTGCTTGCCGGGTCCTATATGGACGAAACCGGGCAATTCAGGCGTGGAGACGTCCAGTCGGCGGATGACGAACTCACCCACCGGCCGGTATCCGGCGGCGAGGAGGAGTGCTATTGCCTGATCGTCGCCGATGCGCCGCTGAGGTTTACGGGGCTGGCCGGGCGCATTCTTCAGCCTTTCTTGCGCTTCTGATACGCCGTAATGCGCTATGCGTTAGGAAACCCGGGCATCCGCTTTCCGGGCATTTTCCATTGGCGCGGCTTGTTGAACCCACACAGAAATGAAAGGCCGGGCAGTGGTGGGACTGCCCGGCGAGTATAACAGGGAGGCGTTGAATAAAGAGGGAAACACGGAGGCCATCCTGCACGGAGGGGTGGGGTTGGATGGAAATGGGTCAGTGGGCGTTGCACCCGTGTTCCGCGTTTCCCTGGTTTTGGATACTAACGGCATTGAAACCGTTGGAATATTCGGGAATTCCCTAATGTGGTCAGGGAATCTTCTCAGGGCTGATTTCGCTATCCGTTTCGTCCACGGCGGATCGCCAACGATGGGCAAACCTGTTCCCGGATCACCATTGGTCATCTGGCTGGCTTAAGATGCCGGTTCGGGCCAGAATGCGTTAACATTTTAAAATAAAAAAGAAATCTCGTCTCAAATGATTCCGAATAGCGGGCTGATACAATTCTCTTGCCAAATACGGGGACCATTTCTGCTCGGCCGTTGACGGCTCGGTGCCGGGCCCGCACACTCCCGGCATGTTTCTGTTTGGCTTGAGTGATGACGCGGGCCGCTTCGATCCGCTTCTGCTCCTCGTCCTTGCCCTGGCGTTGGAGGCGGTTTCAGGGGGCGTTATCGGCTCTCTCGACAGCAGGTGGGGCGTCGTCTCCCGCGTCGTTCCTTTCATCCGCGCTCTCGAGCGAAAACTGAACCGCGACCGCCGCAGCCCGGCGGACCGGGCCATGCGCGGGGCTATCCTGGTTCTGGCGTTGACGGTCGCCGCCGGGATTTTCGGCTGGGGCGTCGCTTGGCTGACGCAAAACCATGATTTCGGCTGGCTCATCGAGCTGGTGCTGCTTTGGGCACTTCTGAGCCAAGGCCGCGGATATCGTCAAATGAAAGCCGTTGCGGCCGCGCTGAACGCCGGACGGTTGGAGGTTGCGAGAACGGCCGTTGATCCGCTGTTCCGCCACGATCCCGCCCTTATGGATAAGCACGGCGTTCCGCGTGCGTCGATCGAATGGACGGCCTGGACCTTCTCCGCCGATGTGGTCGCGCCCGTCTTCTGGTATGTGCTCTTCGGGTTTCCGGGCCTCCTCGTGCATCGCGTGCTACGCCTGCTCGATGACACGATCGGTCACTCGACACCCCGCTTTCGGGCGTTCGGAATGGCCGCCGCGCGGCTGGACGATATCCTCAACCTCATTCCCGCGCGCCTTTCCGCCTTGTTCATAACCTTTGCGGCGGTTTTCGTGCCGACAGCAAAGCCCATGGAGTCCTGGCATGTTGCATGGCGTGACGCGGGTAGACACGGTTCATTGAACGCGGGGTGGCCGGTCGCGGCCATGGCCGGCGCCCTCGGTCTCACCCTTGCAGGCCCCCGGCGTCGTGCCGAGGGAGGCACGGACGAGGTTTGGATCGGCAAGGGAACGGCACGGGCCACCGGACGGGACCTCGGGCGCGCGCTCTATCTTTACGCCGTCGCCTGCCTGATCAATGCCGGATGGCTCGTGGCGCTCGCGGTTCTTGGGCTGAGCGCGGGAACGTAGCCAATCCGAAAACTCTTCCGGGCTCTATCTCAGCCGCCCGGTTTCCCCAGCGCCGCGCGAAGCGTTTCCGCTTTCGGGGAGTTGAATCGTCCCTCGAACAGGATCGCTTCCGGCGTGGCGCCGGCGCCATAGAACGCGGCGTTGTAGTCGTTGCGCTTGGCGAGAACGGAGCCTTCCAGGGAGCCTCCGGCGAACAACCCGGCGGCCTGCGAGAAGACGACGATGTCGGCGCCCAGATTGGTCGTCGTCGCGCCCTCGATGCCGCCGCCAAGTGTCACCACCGTCAGTTCGAGATCGGCGCCCAGCTTGCCCTGATGCTTGACGACCGCCTGAACCGCCTCTTGCGAGCGCATCAACAGAACAACCTCGGAAACCTGTCCGCCCGCCTGCAGACCGAAGCTGCCGCCGCCCAAGGTGTAGAAGGCCGGCGCGCCCCAGTCCCCGGAAGGCCGGCGGGCGATCAGGACGCCATTGCCGTATTCGGCGCCCAGAACGAAGCCGGCCTTTACCGTGCCGGGGAAAATCGCGGCGCCCTGCGCCTCGGGCAGCATACGGCGGAAGGTTTCAAAGGGCTCCCCGTCCTTCTGCCGGAAGGTCTCCACCGTCCAGCGCGACCGCTCGACGAGATCTGCGGCCTTGTTTTCCAGCGGTACCGAGCCGGTGCAGCCGGCGGCGACAAGCAGCGTGATCAGGAGCAGATTGACAACGCGAATCCGATTCATGCCGAACTCCATTCCGCGGATCGACCGAGGTCGTTTAAGACATACGGCGAGACTAGAGCACTATCCGACCAAATGGAATCCTTCTCCAAGGCGAGCCGAACGCCTCTCTTGGATCGGATTCAGGCCGCCTCGGCGGCGTCGGGCACCGTGAAGATTTCCTGCGGGGCGCTCACGCCACGCAGGCTGTGATGGCCGAGCGACACCCAGTTTTCGGGGATGACCCGCGCGAATTCCGAAGAGATGACAAGCGGGCGGCCAAGGGTCTTGGTCATGCTTTCGAGCCGCGCGGCCTCGTTGGCGGCGGCACCAATCACAGAGAATTCCAGCCGCTCCGGCACGCCGATATTGCCGTACATGACGTCTCCCAGATGCAGGCCGATGCCGAAACCGAGGGCATCCTGGCCGCTTTCCCGGCGCCGGGCGTTCAACTCCCTCATGCGGCCGACGGCATCTCGTGCCGCGGAGAGGGCCGTCCGGCAAGCGGCCTGGTGAATGGGGCATTTTGAAGGATCCTCCACAGCGTGCTGTTCCATCGGGTAGATGGCGAGCACGGCATCGCCGATGAAGCGCAGGACTTCGCCGCCATGGTCGAGCACGGCGCCGGCCATGCATTCGAAGAACTCGTTCAGGATTCCGAGAAACTCCTCGCGTGGCATGGAATCGGCTAGAGGCGTCGAGTTGCGCAGGTCGCAAAACCAGATGACGGCGTGGATGTTCTCGCCGTCGCCGCGTTTGACTAGGCCGTTGAGGACCCGCTCGCCGGAATGCCGGCCAAGATAGGTGTCGAGAATGGTTCGTGCCGTGTCGCGGAGCGCCAGAACCTCCATCACCCGGCCGAGCGCCGGCAGCATGCCGTAGAGCTGCCCCAGCTGCGCCGTCGAAAAGCCGCCGGGCTGGTCCGTCGCGAAGGTGATGGCGTGGATCTTGCCGTCGGAAAAGAGGATCGGCATGGCCACGTAGTCCGTGGCGCCCTCGGCGCGGAGCTCCTCGAGGATGGGGAAATCGAGGCTGGCGTTCGGGACGTCCAAACGTCGCCGGATTCCGCCGGCGCCCTCGAAGATGGCGGCGTACGGACTTTTCAGGAAGGTGTCGGACGTCAAGATGCTGTAGGGCGGTCTGAAGACCTCCACATCGTCCTTGCCGAGCGACCAAGTGTAGCTGATACCGATGAATTGGGGATGCAGCGTGCGCAGGGTGAGGCGAATGCGTGAAACCGGGATTCCCAGCTCGCGCAGTTTGTCGGCGAGGCGGCGTGTGAGTTTTGCACCGTCACCGATTTGCCATCCCTCTTCCAGCAGCCAGATCGAGAGGGGGTTGACGCCTCCAGGTATTGTCTGTGACTGGGTTGTGGATATCGCCGTCATCGGACTCTCTCCGCGGATGGCATGCGTTGCGTCGAATATGGGCACGCGCAACCCCTATTGCGAACCGGGTTCCACCCCTGTTCCCGCTTGCGCGGGCCGCTTCTATTCGCCTTGTTGGAGGAGCAGGCCGCGTTGCCTCGCGAGGCGGAACATGTACAGGAAGAAGGCCGTGCTGGCGCCCAGATAGAGCAGGTTGAGGCCGACTGCGCTCCAGAAGAGATCGGTGCGGAAGGTCTCCTCGAACAGGACCGCCCGCATGCCCTCGAAGACGTAGGCCGAGGGCAAGGACCAGGAGACCGGCTGCAGCCATTCCGGCAGGACGGAGATGGGATAGTAGACGCCGCTGATCGGGGCGAAGAGGAAAATGCCCAGCCAGCACAGGCTCTCGACACCCAGCCCAAAACGCAGAAGGAGGCCGGAGACGAGGAGGCCAACCGACCAGCCCATGATCAGGAGATTGGTGAAGAAGGCGAGAAGGGGCAGCCCCATCCCGAAAACCCAGACGTCATAGAAGGGGAGGGCCAGCAGGGCTGCCGGGATGACGCCGATCAGCGTTCGGATGAGGCTCATGGTGACCAGGGAAGCCACCATTTCGTAGGGTCTGAGCGGGCTGACGAACAGTTGCCCCAGATTGCGCGACCACATCTCTTCGATGAACGAGATGGACAGCCCCAGATTGGCCCGGAACAGCACGTCCCACAGCAGAACGGCGGTGATCAGCACACCGGCGGCCTGCGCGACCCAGGAGCTGTGGGACAGGAAGAAAACGGTGATGAAGCCCCAGAGGATCATCTGGAACAAGGGCCAATACGCCAGCTCCAACAGCCGCGGCCAGGACCGCCGCATGACATAGAGATGGCGGAGGATCATGGCCGAGATCCGCCGCCAGGAGAAGACAGAGGCCGGCGCGTGCATTTTGCTGGGCGGGGTCATTGCGCGACCGGCAGGACGGTTTCCGTACCGCCGGCACCCCTTTGGCGGGCGATGTCCAGGAAGACCTCCTCGAGATTGCTGCGCCCGAAACGCGCGATCAGCTCCGAAGGGGAACCCCGATCGACGATCACGCCCGCGCGCAGCATGAGAACATTGTCGCACAGCCGCTCCACCTCGGCCATATTGTGCGAGGCGAGAAGGATGGTTGCCGCCGTACGCTTACGGAAAGTCTCGAGATAGCTCCGGACCCAGTCGCCGGTATCCGGGTCGAGCGACGCGGTGGGTTCGTCGAGCAGAAGAAGCTGGGGCTCGTTGAGCAGCGCCTTGGCGAGGGCGACACGGGTTTTCTGGCCGGCGGACAATGTGCCCATCGGCTTGTCTAACAGGCTCACGATTTCGAGGTCTTGGGCAACGCCGGCAACGCGTTCCTTGAGCCGATCGACGCCGTACAGACGCCCGTAGACCCTGAGATTCTCGATCACGCTCAGCCGCCGCGGCAGATCGACATAGGGTGAGGAGAAATTCATCCTCGGCAGAACGCGGTGCCGATGTTTCACAATGTCTTCGCCGAATACCCGTACCGATCCCGATGTCGGCAGAAGGAGCCCGAGAAGGACCGACAGCGTCGTGGTCTTTCCGGCGCCGTTGCCGCCCAGCAGGGCGGTTGTGGAGCTGGCCTCCACGGTGAAGGAGATGGCGTCGACGGCGGTGACCTCGCCGAAACGCTTGGTCAATCCGTCCACCAGGACGGGGGTGGGAGTTTGGAGCATGCAGGGTGTAAACCCCGGATGGGGTTGCAGGTCAACCCCGTCGGTTGCGAAGCCTGAGCTTGACCCTCAGAAGTTCCCGGCGGCGGTTGTCCTCGGCGATCAGATTCTCGATGTGGCGGCCCTGGAAATAGCGGATGCCCAGGGACTGGCCGAACTCGAACGCCTGTCGATCCTCGCAGGCGCAGAGGATCACATGCGAGACCCCGGCGCGTCCGATCAGGGCTCCGAGTTGACGGCATCGATCCCCCGGGAGCTTAGCCAGCCCGGGGCTCCAGCGAAGCTTGAGGAAGTCCGCGCCCAATCGCTCCCGGTCCAGAAGCGTCATGGTTTCGCCCGTCACGCCGTCTATGCAGATCCGATAACCCCGCTGTCTGGCGAAATTCCGGGCAAATAAAAAGGTCCGGAGGTCGGCGAAAGCGTCAACGATATTGATCTCCAGAAGAAGCGCGCCGCGACGGAACGCCGGCATGTCCTCGTCGAACGCCAGAAAGTCCGTTGAAAGAAGAGTCGTGACGTTGAGATCCAGGCTGACGTCGCCAGAGATGGTAAACTGATCATTGCCGCGAATCAGTGAAAGGACGCGCCGGTCGAGGCTTTCCGTGAGGTGCCGAAAAAGCCAGCGGTTAGCGGTGATGTTGACCCTGGGGACGAAGGTCTCCGTCAGATCTGGGATGGAGACGAAGAGTTCGCTGAAGATCGGCGCGGGCATGCCGTTTCCGTCGAGGCTGCAGACATACTGGCGGCGGATCATATTGGCGAGGTCGGTTCTCTCGACGGCCGCTTTGAGACGCGCTAGCACGCCGGGCGTCAAAGGCTTGCCGTAGGGTGTGCGTCTCTGCAATGAGTGGGGTCGAGTTCCGACCGCCCGTGTTTCTTCCCGCTCCGGGCCGGAGCGATCCACCAGACCCTGCGCCAAGCCGACGAGCTCTTCGAACTGCGAGGCAATGTCATACCAACGGCAAAAAGCGTGCCTGCCTCCTTGAAACTCGCCCAGAAGAGGGTCGTCGCCGAAGAAGTAGCGCACCGACTGAACTGCGGTCTCGACTCCGCCGTGCCGATCCAGCGCATAGATCAAAAGCAGGTCGCCGTTGTCGAGGAAGAAGAGCTGACCATCACGGGAGGCGACGAGATTGTCGAACGCCTCCGCGGCGGCACGGATGTGATGCTCGCGTCTGTTGAAGGCTTGCAGCTTCGACAGACGCAGATGGATGGCGCCACGCCCCTCCTGGTGCGATTCCAGATGGCGAAGATAGTCCAGCAGCAGCTGGTCCTGGCTGGGCATCGCCCGGCGGGCTTCGGCCGTGGCTCCGATCATGGCTTCTGGCCTCGTATCTGCATGCTTCGCGCCAATCCTAAATCAATCCCTTGATCGACATCGCGTCGACCAGCCGGTCAACGAAGAATCCCTGGAACTGGTGAATGCCGAACGCCAGTCCCCACCGGATCGCCTCCTCGCTGTCCACATGGGAGAGCACGATGCGGTCATGGCCGAGGCGATTCAAAAGGGCCGCGAGCTCTGGTGTCGGCGCCGCCGGCCTTTGGGTGGGCACGTCCCGGGACCATTGGAGTTTGACGAAGTGCGGTTTAAGGGGGCTGATATCCAAGAACTGCGTTGCCAAGGGCGATACCCCGTCGATGAGGACGCGGTATCCTCGCTTGCTCAGCCATTCGCGGGCGCGGCCGAATTCGGCGACGTCGGACAGGGCGTCAACCAGACGAATCTCGACGATCAGCCCCTCCGCCATGGAGCGGACACGTTGATGAAAGGCCTGGAAGTCGGGCGACCAAAGCGTTGACAAATGGAGGTTCAGGCTGATCGGATCCTCCGTCGCCTCGAAATCCGTGCGCCCCAGTATGGCAAGCAGGCGGCGGTCCAGGATCTCCGTGAGGTATTCGAAGAGCCATTGGTTGGCGAGAAGATCCGCGCCGGGCGCCACCCGCCTTGCGAGTTCCGCCATGGCCACATAGTGCTCGCGAAACAGGATCGTTTGCCGGCCCGGAAAGTGGACATCGACGGTCGGTTGGCGGCGGATGAGATCCGCGACGCGAACGTCGAGCAAACGTCTTTCGACCTCTCCCAACTCCTCGGTCTTAAGTGGTGTCCGGTCGGGCTGCCCGCGTTTCATGGGGAGAGCCGGGGCGGCTCCATCCGCCAGCCGCGACAGTTTGTCCTCGAGTTCGTCGATGTCCCCGCAATCGCTCAGGTCGAACCAACTGGTGAAGCGGTCGTCCCCGGTTTGCTGGTCCTCCACGATCAGGGGATCGTCAATCACGAGGCTTCGCAAGGTATCGAGTGCCGAGTCGACGTCCTCGATCCTGAGATCCAGGCACACCAGCACCAAATCACCGTTGGACAACATGTACAGGGTCGCGTTGCGATCCCGGGTCACGAGGTCGAAAGGCCGCGCGGCCACCGTGCGCACCGGCTCGCGTCTGGCATCGATCCGCAACCGGCTCAGATGGACGTAGATGGCCCAGGCCGACTCGCCGGTTCGCGCGAGTCGCTGCACATGGTCTCGGAGCAGGTGCTCCTCCTGCTGAAGGCTGGGGACTGAGAACTCGGGCACGATCCGTCCGTTCAGGTTCGTCGGCGGTTTCGGGCGCGGCAACGCCCGAGGGTGATGCTAGGACGATTCTCTTAACAGTCGCCTTACATCCGCGGGTCGTTTGCTCGGAGGGCTGGCGGTTCGAGTTCTGGGCACACAGCCCGCGCGGCCGTTTACTCCCGCGATCCGCTCTATTTCAATGAGTTAGATCAGATTCACGCGATTAAATGGTATTGTAGGACGATTCCATTTAATCGCGATCTGATCTAGGTTACCCCGGTTTTCCGCGGCGGACACCGGCCAAGGAGGAAAGGCCGCGCCGAAAAAAAGGGGGAAGCGATGGCACTTAGAAAACGTGTCCTGGTCACGGGTGGCGCCGGATTCCTTGGCTCCCATCTTTGCGAACGGCTTCTAGCTAAGGGATGTGATGTCCTGTGTGCGGACAATTTCTTCACTGGAAGCAAGGACAACATCGCTCACCTTTTCAATGATCCCTATTTCGAACTGCTTCGGCACGACGTGACCTTTCCGCTCTATGTCGAGGTGGATGAGATCTACAATCTCGCCTGTCCGGCCTCCCCCATCCACTACCAGTTCGATCCCGTGCAGACGACCAAGACCAGCGTCCATGGCGCCATCAACATGCTGGGCTTGGCCAAGCGCACGGGCGCCAAGATTCTCCAGGCCTCGACCAGCGAGATCTACGGCGATCCGGAGGTCCATCCGCAGACGGAGGACTACCGCGGCAGCGTCAACCCCATCGGGCCACGAGCCTGTTACGACGAGGGCAAACGCTGCGCTGAAACCCTGTTCTTCGATTACTACAGGCAGCATGCGCTGCGGGTTCGGGTGGCGCGGATTTTCAACACTTACGGCCCGCGTATGCATCCGGACGACGGCCGGGTCGTATCCAACTTCATCGTCCAGGCCTTGCGCGGCCGTCCTATCACCATCTATGGCGACGGGCAGCAGACCCGGTCCTTCTGCTATGTGGATGATCTGGTTGAAGGCCTCATCCGCTTGATGGGGGCGCCGGATGATCTCACAGGGCCCGTCAACCTCGGAAATCCCAGGGAGACCACGATCCGAGGCTTGGCTGAAATGATCCTGGAGGTGACGAACTCGCGGGCAGGTTTGGAGAGCCACCCCTTGCCCCAGGATGACCCGGTGCGGCGGTGTCCCGATATCTCACTGGCGAAAAACCGTCTCGACTGGCAGCCCAAAATCCCGCTGGAGCGAGGTTTGGCGCGGACGATCGACTATTTCCGCGCGTTCACGGTTGAGCGGGGGCGGCCCCCTACGGCCGCCGACTAGCCCAAAACTCTCTGATTTTGGCCCAGAGGCTCTTGGCAACTGCCTTTTCTCTACCTGTCTTCAGGATCAGGGACTGTCCCTCCTGGCTGACGAGAAGGGATCGTGAGACGATCAGGCAGGTATGCATCGACATCGTTCTTTCTCCTGCCCGGGTAGGGCACGTATATGTTGCGCATGTCATTACCATGCGAGTATAACTATACACGCACTATGTGCGCATATCAAGAAAAAAGCGCACGGAGTGCGTTAATCTTTTGTTAGGGACATGGAGGCATAAGCCGGCCGTCCAGCAACAAAGCGATGGGCAAGGACAAAGACCTGTGGGACCAACCGATTTCAAAAAATGGCGTAAGAGCCTGAAACTCTCGCAAAAGGACGCGGCCAAGGCCCTCGGCCTCAAAAGACGCATGGTGCAGTACTACGAAAAGGGTGAACGGGACGGTAAAAAGGTCGAAGTGCCGAAGGCTGTTCGATTGGCCTGCTTCGCGATCACCAGCGGTGTCGAGGACTACCATGGCCCTGATGAATCCGGCGAGAAGGGCCGCGCGTAAAGCGCATCGGTCTGAGCCGGGTCTTGCCGTCTTGCCTCATCGATGATTGAGATCCTGGCCGCGGGCGCGATTTTTCTCATCGCGTCCCTGTTCGTGATGCTCGGGCTCGGGGGTGGCCTCGTCTTCGTGCCTCTGCTTCACTGGCTCGGATTCGACCTCAAGACGGCGGCTATCCCTCTCGGGCTGCTTTTGAACGGCCTCAACACCTTTATGGCGCTTTTTCCCTACGGCCGATCGGGACTCGTGGAATGGCGGCGGGGATGGACAATGGGCCTGGCAGCCGCCGCGTCCGCGCCGTTCGGGGTCTGGGTGCAGGGACACACGCCGTCCGACGGTCTCCTGGCGGCTTTCGCATGTATGGTTCTGATCGCCGCTGCCCGAGCGTCATGGGTGGCGCGACCCGATAAAGGGCCAGCCGCCGGTGATCGAGGGGCGGCATCCAACCCGTCGATGCGGACGGCCCTGGAATTGGCGGTGGGGATGATGGTCGGGTTCGTCGGCGGTTTGCTCGGGATCGGCGCCGGATTTCTTGTTGCACCGGTGTTCATCGGCCTGGGGCTTCCGCCAAAACGTGCCGCAGCCACGACGGCCTTGATCGTGACATTATGTTCCTTTGCTGGATTTGCCGGTTACGCGGCGCGGGCGCAGCTTCCCATGATGATGACGCTGTCCGGCGCCGTCGCGGTTCTGTTGGCTTCGCTGGTCGGGCCGCGCTTGATGATTAGAAAGGTCAAGTCACGCTGGATTCGCCAAGGGTACGCGGCAATTCTGATTCTCGTAGCGACGATTCTCATATGGGAGGCGTTCGGCGGATCGTTCTCCATCTAGGGCCTGTCTCGGCAGGCTGTCCTTTCGGAGCTGGGATAAAGCTACGCCGACCGCGAGCACTTCCGTTTCGTCAGCCGGCGAGTCGCTTGCCTGCGGGAGTACAAGGGGACCGTGTCCCCTTTTCGATGTCTGGCTTCACTCGGGAAACATCGCCTGAGGCGCCTTCCACAGCCTCGACGCAACTAAAAGGCGTTTTTCCTTGATTTCAAACCGATGGTCGCCATGTTCCCGTTTACGGGAGCCCAACGAAATGATAATGAAAATTATGCTAATGTGATGAAGACGGACTGTGGTTGATATTGGGTTCGTCATCCAGCGTTCCACGATATGGGCTCCAAGCTGCCGGTCTCGAGATATGGCGAGGCCGGAATTGATTCTGAAGGAATGAATCATGAGCGACCAATCCGGCCCTACGGTGTTCGTCGTCGACGACGATGAGCCGACCTTGCGTGAGGTGCGCGAGCTGGTTTCGTCGGTCGGCCTGCCGATTGAGAGCTACACGAGTGCGCTTGACCTGCTTGATGCCTTGGACGAGACGCGTTCCGGCTGCATCATCCTCGATGTGCGGCTTCCCGTGATCAGCGGCCTTGAGGCACAGGAACGGCTTATCGAAAAGGGAGTCGAGCTTCCGGTTATCTTCGTGACGGCCTATGGTGACGTCTGGACGGCTGTTCAGGCGATGAAGAGGGGCGCCAACGATTTCCTCCAGAAGCCGTTCAGCTCTCAGGAACTGCTCGACAAAATCCATAACAGCATTCAGTGGGATCGTGAACGTCGCGAAGCTCGCCTCAAGGCGGCCGAGGTCACGTCCCGAATCCATTTGTTGACCCCGCGCGAAATGGATGTGTTGATCCGCATTGGCGCCGGCAAGTCCAACAAGTCGACCGCGCGGGAGCTCAACGTGAGCGTCCGCACCATCGAGTTTCATCGCGCAAACCTGATGCGCAAGCTGGACCTGACGTCCCGCGAATCCTTGGCCGAGATCGCGCTCACCTTCCTCCTGACCAACGGCGCCCCGACCGGGACCCGCGCGCGGGCGCGCGCGACGCGCCTCGAAGTGCCGGGCATGGCTTGGTCTCCGATCGCCGTGGGCGGAGAGGACGACTAACCGGCACGGTATTCCAGGGCTTTTCCTCTACGGAATACGCCTACTTGCGGCCTGCAATAAGCGTCGCGGCGGACGCGGACGACGCACATGTCACCCGAGCGGTCAAGCTTTGCCTCGCGGCGCTCTTTGGCGTTATCCTCTCGCATCGGTTGTCGCAATCGCAAGGGAAACGCTTCGTATGAGTAGTTCGGATGCGCTTTCGGTGGCTTCCACACACCCTTTGTCTCCACCGGAGATCGTGGTCGGCGCGGTGCCCGAGGACGAACGGGTCTGGGTGCCCCAGGCGCCGAGCGTCTGGTTCCGGCCGTTGATGCTCAACACGCTCAACGGAAGCTGGTGCAACTTGCTTCGGGTGCGGCGCGCCGGGGTTCTGAGCCGCCACCGTCATCCGGCGCCTGTGCATGGCTTCGTCATTCGCGGGGAGTGGCGTTACCTTGAGCATGACTGGGTGGCCCGCGAAGGCAGCTATGTGTTCGAACCGCCCGGCGAGACCCACACCCTCGTGGTCGATGACCATATTCCGGAGATGATCACGTTCTTCCACATCGGCTGCTGCATGTACTACGTCGATGAGCAGGGAAACAACACGGGGTTCGAGGACGTCTTCAGCAAGATCGACATGTGCCGGGCGCACTATGCCGGAAACGGCCTCGGGTCCGACTTCGTCGACCAGTTCGTCCGATGACATCCGGCGGGGTTCGGTCCTATTGGCGGAGGCTTGGTGCGTGCCGCACAACCTGGTTGGCGGTGATGCTTGCTTGGCTGGTGATCGCCACCGCCGCGCAAGCCGCCGAAGATGTGGGCGACGAGTTTCGCTGCCTTGCCCTGAACGTCTATTGGGAGGCGCGGTCGCAGGATCGGGAGACCCTTCTGGCGGTGGCATTCGTGACGCTCAATCGCGTGCAGAGCTCCGATTTCCCGGACCGCATCTGTGATGTGGTGACCCAGGGCGGCGAGAGGCCCCTGGGACGCTGCGAGTTCTCCTGGTGGTGCGACGGCCGCGGCGATCGCCCGACCGACCCAGAGGATTGGACCGAGGCTCAGGACACGGCGCGACAGGCGCTCTCGGGCGAAGTAGCCGATCCCACGGGCGGCGCGCTCTTCTTCCATGATGGCCGGGTTTCACCCAAATGGCTGGCGGACCGCACCCCGCTCGGCCAAATCGGGGACCTCTACTTCTATCGCTGAAAAGAGAAAAGCTGCCGTCCCAACTGAGCGGCCTGAGAGATAGGTTACGGCACGTACCGGACACATAGGTAACACTTTTCGCTATTTTGGCGGAGGTGTTGATGCCGTGGAGAGAGTGTTCGGTGATGGAGGAACGGTTACGATTTGTGGCCCGCCTGCTTGAGGGCGAGAGCATGAGCGCG
>JANQJG010000039.1 GCA_028281785.1 Rhodospirillales bacterium
CCGGACAGGACGACGAGGCAGGTCTCGAAGCCCGGAACCTCGACCTTGGCCTCCTCGCCTTGCTGGAGCCTCAACAGGTTGAAATAGGTGTTGGGCACCGGGCCCGATCCACCCGGCAGAATCGGCTGGTTTTTGTTGTCGAAGGCGCGGATCAATTCTTGGGGCATGGCCAACTCCATTGAACTTCGAGGTTTGTTTTAATGGCGGCCCAGGGTGACGGGCAGCAGGCGCGTCGCTCGCCGATCCCCCGGCAGACCGGTTTTGTGACGAGGGCCGTCATGCACTCATGGTTCATCGGCTAGAGCCACCAACCCGGCCGCGACGAAAGACTCGATTTCCGCCGCCCCATAACCGAGCTCCGTGAGCACCTCCTGGCTATGTTGGCCGCCCGCGAGCGGCATGGATCGAAAGGGCGGGGGCTCGCCGTCATAGCGGATGGGATGGTTGATGACCGTGACCTCGGCATCGCCGACGGGTACCTTGCGGAAGAGCTGGGCGTAGGCGGCCTGGGGATCGGTCCGCATGTCGTCGAAATCCTGGACGCGCTCGTACCAAAGCCCGTGCCCATCGAAGCGTTCCTTGACCTCGGCGAAGGTTCGTCCTTCGAGCTCGCCGGCCAGAACCCGCGCGTACTCGTCGCGCCGTTCGAAGGGATCGATGTCGTTGAGCGCGGCCAGGGCCTCGCTCTCCAGCGCCTCGGCCAGCTTCGGCAGCGGATTGATGGAAACCACAATGAAAGCGTCCTTGAGGCGATAAGTGCCATAGGGCGCCCCCAGATACCAGGTCGAGAGGTGATGGTCACGCTTAAGCGACTCGCGCGTATGCCCGCCGCTGAAATAATGGGTGAGCCCCTCCATCATGATGTCGACCACGGCGTTGTAAAGGCTGCCCTCGACACGGGTCCCGCGGCCGGTCTGCAGCCGCTTGACATAGGCGCCGACAATACCGAGGGCGAGCAGGGCGGCCCCGTGCTGATCAATGGCCGAGTTGCCGATGGGCGTCGGACGAACCCCGGCCTCGCCGGTGGCGGCAACCATGCCGGCCCGCGCCTGGACCAGCAGATCCTGGCCCGGGCCCTTGCTCAGCGGCCCGTCGGGACCATAGCCGGTGGCCGAGGCGTAGATGATCTCGGGCTTGCGGGCGCGAACCTCCTCGTAGCCCAGCCCCAACCTGTCCATGACGCCCGGCCGGTAGTTCTCGACGACCACGTCGCAGCTCTCGACGAGGCGCAGGGCGATATCCACCGCGCCGGGTTTCTTGAGGTCGAGGGCCAAGCTGCGGGTGTTGCGGTTGGCGGCGAAATGCAGGGTGCCGATCCCCGCGACCGAGCGGTTGGCCGGATGCCAGTTCCGCTCATAGGAGCCCCCCGTGCGCTCGACCTTGATCACGTCGGCTCCCATGTCCGCCAGATACTGCGTGGTGGCCGGGCCTTGAAGCCAGTGGGTGAAGCTGGCGACGCGCATTCCGTCGAGCATGAGTCTCTATCCTCCGTCAGGATTCCACGAAGGCATGATGCATCCGGGTAGCAGGAAAACGACAAGTACCATAAACGGGATCGAGGTCGGGATGAATGGGCAAGACGAACAGTCGGATCCTGCTCACCAACTTGCCAACAGGCCCTAGTGTGATGTGCCCAACTTCGGAAGCTGAATCACACGAGAATCAACAAGTTAGCGTGACGATTCACGCGAGATTCGATGTCACGAATCTCGCGATCGGGACACTAGCGTAGATTTCTCGCGATGAGTAGGTCCTGCTATTTTGGCCTTGTGCCGCTATCCTGAAGGAGACGGCGTTAATCTGCATTCTGCGGCCGGAAGGTCGGCCGCAATTGTTCGAGGGGTATCACCATGCGGCTGGAAGGATCTTGTCACTGCGGCGCCGTGCGGTTTTCGCTGACGTCACAGACTCCGTATCCGTATATGCGCTGCTACTGCTCGATCTGCCGCAAGACGGCGGGCGGCGGAGGCTATACCATCAATCTCATGGGCGCGGCCGACAGCCTGAGAGTCCATGGCGAAGACTACCTTAGCGTCTACCAGGCGCGCATGCCGGGCGGCGAACACAGCCCCGCACGCCGGCATTTCTGCCGTGTCTGCGGAAGCGCCCTTTGGCTTTTCGATCCGCGCTGGCCGGAGCTTCTGCACCCCTTCGCCTCGGCCATTGATACGCCGCTGCCGACGCCGCCGACCTCGTCCCATATCATGCTCGACCACATCGCCCCCTGGGTGGAGGTTTTTGCGGGAGAGGAGGATGAAACCTTTCCGGAGTACCCGGAGGACTCGATCGAGGAATGGCACCGGGCGCGGGCGCTTATTGTCGATTGATCCGTCCTTGGCCCCGTCAATCGACGTGTGGGTCGCGAAGCCCGCACAGCCCGCAAGGCCATTGTGTTTCGCTGAAAATCGCGCCAACAATAGCCAAGCTGCGGTGATTGCCCGAACCGCGACTCGGTCCTATATCCATGGACAAAGGGCGAACGGGCCTGCATGCTTGCTGTTTCACGGCTGAAGACGGCAGCCACGACCGCCTGATCGGGTGAGAGACCGGCGAAAGTGCAGTACGAACAAGTCGAATTGGCGTTCGATCAGCTACGCGAGCGCGTACGTCACCTGCTCGACCGGCTCGCGATTCCCGTGGCGCGGGTTCTCGCTCACCTCCGCATCACGCCCAATCAGGTCTCGGCCATCGGTTTCCTCCTCAATCTGGTCGCCGCCTGGTTCGTGATTCGCGGAGACTTGGTCATCGCCGGAGCCATCTATCTCGGGGCCGGCTGCATGGACCTGCTGGACGGCACCTTGGCCCGCCTCAAGGGTCAGGCAACCAAGTTCGGCGCCTTCATCGACTCGACCATCGACCGGGTCTCCGAGGGCGTGGTCTTTGCCGCCATTACCTACCGCTTCGCCGTCGACGGACAGGTCGTCTTTGCCGCCCTTGTCGTGCTCGCGCTGTTGGGATCGGTCCTGGTCAGCTATGTCCGAGCCCGAGCCGAAGGGCTCGGCGGCCAATGCAAGGTCGGGCTGGTGACCCGCGCCGAACGCGTGATCCTGCTCTCGGCCGGTCTGCTCCTCGGATGGCTGCCGGAGACGATCGTGCTCCTGGTCGTGCTGACCGGCGTCACGGTTATCCAGCGCGTCTTCTACGTGGCCAAGCAGTTCGCCCCGGTCACCGACGGCAAGCAGCACTCCTCGCACGGCTCCTCGGCCTGACGGGCACGCAGCCGCGGCGCGTTTAGCGCGGCGACCTCACGGTTCGGCGATCCGGTCCATGTCCTCGCCAAAGCAGATTACATTGCCGTCGGGATCGGTGACCTCGAACTCCCGCATGCCATAGACGGTGTTTTCGATGGGGCGGGTGATGGCCGCGCCCGCATCCCGAAACTCTTCGAGAAGCATGTCGAGCCCGGTGACGTGGACATAGGCGTCCCAGACGCCCGGAACCGGCTTCGGCGGTCCATGCCAGGCATCGACAAAGAGCACGCTCCGGCCGCGCTCGAAGATGCCGAAACGGGGCGGGTCGCCGCCTTCCTCGATCACCGCATATCCCAGCCTGTCGACGTAAAAGGCGCGGGAGCGCGGGTAGTCAGCGGATTTGAGGACGGGGGTTGCGCGCTCGAAGTCGATTTCAGTCGCGGTGGACATCAGCGGGATCTCCTGATTGGGACACAATTGCGAAGTATTTGCGATTTTCCTTTCATTGTCGCAATTTTGGGCATACATAAATGCAAATAAGATGCATTCTCAATTACACATGCCCATGAAGCAGACCTTCGCCCGTGCCAACCAGGCTTGTCCCCGCCGGAAAGCCAGATCCCGCGCTGTCCCGGTCGTGCATGGAGTGGTTCGCCTTCGCCGCGCCTTGCCTGACAAAGCCACGGCCGACGGCATGCGTGGGAGAGACTCACCATGATGATGTGGCTCAATATGGATCGGAGGCTTCTGGGCGAGATGCTGCTGAAAATCGCCAGAAGGCCGGCGGACAGGCCGGGCCCCGAGGCCCCGTCGCGTGGGGGACAGGGGCTGACATCCTTTGGAGTGGTGCAGAGCCTCCCACCCGACGAGATCGCGACGGCCTGGAAGACCCGCTGGATCAAGCTATGATAGCCGAAGAGCAAGGTGCGCTCGGGAACCCGTGCCAGGCGCCGCGCAACCTAGCGGTAACCACGATGTACGATGTCGTATATTCCACACGCGCGCCTCTCACCTAAGCCGAAGCAGGCAATGATACCTGCCGAAGGGGAACGAGGTCTCGGCCACCAACGGAGAGGTGACGCATGCATATCGTAACCGGCCTGGTCCTGGCCGCGCTGCTCGGCAAATCGCGCCAGAGCGACTCTCTCGCGCCGCTGAGGACGCTTACGACCGGCCCCATCCGGGTGGCGCACGCGATTCCCGGCCGCGTGCGCTTCGTCGTGCCATCGTTGCGCGGGGCCAGTGCCGAAGGTCTCGCCGGGATTCAATGCCTTGAGTCGCTGGACGGTATTGAAAGCGTCGAAACCAGCGCGATTTCGGGCAGTGTGGTCGTGTGCTATCGGCCGGCGCAGATCGATCCGCCGCTGCTCCTCGGTGCCGTCGCCCGGCTGCTGAACCTGGAGGCGGAGCTTGAACGCACACCCACACCGGCCGTGGCACAGGAGTTCCGCCTGATGGCACAGAGCCTGAACCGTGCCGTCTTCTACAAGACACATGGCTTGCTCGACTTGTGGTCCGTTACGGCATTGGTCTTGATGGCGATCGGGGGCAAGAAGATCCTTACGGAAGGCTGGAGGGCCCTTCCAGCAGGATTCACATTGCTGTGGTGGGGGCTTCATGCGGTGCGCGCCGGGGAAAACACCCAAACATGAAACTTGTTGAAGACGGTTTGTTTTTTCTGACCAAGCCGCGCGTCATCCACGCGCTTCCGGGACGGCTGCGCCTGCATGTGTCGTTCTTGAAGCGATGGGGGCGGGACTACGACGAGCTGGTTGCGTTGACGGCCAGGCTGCTGACCATCCCGGAGGGCATTCACGAGGTGTCCCCTTGCGCCGCCACGGGCAATGTCCTTATTCGATACGATGCCAAGAGGTATTCCGAGGACGAGCTTCTGGCCTTTCTGGACTCCGTGTTCAGGATCGTCATGGCTCAACGTGACGACTGTTTGAAGGCTCATAAGCGTGACCTGACCGATGTCGAGGCGCGGCTGCGTCAATGGCTGCGAAGGTCGCTTTCACATCGGCTCCATCTGGACCGCCGCTTGAGGATCCCGGAAGATGTTTTCCAGTAAGCTGCCCCCCTTGATGTCATGCCGGATTCGCCATGCGCTGCCGGGGCGTATGCGCATCGCCTGCCGCGGCCTGAAGTACCTTGGGGCGCACATCGCGGATATCACCGCCGCCCTCGAGGAAAGCGTGAATATCGAGTCGGCAAAGGTCTCGATCATCACCGCAAATGTGTTGGTTGGCTATGACGCGGGGCAAGCCTCGTCCGAGGAGATTCTGGATCAGGTCAACGCAATCTTGGCCGCGTGGTCGCTGGACGCCTACAAAAGCGAGCGAGAGGCGAAACAAGCGCTGACACTTCAGGAACGCCGCCTGCAGGAAGAGCCCATCAGCGTGATGATCCAACGCATCGGCGCGACGGCCGCGACCCTGGCCTTTGCCTGGTTGCGCCCCGGGACACCGTCCGTTTCCTTTCTGGGGCGGTTTCTCAACATGCCCGCGCTGACCGCCCTGACCCTCGCCGCGCCGATTCTGAAAAGCGGCCTGCGCTCCGTGGTCGCGCAGGGGCGACCCAACGCCGACACGCTCAGTTCGAGCGCCATCCTGGCGAGCATGGTGACAGGGCAAAGCCTTTCGGCGCTGACCATCATTCTTTTGGCCGACATCGCGGAACTGCTCACCGCCTACACCATGGACCGCACACGCCGGGCCATTCGCAACATGCTGTCGGTTGGCGAGCAGGTCGTCTGGCGAATGCGCGAAGACGGCTTCGAGGAGCGGGTCGCGCTCGAGGAGCTCGAAACGGACGATCTGGTCATTGCCCATACCGGGGAGAAAATCAGCGTCGACGGCATCGTCGAATCCGGTGACGCCGCCATCGACCAAGCCTCGATCACGGGGGAATTCATGCCCGTGCGCAAGGGGACAGGCGACGAGGTTTTCGCCGGCACTGTGGTCAAGAGCGGGCGCCTCGTTATTCGCGCCGAGCGCGTTGGTGATCGAACAGCGGTGGCGCGGATCATCAACATGGTCGAGGAGGCCGCCCACCGCAAAGCCGCTGTACAGTCCGCGGCCGATCGCTTCTCCGCCCAGTTCATCCCGGTGAACTTCGCCCTGGCGCTGCTGGTCTATCTGATCACGGGCCGGGCCACCCGCGCCATCAACATGCTGATCATCGACTATTCCTGCGGCGTCCGGCTGTCCACGGCGACGGCCTTGTCGGCCGCCATCTGCAACGCGGCGCGCAGCGGCGTGCTGGTCAAGGGCAGCAACTATCTGGAACTGCTTTCCGAGACCGAAACGGTCATATTCGACAAAACCGGCACGCTGACCGAGGGTCGGCCCGTGGTCCAATCCGTCGTCTGCGCGGACGGCGAGGTCTCTGAACGCGAACTGCTGACGATGGCCGCCGCTGCCGAGGAGGCCAGCAATCACCCGATGGCCCTGGCCATATTGGACCGGGTGCGGCGCGCCGGCTGGCCCGTGCCCAGGCATGCCGACAATCAAACCCATACCGCAAGGGGCGTCTCCACCCGTATCGGGCGCTCCGTTGTGCGCGTGGGCAGCCAGCGCTTCATGAAGGAAAGCGGCATCCCGCTGGAACCGCTTTTCGATCAGGCGCACCGTATCGCCCGCAAGGGCGAAAACGTGCTGTATGTCGCCCGCGGCAAAAAGCTGATGGGTGTTCTGGGCATTCAAGACGTGTTGCGCGACGACATGAAAAAGGCCCTCAACCGGATGCGCCATCTCGGGGTGGACGACATCATCCTGTTGACGGGCGATGTGGAGCAGCATGCCGAGATCGTGGCGGCGCGGATGGCCATGGACCGCTATCACGCCGAGGTCATGCCGGCGGAGAAGGCGGAAACGGTGCTGCGGCTGCAATCAAAGGGCGCGCAGGTGGTGATGGTGGGGGACGGCATCAACGACGCCCCCGCGCTGGCCTATGCCGACGTCGGCATCGCCATGGGCACCGCGCGCACCGACGTTGCGATGGAGGCGGCCGACATCACGATCACCGGCGACGATCCCCTCATGATTCCCTCGGTCGTCCGCCTGTCGCAGAAGACCATGGGCGTCGTCCGGCAGAATTTCGCCACCTCCATTGCCGTCAACACCTTGGGGCTGATGCTTGCCTCGGTGGGCGTGCTGCCGGTGTTCTGGGGCGCGGTGCTGCACAACGCCTGCACGGTCGCCGTGGTTCTCAATTCCTCGCGCCTGCTGACGCACGATATGGAGAAACGCGGATGAGCGCTGAGCCGTCGGTGACGCTGATCCATGGACTGCCTGGACGCCTGCGGCTGCGCCTATCGGAGGCGCCACGAGACGTTCAGGGCTTTCTCGCCGCGGTGTCGGCCCATGAGGGGCTGGGGGATGTGCGTTATACCCCAATCACGCGAAGCGTACTCATCCGCTACGAGACGGGGCATCTGACCACGGAGGAGATCTTGCTGCGCACGGCCATGGCCTGCTCGTTCGATCACGACCATGGGCCGGTCGTCATCTTGCCCGATCCGGAAAGCGAGGTCATGACCGACGCGTCGATATTGGCCGGGCTGCTGCTTTTGGTTGCGGCGTTGGCGCGCTGGTCGGCCCTGGGCGGGCCCAACTCCCTGCTTGAAAAGGGGGCAGGGGTCGGCGTTGCGCTTGCGGTGCTGCAACACGGATGGCGAGAAGCTCGTGAAAAGAACACGATCGATCCGGAACTGCTGACGCTGGGCTACCTGTTCACCGCCTTTGCCCGTTCCAGGCCGCTTCGCGGCGCAGCCGTGACCTGGGCGGCCAGCTTCGGCCGGCATCTGCTGCAGGAATCGGCCAGGGGCGTGGAGGTTCGTCCCATGGCCGGCTCCGGCGGCGCCGACGCGCCGCAGGCTTACCAGATCACACCGGTGCAGCACCGTCCGCGCCACACGCCCCTGCTGGCCGCCACGCAGGCCGTTCTGAGGTCGATGGGCCTCATTCTGGGGGACAGCGGCGGCAATACCTTGCTCGAGGAGCTACGCAACGTCGCGCTGACCCATGACAGAGTCCTTGAAGGACTGGGCGGCATGCATCGCGGCGGCATTCCGCTGATATTTCGATAGGAGAAGGAAAAATGGCAATCACTTCGGATCATCTCGTGGGCCTGGCGGTCGGCGTCGGAACGGCGGCGGCGTGCTACTACCTCTACAAAAAAAACCAGTCCCGCGTGGATGACTGGTTGCGTCAGCAGGGCATCAACGTGCCGGCCGGCTCCGGCAAGGAGTATTCGGCCATGAACCTGGAGGAACTGGTGCTCGAAAAAGAACGGCTGGAGGACCTGATCGCCGAGCGAGAAATGACCGACGCGACGGAGACGGCCCCGGAACAGCCCGAGGCTGCCGCATCGTGACGCGCAAGGAACAATTGGTCGACCGCGACCGCGGCAAAACGAAAGGCCGCTGGAGAGATCTCCAACGGCCTTTCCGAAAACTGGCTCCGGCGGTAGGACTCGAACCTACGACCCAGCGGTTAACAGCCGCTTGCTCTACCAACTGAGCTACGCCGGATCAATGCGTGACCCCGTCCTATACCTCTTGAACAATTCCAAGGCCAGCGGGAATTCGATGTTAGGCTCTCCTCCCGAACGATATCGGCTCCGTTGGAGGCGCGGGCCGGAATCGAACCGACGTACAGGGCTTTGCAGGCCCCTGCATAGCCACTCTGCCACCGCGCCCCAAGGGCACAAACAAGGATGCTCCCCGCGTTTCCCGCGACGCGGCGAGGGGTCGCGACCATAGACCCTGCATCGGCCGTGGTCAAGCGCGCGCCGCCCCCTTTAAGCCGGAAAAGGCGGGCAGGATTGTGTTCGAGGAAGACCCGGATTATAAACCCGGCATCCGTCGAAAACGAGGAGCGGTTTCGTCCCGCCATGGAATACGCCGTCGCCCGCCAGAACATGGTCGAATGCCAGATCCGGCCGAGCCAGGTGAGTGATCCCTTGGTTCTCGAGGCGATGGCCGAGATCCCCCGCGAGATCTTCCTGCCCAAGGCGCTGAAGGGCATCGCCTATATTGATGATGACGTGCCGCTGGGCAACGGCCGCTTCCTGATGGAGCCGCTGGTGCTGGCGCGCATGATCCAGGCGGCGGAGATCCAGTCCGACGACGTGGTGCTCCTCGTCGGATGCGCGACGGGCTATCCGGCCGCGGTGCTGGCCCGTCTGGCGAGCACGGTCGTCGCGGTCGAGAGCAATCCCGATCTGATCGAACGCGCGACCCGCGGCCTCGCGGAACTCGAGATCGATACGGTGACCATTCTGCAGGGAGAGCCGGCGGAGGGGATAGGGGATCAGGGTCCCTACGACGTGATCTTTTTCGATGGTGCCGTGAGCGAGATCCCCGACACGATTACCGACCAGCTTGCCGAAAGTGGACGCGCCGTGGCCGTGGTCGCCGGCGATGGCGTCGGCCGGTTGACGTTGGTGACGCGCCGGGACGGCATCCTTGGACGCCGTGAATTGTTCGACGCGCACACGCCGTATCTTCCCGGCTTCGAGCCGAGATCGACCTTCGTCTTTTGACCTCTGAAGCGGCCGCCCCCATGGAAATCGACGTGGCAACCCTCGCGCGCATGCGGCAAAACGGCGAACCCCACACGGTTCTGGACGTGCGCGAACCTTGGGAGCGAGCGATATGCGCCCTTCAGGACAGTCTCCATATTCCAATGCGCGAGCTGCCGGGACGCATCGACGAGTTGCCGCGGGAAGAGACCGTCGTCGTCCTCTGCCACCACGGCTTCCGCAGCCAACAGGTGACCAACTGGTTGCGGCAGAACGGATACGGGAACGCCATGAATTTGAGTGCCGGCATCGATGCCTGGGCGCGTCAGATCGATCCCTCCATGGCCTCCTATTAATGGTGGATGGTGTTCAAGAAACAGCGTCGGCCGCGTGAATGGACGTGTCGAATTGGAAATAACCCTAATATCCGGTTTCCTTTGCCTTAGGTCGGCCACGAAGTTAGAGCATATCTCGTCCATATGGATACATTCCGACAGAGCGGTTTCGGGCCGTGGCCAGGAGGGCGCCGCAGGGCGTATCGGGGACTGAGCCCGGAATTCTTCCCAGGAAATGGCCCTGCGCCGGTTCAGGCCGCCGACAGGGCAGGAGAACGGCGACGCGCGATGCACGGCCATCGGTCGAGCCGTTCGACGCCCCCTGTCGGCGGCCTCAGTCGGCCCGGCGGGTTGGGTTTCGGCGGGCGCCTGCGGCGTTGTCCGGCTCGCCCGATGGCCCCGCATCGCGCGTCGCCGGACGCCTGGCGGGCTGACCCGCCGCGACGCCATCAGAATGGTTCCATATGGACGAGACATGCTCTAGACTGCGGCCGCGAGGGGAAAGCACGGGAGAAAACCCGATGATGTCGCGACGGCTTGCCGTCCTGGTTATGTCCTTGGGGGCAATCGGCATGGCGACGCCGGTGGCAGCCCAAACCTTCGAAGAGGCCCTTTCCGCGGCCTACCGAAACAATCCCACCCTGCAGTCGGCACGCGCGCGGCTGCGCGCAGTCGACGAGGGCGTGCCCCAGGCCCTGTCGGACTGGCGCCCCCAGGTTACCGTCTTCGGTGACGCCGGCGTCGAAAGGATCGACTCGGACCCCGGTGACTCGGCCTCGGGAACCGAGGAGACGCGGGAGCCACGATCCATAAGTCTGGACATAAAGCAGTCGCTCTATCGGGGTGGCCGGACCGTTGCCGCGACCCGCGCCGCCTTCAACCGGATCCAGGCCGAACGGGCGCGCCTTCTATCGACCGAGCAGGGCGTGCTTCTCACGGCCGTTACCGCCTATATGGACGTGTTCCGCGACCAGGCGATTCTCGAACTCAACATCAATAACGAGCAGGTCTTGCGGCGCCAGTTGGAGGCCACCGAAGATCGCTTTCGGGTCGGCGAGGTCACGCGTACCGATGTGAGCCAGGCGCAGGCCCGTTTGGCCGGCGCCACCGCCGACCGGATTCAGGCGGAGGCGGATCTCGAGGCTTCGCGTGCCACCTATCAGAACATCATTGGCGAGCCAGCGGGCACGCCGATCCCTCCCGATCCGCCAACCAATCTGCCGGTGGACGTGGAGGCGACGAACGAGGCGGCGGCGCGTTTCAATCCCACCGTTGTCGCGGCGCAGTTCGACGAACGCGCGGCGCGCGACGACGCGCGCGAGGTCAAGGGTGAGCTTCTCCCCTCGCTCGACCTGGAGGGAACGGCGTCCCATAGCCTCGACAGTTCCGGCGACGATTCCGAGTTTACGCGGTATCGCGGAATCGTTGCCCTGACGGTGCCGCTCTATCAGCAGGGCGCCGTCTACTCGCGCCTGCGGGAGGCACGCCAGAACGTAGTCGAGTTCCGGGAGCTCATCGACAGCGCGCGGCGTGACGCGGTCGAGGACTCGACGAGCGCCTGGGAGCAACTCCTGGCCGCACGTGCGCAGATCGAAGCCCTCGGCGCCCAGGTCACCGCCAACGAGGTGGCCCTCGAGGGGGTCCAGCGGGAAGCGGAAGTCGGATCCCGAACGGTCCTTGACGTTCTCGACGCCGAGCAGGAGCTTCTCGACTCGAGGGTCGACCTGGTGACGGCAGAGCGGGATTTGATCGTCGCGATCTTCGACGTCAAATCGGCGATCGGCCAGCTTACGGCGCGGCTGCTCGACCTTCCCGTCGAGCTCTACGATCCGGAAGCGCACTACGACGAAGTTCGTGGGAAATGGTTCGGCGGTCGCAGCAGTGGCGACTCGGAGAGTGCGCCTTCGCCATAGTCGGGCGGCGTCACCCTTGCGAATAGCCGCCGGACTGGACAACCCTGCCACGAGGTTGGGGCTGGTCTTCCGGTGATCCTTGGTTTAGTTTGAGACGCTTAGGCGGGGTCATCGGAAGACGGGACGATGAGCGAAGAGAAAGAACGCACGGATCAGGCTCAGCAGCAAGAGCCGTCGATGGAGGACATCCTGGCCTCCATCCGTCGAATTCTCTCCGAGGATGGGGAGGAGGGCGAGCCGGGGTCCAAGGACGCTCAGCCGCCCGAAGCCGACGACGAGCAGGCAGTATCCGACACGGAAGCCGAGGCCCCAGCTCCAGAGCCTGAACAAGCGCTTTCGGAGCCCGAACCCGAGCCGGCCGAGGAGCCGGAAATTCAGCCGGAGCCGGAACCGGTCCCCGAGCCCGAACCGATGCCTGAGACCGAACCCGAGCCGGAACCGGAACTGGTGATGGAGCCCGAGCTGCCGCAGGAACCCGAACCGGCATTTGAAGAGCGATATAGCGAACCGGCGCCCGCCGAAAGCGGCGAAGGTGTGCTGGAGTTGACGGAGGCGATGCGGATACCGGAAGGCCAATATGACCTCGTGTCACACCCGACGGCCCAGGTTTCCACGGACGTTCTTGCCGACCTCGCCCGTGCCATACTGGATCGCCGCGAGCTGTCGGTGGGGGCCGCCGGCATCACCCTCGAATCCATGGTTCGGGGCATGCTGAGGCCGCTTCTCAAGGAGTGGCTCGACCGAAATCTCCCTTATCTGATCGAACGCTTGGTCAAGAGGGAAATCGACCTTATGGTAAACCGCGCGGAGAAGCTGGAGGACTAACGGTTCCGGCCCGGTCCTTCGCATTCCGTCGACAGCGGCCAGTAGTGCTGGCCGCTGAGAGGTCTTGGCCCATCATATTGCAATACCGGTAACGAGTGAGAGGATCGGCCGACGATGCTCGACAAAACCTATCGGCCCAGCGAGGTCGAGCACCGCATTTATGACCAATGGGAGAAATCCGGCGCGTTCGCCGCGAAAGGCGGGGCCGGATCTTCACCCTATGCGATCGTTATTCCACCGCCGAACGTCACGGGCAGCCTGCATATGGGACACGCCCTGAACACGACGATTCAGGACGTTCTTATCCGCTTCAGCCGCATGCGCGGGCAGGAGACCCTGTGGCAGCCGGGAACCGACCATGCCGGCATCGCCACACAGATGGTGGTCGAGCGGCAACTCGCCGCGGACGGGAAGACCCGGCACGACCTCGGCCGGGAGCCCTTCGTGGAGCGGGTTTGGGAATGGAAGGCGGAATCCGGCGGCACGATCCTGCGCCAGCTGCGACGACTGGGCGCTTCCGCCGATTGGGAGCGGGAGCGCTTCACCATGGACGAGGGGCTGTCGCACGCGGTGCGCAAGGTCTTCGTCACGCTGCACAAGCAAGGGCTGATCTATCGCGACAAGCGCCTCGTCAACTGGGACCCCAAACTGCACACGGCGATTTCCGATCTCGAAGTCGAGCAGCGGGAAGTCACGGGCAAGATGTGGTACTTCAAGTACCCCTTGGAAGGCCTTGAAGACAAATACGTCGTCGTCGGCACAACCCGCCCGGAAACCATGCTGGGCGACACCGCCGTCGCCGTTCATCCCGAGGACGAGCGTTACCAAGACTTGGTCGGAACAAATTGCGTTCTGCCCATCGTCGACCGGCCCATGCCGATCGTCGCCGACGCCTATGCCGATCCCGAGAAGGGTACGGGCGCGGTGAAGATCACGCCGGCCCACGACTTCAACGACTTCGAGGTCGGCAAGCGCCACGGCCTGGAGATGATCAACGTGCTCGACCGCGACGCCCGGCTGAACGAGAACGCGCCGGAACGCTACCGGGGCCTGAGCACCCTCGAAGCGCGGGATAAGATCGTCGCCGAGATGGAGTCCCTCGGCCTGCTCGACAAGGTCGAGGACAATCTGATGATGATGCCCTATGGCGACCGCTCCGGCGCCGTCATCGAGCCCTGGCTGACCGACCAGTGGTTTGTCGATGCCAAGACGCTGGCCCAGCCGGCCATCGCGGCGGTCGAGGAGGGGCGGACCCGGTTCGTGCCGAGCCATTGGACCAACACCTATTACGAATGGATGCGCAACATCCAGCCCTGGTGCATCTCGCGCCAGCTCTGGTGGGGCCATCAGATTCCCGCCTGGTACGGCCCCGACGGCACGATCTTCGTCGAGATGAGCGAGGAGGAGGCGCAGGCCGCGGCCGAGGCCCATTACGGCCGCCCGGTCGATCTCGCCCGCGAGGAAGACGTTCTCGACACCTGGTTCTCCTCGGGGCTTTGGCCGTTCTCCACCCTGGGCTGGCCGGAGGAGACGCCGGAGCTGGCGCGCTTCTACCCCACCAGCGTCCTCGTGACCGCCTTCGACATCATCTTCTTCTGGGTCGCGCGGATGATGATGATGGGCCTCCATTTCATGGACGAGGTGCCGTTCCGCGAGGTCTATATCCACGCCCTTGTCCGCGACGAGCGCGGGCAGAAGATGTCCAAATCCAAGGGCAACATCATCGACCCGCTGATCCTGATGGACAAGTTCGGGACCGACGCGCTGCGCTTCACGCTTGCCGCGCTCGCCGTTCAGGGGCGCGACATCCGGCTCTCGGAAAGCCGCGTCGAGGGCTACAGGAACTTTGCCACCAAGCTGTGGAACGCGGCCCGCTACTGCCAGATGAACGGCTGCCACCCGGTCGCCGGCTTCACGCCGGCGTCCTGCCGGCTCACCGTTAACCGCTGGATCGTCGGCAAGCTGGCCGAAACCGCGGAGAGCGTTTCCCGGGCGATCCAGGAATACCGGTTCAACGAGGCCGCCTCGGCCCTCTATCAGTTCACCTGGGGCACCTTCTGCGATTGGCATCTGGAATTCACCAAACCCATCCTGCAGGGCGGAGACGCGGAGGCCCAGGCGGAAACCCGGGCCGTCACGGCCTGGGTGCTCGATCAGCTTCTCCATCTGCTGCACCCCTTCATGCCCTACATCACCGAGGAACTGTGGGCGCAGCTCGCCGAGGGACGCCCCTACATGCTGATTTCGGGGACCTGGCCCGAGTTCGACCCGGGCCTTGTCGACCCCGAATCGGCGGCGGAGATGGACTGGGTGGTCCGCCTGGTCTCGCAGGTTCGGGCCATTCGCGCCGAAATGCGGGTTCCGCCGGGCGCCAGGGTCCCGCTTCTGCTCAAGGATGCGGGCGATGTGTCGCAGGCGAGGCTGGCGACCCATCGCGACCTGATCCTTGGTCTCGCCCGCCTTGAAAGCGTTGAGCTTCTCGACGGAGAGGCCCCCCGGGGCGTGGTTCAGGACATCCTGGACGAGGCGACGCTTTTCCTTCCACTGGCCGAGGTCATCGACGTGGCGCAGGAGAAGGCGCGCCTCGAACGCGAGATCGGCCGGCTCGACGGCGACATCGCGAAGTTCGACAAGAAGCTCGCCAACCAGGGGTTCCTGAGCAAGGCACCGCCCGAGGTCGTCGAGGATCAGCGGGAGCGCCGCGACGAGGCGGCACAGGCGCGGGCCAAGCTCAACGCCGCGGTCGAACGCCTGGCCGCCCTTTGAAGGCCGGCCGGCGCGGATGACAGTCGCCGGTGATCCGTGCGAGAGCACTATCGGACCAAATGGGAACAATTCTGATGGCTCCGCGGCGTGGCGGCCCGTCAGGCGCCGGACGAAGCGCGATGCGAGGGCATCGGGAAAGGCCGGCAACGCCGCGGACGCCCGCCGCGGGCCATCCCGAAGGGACCGGGCCTGTCTGGCCTGGAGGGCGTCGGGCTCCTCGACCGTAGTCCCCGATACGCTCTTCGAAGCCCTCCTGCTCCAGACCCGAAAGGCCTCGGTCAGAATGGTTCCATTTGGTC
>JANQJG010000092.1 GCA_028281785.1 Rhodospirillales bacterium
GGCAGTGAGGCACAGGCCCTTGCCGATATCGTCGCATGGTCCAAGGACTGCCTAGAATGGCAGCGAGATGCGCTGCGGTGGTTCTGTACGAAAACCGAACTCGACGACGGACCGTTAATGCCGCTGCTTGGAAAAGGCCCTGCTGCTGACGACGGTTGCGGGCCTCCGATTTGGTTCTTTTGGGGAGAAGGGCAAGGCGCCATCTCCATGGGCATCCAGTATCCGCTAACTCGCGCTAACCCGCTGGTTTTGACATGGATTTGACATTTTTCAGGCGGTCGCCGCCGACGAAGTCCCGCGCCATGTGGTACTACCCCTTAAACAGGCTCGGCAGCCCGAGGGTCAGCCACGGGAACACGTTCACCGCCAACAGACATATCAGCAACGGGATGTAGTACGGGATGATCGCCTTGATGGTCTTGTCCATGGTGCTGCCCGCCACCTTGCCGACCGCAAAGGCGACCATGCCCAGCGGCGGGGTCAGCAGGCCGATCATCAGGTTCAGCACCATGATGATCCCGAACTGGACCGGGTGAATGCCAACCCCCACCGCCACGGGGAGCAGGATCGGCGTCAGCACTGTGATCGCCGCCAGGGATTCCATGAAGCAGCCGACGATCAGCAGCAGAGTGTTGATCATCAGCAGGATGATCACCGGGTCGCTGGTCACGGCCTGCATCAGGGCCGCGAAATCCTGCGGGATCTTGGCGAAGACCAGGAACCAGCCATACAGGTTCGCCGCCGCGATGATCAGCATGATGGCCGCCGTGTCGTACATGGTGCGGCGCAAAATCTCCCAGAATTTGCGAACGGTCATCAGCCTGTAGACGAAGCCCGTCAAAATGGCGGCATAGACCACGGCCACGGCGGCCGCCTCGGTGGGCGTGAACAGCCCGGTCCAGATGCCGCCGACCAGGATCACCGGGGTCAGGATCGGCAGGATCGCCTTAGCGAGAGAACGCAGGAACATCTCGAGGCTCGGCCGTTCGCCCGGCGGATAGCCGCGTATCCGCGCCTGAATGGCGAGCATCACCATAAGGGCGAAGCCCATGGCGAAACCCGGTGCAATTCCCGCGATCAACAGATCGGCGATCGAGGCGTTGGCAAGCACGCCAAAGATGACCAGTGGAATGCTGGGCGGGATGATGGGGCCGATGGTGGCCGATGCCGCCGTCACGCCGATGCAAATGTCGTCTTCATAGCCGGCGTCGCGCATCGCCTTGATCTCCACCGTTCCCAGTCCCATGGCGTCGGCCACCGCCGAACCGGACATGCCGGAGAAGATCATCGAGGACACGATGTTCACATGGCCCATGCCGCCGCGCCAGTGGCCAACCATGGCCTTGGCGAAGGTGAAAATGCGGTCGGTGATTCCGCCCGCATTCATCAGGTTGCCGGCCAGCAGGAAAAAGGGGATGGCCAACAGGGTGAAGCTGTTGGCGCCATAGAGCATGCGCTGGGCGATGATCGTGAAGGGAATGCTATCGATACCGCGCTCGATCGCCACCACCACCAATGTGGTCACCCCCATGGACAGGGCGGCCGGCATGCCGAAGAGGAACAGGAGCAGCAGGAGTCCGAGGAAGATGGCGATCATGACGGCGCGCGCCTGGAGGCGTCATCGGTGCCTGAACGACGGAAAAGGGTCGAAAGATCGATCAGGAGGTCCCGGGCGAGCACGACAAAGATCAGCACGGTCGCCACGGCCATGACGGAATAGACCCAGCCCATGCTTAGCCAAGGCATGGAAGCCGCACCCAACGGCCACTGCGCCTCAGCCATCTTGACGGCACCGGTCAACAGTGCGGCCAGGAAAAGCGCCATCAACAGATTCAGGATCACGGACAGAACCGTCCGCGTTCTGGCCGGCAGCAACCGGTCGATCACCTCGATCCGGATATGGTGCCGGCCCAGCCACAATACCGCCGCCCCCAGATAGGTCACCGCGACATTGAGAAGCCGAGCCAATTCTTCCGTCCAGATGACGGGGAAGGGAACGAAATGCCGACAAAAGACCTGCATGATCGAGGCGAGAAGCATGGCCGCGAAGGCCACCATGACCACATGCTCCACCCCTTTCATGAGACGAGAGACGATTTCCTCAATGCGATTCATGTATTGCCCCTTCGTATCCCGGTTGTTTGTTTTGGTGGTCAGGATACGGGAAAGAAAGCGGCAAGGCTTAGAGCATTGCCGCGATAGGCGTACATCGAAGATCTTATCATTTAGTCCTGTCGGACAAGCCGGCTATTTCTGATAAGACATGGCCGCGTCCAGGACGCCCGGCTGCCAGTCCTTGGCGAGTTCCTTGATCTTCGGGGCGGCGGCGGCGAAGAATGCCTGCTTGTCGGGCTCGATGATCGTCATGCCCTTGGATTCCAGGTCCTTGCAGGCCGCGATGATCTTCTCCTGCGAGACCCCGTCACCATAGGCCGCCGCCTCGGCGGTCGAACGCAGCACGATATCGCGCAGCTCGGGGGTCAGGTTCTCCAGGAACTTGTTGCTGATGGCCCAGTACCACATGGCCGGCAAATGCTGGGTCATGATCAGATAGTCCTGGACCTCGTACAGCTTGGCGCTACGGATGGCGAAGCACGGGTTCTCCTGCCCGTCCACGACGCCGGTCTGCAAGGCGCTGAAGACCTCGGACCACGACACCGGGGTCGGGTTGGCGCCCGTGCCGCTCCAAGCCGCGACCCAGCTCGGAATTTCGGGAACGCGTAGCTTCATCCCTTCCATATCGGCAGGGGTCTTGACCGGCTTATTGGCGGTCAGGTTGCGGTTGCCGCGTCGCATCAGGCCCGCGACGGTAATTCCCCGCTTGCTGATGGTATCGCGTAGCTTCTGGCCCATGGGGCTGTCCCAGTAATTGAACACCGCTTCAGGGCTAGGGAACACGAACGGCACCACCGTCGGCGCCAAGTCCGAGGCGATCATCGAAGGCAGGACTTCGCCGTTGAGGGTCATCGCGACCTCGCCGACGATCAGCTGCTCGATATTGTCGCGCTCGCCGCCCAGCGACGCACTGTGGAACACCTCCACCTTAATCTCGCCGCCGCTGCGGTTTTCGACCAGTGAGATAAACCGATCCACGGCGCCAAATTCCGGCGCGGGCGGTGTCGAGTGCATCGCGAAACTTAGCTTGACCTCGGCCTGGGCGGGACCGCCCAACGCCATCGCCGCCACTGCGGCGCACCCCAATACCAAACCACGTGTGATGATATGTTTCATGTGCCTCTCCTCTTTGTCTTGCCGTTTGGCCTCTTGTCGTTTTCCTAACCGTTCTCCGGTCTTGATTCTTTTGTCGCCACAAAGCGCACCGCCGAGCTGGCAGAGACGCCAAACACCTCCGCAGCGGCCCGTGCCGAGTGGCCCTGCTCGACGTACCCGACGATCCGCTCGCGAAGATCCTCTGAATAGCGGTTGCCCATGATCCCCTTCCACACATGAATCACATCTCGGGCCCCTTGAAAATCCCCCGATCCACTTCAAAGGCAAACCGCTTTAGCAGCCGTCTTTCACCGCCATTTGGCCGGCCAGAGCATATTGCACCGCATGCTTTGAGCGCGAATAATCGCCACCTCACATACATTAAACCGGTTCCGGTCCGACCGCCCGTACCACTCCTGCTTCGTCAGGAAAAGTGATCTCCACGCCGGCTCAGCGATCACTATGCCCTTCGCGGGTCGGGGTGAGCAGGATGTGGGCGAGGTTGGCGTCCTCCGGCATGTCGATGGCAAACAGGGCACAGTGCACCACATGCTCCACGGCGAGCACCCCTCGCAAATTGTCGTAATACGCCTGTCCCCTCGCGGCGTCGTCCAGGAAACGACGGCGTGAGAAGCCAGTCACCACCGGTCCCGGCTGCAGCTCGGTAAAACGGAGGTCGGTCTCCTGGTAATCGAGCCGCAGTGTCTGAACGAAGGCGTGTATGCCGGCCTTGGACGCGATGTAAGCGCTGCCGTGGGGATAGATCTGTACGCCGGCGGTCGATCCCAGGAAGATCATGTGCCCCACGCCGCGTTCCAGCATCCGCGGCAAAATGGCTCGGGTTACCCGCACCGTGCCCGTAAGGTTGGTGTCGAGGATGCTCGCCCACTGTTCAGCCGTCCCTTCGTGGAAAGGGCGGCGGCCGCCGATATCGTGCCCAGCGCAATGGATCAGAATGTCGATGTCCCGTATTCCAGCGGGCAACGCGGCAACCGCGTCTTCGATGGATTCCTGCCGGGTCACGTCCATCGCCACCAGATGCAGCCGGTCGCCAAGCTCTCGCTCCAGGGCCTCCATCGCCGACAGCTGCAGGTCGGTGCAGATGAGCCGATGGCCGCGCCGGTGAAGGGCATGGACGATCCCGGAGCCGATGCCGCCGCCGGCGCCGGTCACGAATACCGTGCGTGTTTCTGAAGGAGTCGCGTGCTCGGCCAAGGGGATTCCTTTCCAAACGGTTAGAGGGAACTTGGGTAAATCTCAGCCAACATTTGCCATGCCCGATTGAATACGAGATGCCTTAGCTACTAGCTGTGCATCATGGCGCTCAGGTCGACATGCGGCTTTCCCCGCCAAACTAGGATGCTATCCGGAGAAAACTCCTGCACAAATTCGTGGCCATGGTCCAAGGCACTCTGAATAAACGCATCTAGCCTGAGCATCGGCTGTTCCTTCACACCGTCGGGATAACCCTCAATGTCATGCATGAGCTTACCGTCGAGCTGTCGGGTCTTAACCGCATCCTCAAAATCCATGGATGTCACCCTCCCCGCACCACAGATCACCTTTGCCATAGGTGATCTCTTATTGTCATTGCAGTAGTATTGCAACGAGATGAGGGCTTGTCAAGCATGGTCATTTTCCGGGATGTTAAGGGAGACAGACAACGAGGCTGGCATGACTTCTACGAACCGGACCGGAGTTCGTCGCGCCTTTGAGAAGGACGAAGCCTATCGACGACTCAAGACGACGATTTTCTCGGATGACGATCCTGAGAGGATCTATTCTGAAAGGTCGCTTTCGAAACGCCTGAATATAGGCCTGTCTCCCATCCGGTCAGCCATCGAGCGGATGAAACTCGAAGGCCTCATCGTCGTTCTACCGAACGCTGGGTTCCTTCTCAGGCCTTTGTCGCCGACGGAAATCGCCGATTTCTACGAGGTCAGGACCTTGGTCGAAGCGCACATTGTCTCAATGCTGACCGGCCGGATCACGACGGAGGAGATTGCAGCGCTCGAAAAAACCCTCGACGAACAGGCGGCTTGCGTTCGAACCGGAAATGCCAGGGACTTCTACCGTTTTGACATGGCCTTTCACGTCGAATTGGCTCGGATCCATGGCAATCAGGAAATGATCCGCATCCTGGAACGGCTAGAGGACCGTATGTACCACCTCGCGGTTGGACTGAATGGCAAGCATACGGAGCGCCTAAAAACCTTAATCGACCAACACCGTGAAATCCTTGAGGAAATCACCTCCGGAACTCCTCAGATCGCTCAGGATAAGCTGACAAAGCACCTCGAATGGGGACGCATTATGATCGTCAGTGGCGGACGCGACTTCGGCAGCATATCGGCGACCTCAAGGAAACGACAGTGAAACGCGTCTAGCACGATTCCCGTTGATAGAATAGGAGTGGACCGACAGCTACAGTCACTCCGCCGCCTCGGAACTCGCACGATAGTGTACTAGGGTCTGTTGAGAATCAGGGTTCCATTCTGTGCTTGTTTGTGATTCATGTGTGGACGGCGCCCGTTGAGCAAGGGATTTTGGCGGTGCTCTTGCGATCGGGTCAGTTGATTCATGTGTCCGGCCTGTTGTGTATGCGGCCTTGTGCCGCTGGCCTTGATGGTGTCGTTGGATCGGGTCCTCATCAAGCTGCCGGGCTTTGATGCGCGTTGAATCACTCAGGTTGTCCCGATCCCCGGCCTCACCGGATCGTCGTCACGCCTGTCGTTCTCTCCTGCCCAAACTGGTTTATGCCCTACGCGGGCCGGCGGGCCTCAGGCCCCGGCGGGCGTAGGGCGATAGCTCTCCTCGCGTGTCATCACGGCCCAGGCGATCCGGGCCATCTTGTTGGCGACGGCGCAAAAGGGGGACTCAAAATCAGGCGATCGGAAAGTCCAAGGGTGGATGGACCACAAAAATCCTGGCGCTGACTGACGCGCTCGGCAACCTGGTGCGCTTCGAACTCTTGCCGGGTCGCCGTTATGACACGGTTGGCGTCGCCCCCTTGATCGAAGGGCTCCGGTTCGATGCCCTCCTGGCCGACAAAGCCTTCGATTCCAATTGGATTATTGAAGAGATGAAACGAACGCGGCGCGCAGATCGTCATCTCCCAACGCCCCCAACGCAAGCATCCTCTCGATATTGACGGGGAGATGTACAAATGGCGTCACCTCATCGAGAACTTTTTCGCCAAGATCAAGGACTTCAAGGCTATTGCCATGCACTGCGAGAAAACTGACCGCAACTTCTCCGCAATGATCTACGCTTGCTCCGCCGAAATAAATTGCCGATGAACCTCAACAGACGCTAGTGTTCTGTCCCATAAGTAACTGATATAAATATGGGCATCCCTTCACCAGGAGAGTGCCCATGCCCCGTGGTCGTCCGCTCGCTCCCATCCTGCT
>JANQJG010000127.1 GCA_028281785.1 Rhodospirillales bacterium
CCGTCCATCTCGGCCACCCCGTACTGGGCGATGAACCCGTTGACCTCCGCGTTCGTCAAAACCCGGCGATCCGCCTCCGCAATTCCCAGCGCTTCCTGCAAGGAGAGGTTCAGAGCCACCGCTTGGCTCCGGCGGGACGGATCGTCCCCCGCCGTCTCGAAGGCCTCGCGAACCCGGGGATTGCCCATCGCGAACTCCGCCGGGTCCTTGGCCCGCTCGGCCAGCATGTCGTTGGTGACCTCTTCGAGCTTCTTGAAAACGAAGCTCTCATTCGCGAAACCCTTGGACCCCCGCTTGGGCTTCAGCGACGCCAGTTCCCTGCGAACATCGTCCGACGGAACGAACCTCCACGCCTTCAATGTGAATGCGTGCTTCCGTGCGGCCTCCTCCTGGGCCGCGCGCGCGTTGCGCGTCCTGTCGTCGAGCGTGGCCGAAGGCGGGTCATCGGGGACAGGCGGATCCTCTTCGCCCTTGAGCAGCCGCGTGATCCAGTCTTGCCAACCGATTTCAGCGGCGTTGCGGGAGACAATCTTTTGCTGTTCGGCCCCTTTCTTCGCGAAATCGAGCAACTGTTTTGTTGTGCGCTCCGGGAGAAACTCGCCGAACTCGCCGTTTTCGAGGCTCTTGGCCGCCCGCTCGGGATCGCGCTCGATCAAGCCGATATAGCCGGCGGTGACGATCCCGGCCCCCATCATCGCCATTTTCGATGCCAAGGCGGCTTCGTCGAGAAACGCACTCGAACGCTGAACCGCGGAAGTCCCTTCCTCCAGTAGCCTCGGGAGGTCTTCGAGCGAGTTGCGGGCCTGAGCATTGAGCTTGCCGAGCGATACATTCAGCCCGTCGACGTATCGGGTTCCGCGCGCCTGATGATCTTCATACGCGGCGCGTGCCGCAACGACGCCGCTTTTGAGCTGCAACTGCTGTCGGAGTTGATTGATAGCCTCTTGCGTCGGCCTCATCCCCTGCTTTTGGAGGCTGGCGATAATCTCGTCGATGACGACACTCGACCGTTTCAGGAAGTCCTTCGCGTCTACCGGGGGCGGGGGAACGCCGTCCTTGTGATCGCCCGGTCGCGGGTTTTCGCCCGGGACCGAGTCTTCCGCGGGCGGGCCCTCTGGTTCCGGCCGGTTGAGGCCGCCCAGCCGTTCGTCGCCGTCGCTCAATCCCTTGTTGATAAAGGCCGCGTCCTCGGCCTTCTGCCGCCTTTCCAACAGGAGTTCACCCATCTCCACGACAGAAGCGCCGAACCCTTCCAGGGCGGAACCGATATCCGCGCCGAAGTCCTTGGCATCGGCGCGGACGGGGGGCGTGCGCAGCCGGTCGAGCGACGCCCGCCCAACCTGTTCAGGTCCGGGTATTCGTACCATCGTTAGGGGCCTTATTCACTGGGAATGCCTTATCGTATGCCTCACCGAAGCCGGTCAGGAGGGTTGAGCCCGCTTTGATGAAGCCGGCCGTTTTCGCCGATCTGCCGCGCATGCGCGCGAGCTGCGCTTCCTGTTCATAGCGGGTGGCCTGGGCCTCGCCGCCAACGCGGATAATCGCCGCCTGATGCTCGATCTCGCGCAGCATATCGGTGTCGGTGAGCAGCGGGGTGCCCGCGTAGGCCACGCCGGAGCCGGCGCGGAGCGCGCGCGCCCGGGCCTGAAGGCGGGATTGCTCGCGCCGGAAATCCTGCTCCCTCACCTCCGCGAGCTGGCGCTCATGCTCGGCCGCCTGCCGGGAGGCACGGGCGCTGTACTTGCCGGCCTGCGAGGCGGCCATCCCTGATGCGACGGCCCCGGTGGCGGCCACGACCGTGCCTCCAACCATTAACGCGGTTACTGGATCGAAGACGCAGGCGTAAGCGGCGGCCTGCGCCGGGTGGTGTTTCAGCTTCCACATGGCATGACTTCGGTTGTGAAAAGGGGGATGCGGCCGCGCCGGGCGGCCATCTTACGAGTGTTTGGGAGGCCGTGCCCTAGATCAGATCGCGATGACATGGCATCGCTCTGCGAGACCATTTCATCGCGTGAATCTGATCTAGCTCGTTGAAGTAGAGCGGATTCACGTGATCAATCGGAAACATGCGGTGTTTCCAATTGATCACGATCCGCTCTACCGCAGCGCGCTGCGGCCCTCGGGGTCGCTGATCGCGCCGGTCCCGTGCAGACGGGCGTAGAGGCCGGTGAGCTCCTCCTGCACGGCGCGGGTTTTGTAACGATCGGGATCGCTGTGCATCAGGTCCGTCAGCTCGTCGATGCGGGACTGGACCGTGTTCCGGGCCGCGTCGCCGGCCGCGCTGTGGTCGCCGTCCTCGGCCATGCGCCGGCCAATGGCGGCGAAGATGCGCAGGAAGGCGGGATGGTTGCCGAGCCGCGTCTTCCCGGCCGTGGCCGTCTCCAAGAGCTCCGTAAAGGCCTCGTCGCCGAAGGTTGCGGCCGCCCGCTGGGCGAGCCGGAGGTTGCCGTCATACTCGGCGCCCCAGTCCCGGCGAAGGGTCGCCTCCGCCTCCTCGCGGGCATCGGCCTGGGCGCGATCCTGCTCGGCCTGGGCCACGGCCACCGCCTGGGCATACCAGTCGACCCCGGCCTGGGCCGCGGCCGGCGTCGCCCCGGCCGCGTGCATGGCCCGCTTGAAGTCGGCGAGGCGCGCCGCCGCCGCCGGGTCGGCCTCGCAGACCTGGGTCATCTCGGCGGGCAGTTTGAGGTCATACCCCTCGGGCCGGGCCGGGACGCCGAGCTTGCGCTGGAACTGGCGCCGGTCGGCCGCGTCCGCGTTGGGACCGGGGAGGACGACCGCGTTGCTGAGCTTCTGCCTGAGCTCGAAGGCCGAGCGGGCGAGCTCGGCAGGCGACTCGAATCGCTCGGCGAAGCGTCGCACGCGGCCGTCCTCGATGGCCCCGGTCCAGCGATCTTCCGCCCCGCTCGGCGGGGTCGGCGCGCCGGCTCCCGGGGCCGGGGTCTCGATTGGTTCAGCGGCCGGACTCGCGGTTGCGCTGTCGTGGTTTCCGGCGTCCGTCACGCTCACTCTCCTTCCCTCCGCTGGTTGGGGACGGGCGCGGAGTCGCGCCGGGCTTCGGTCCCCATCACCTTCATGATCTGCAGGCCAATCGCCCGCTTGCCCTCGTTGTAATAGGTGTCGTGGGGTTCGGGCGCGGCCGTGCTCCGCCACATCAGGCACCATTCCATGATCTGGGCCAGAACCCGCCGGCCGGCCTCGGACTCGAAGACGGCGCGGAAGTCGCGGTAGCGGTCGAATGAGTCATAGCGCGGCCCGAACGCCGCTCGGCGCAGATCGTCCAGGAAGGCCTCGGGATCGGGGCAGGCCCGTCGGCGCCACAGCCGCCGCAGCCCGATCATGGCGCCCTCCTCTGGGGCAGCCGCGCCACCTTTTCGACCACCTCGGCGGCCTGGCCGGCACCGGACAGCATCTGCATCGCCTGCTGGGCCTGGGCCCGGCCCTGGCGTAATGTTTGGACCTCCTCTTCGGTGCGCAGCCAGCGCGACGGCATGCCGAAGATCTCGGGCGCGTCACGGGCGATTTCGTCGCCATTGAAATGGTCCCAGATATCCGGCTGTACCTGAGCCAGCGGGGCCAGCAGCTCGAAGGAACGGGCGGCACCCGCGGCCTCGATCTGCTTGCGCGCCTGTTGGACCGGCGAGGCGAACTCGAACCGGACCTCCCGGCCCTGAAGAACCTCGGGCGGCTCGGGAAACGCCCCTGTCCGGAACATGATGTGGAAGACGCGCTCGATCAGGGTGGCGACATAATCGGCCTCGAGGCGGCCGAAGGTCGGGCCGATGGTGCGGATGAACTCTTCCTTGCGTTCCAGCACTTCGGTTGCCGTCATTCTCGGTCCAGCCATGCCTGGGAGCTGGAGGATATTGCGGAAGAAGGCGGCCCAGATCTGGTCGCGGGTATCCTGCAACATCTCACGCCCGAGCGGGATATGGGCGCCGGTGTTGAGCGGAAAGATCGGCGGCCGGCCGCCGAGCTGGCGCGCGGCCTCGGCGTCGAAGGCGGTGATGCCGCCGGGATAGGTGCGGATGGCGCCGATGACGGACTCATCGGCGGCGAGCAGCGGCGGATCCACCGCCTTGTGGCCGGCGACGAGAAGCGTCTTTCCCTGCTCCTGCAGCGTCAGCGCGTCGGCGAGCGCCAGCATGCCCGGCGAGCGACCGTAGAGCTCGCCCGACATGGTGTCCCAGCGCGGTACCGAGAAGGGGAATTCTTGGAAGCCCGATTCCCCCACCTTGTGTTGGGATTCGACGTCGATCACCACCGAGGCGAAGGGCAGGTTCCGGTTGTCGCGCTTGCGCGTGTCGCGGTCATGGCGCGGCATCACCACCTGGACGAAGCGGAACTTCCGGTCGGGGTCCTTATCGTTCTGCAAGGCTTCCTTGACCTTGTCCCCCAACGCCTCCTCGCCATAGACCTGGGCCGCCTGGCGGGCGGTGCGGGTGAAGTCCAGGAAGAGGGTGTCGATGTCGCCGTCGGCGTTCTCGGCGATCACCACGTCCCGCAGATGGTGGGAACGGAACAGAAGATGCTCCCGATCTTGCGATTCGCCGGTGAAAAGGACCCCCGTGCCGAAGGTCACGAGGTCGTTGTCGACCTCGCCGGAACGTTGGATGAACTTGGCCTTGGGATTGTAGAGCGCGGTCATCATGCGCTCGTTGGCCGCCTCCAACCACAGCTTGACCTCACCCTGCTCGTTGAGCTCCGCGTCGGCCGCGAGAATGCGGAACCAGCGCGAAGTCTTGGGCTTCAACAGGCCGTCGATGGCGCTGGCGAGCCCGCGGCGGGCGAGCATCGGCACACCGTCGTAAATTTTGCCCGTGCGTTTGTCGCCGGCGACTGGCGTGGACGTGAAGTCGGCCCGCGCCGGCAGCATGACCTCGGCCAGTTCCTGCCAGTGGTCTTCCCATTGACGGCGTTCATCGCGCAGGCGCTTGTGCCGCTGCAACAGATCTTCGACTTCCTTGCTCACGGTTTCGAATCCGATTTGTGAAGGGGAATGGGAGAGTGATGTCTGCCGGGGGACGCGGCTGGATGGATGCGCCTCAGCGCTCCAGCAGCTTGTTGACGTTGGCGAGGAGCCCGCCATAGCGCGGCGTGCGTGACTCATCGCCATCATTCGAAAGGATTGCGTCAAGGGAGGCTCCTTGGGAGGGCCGGCCCATGAGGAGGCCGTCCAGCCCGGCCGCCCGCTGCTGTTGCCGGACGAGCAATGCGTCGAGATCCGTACCGACCGCAAGCCCCTGCTTTCTCAGCAATGCGTCCGCCGCCGCCGCCACGTTCACGGCGCGCTCGAGCAGGCCGTCGAGCGCCGCGCCGCGGTTCTCAGTCTTACGAAGGAGGGCCCCGACCTCCACGGTCAATGCCTGGGCGTTCGTCAGAAGGGCGTCGAATCCGGCGCCGAGTACCAAGCCCTGTTGTTGTAGGAGTCCGTCCAACATCGCCGTGCTGGCGATATCCCGTCGCTGAAGCCGGGTATCGAGGCCGCCGATCAGCGTCTCTGTCTTGCGGATCAGCGCGCTCAGGCTCCCGGTAACTGTTTTCGTTTGAGCCTGGGAGGCGGCTTCCACATAGCCGAACTCTTTGACGATGGCCGTCGACTGCGCATAGATCTCGACAACCCCACCGGCATCCGCCTCGGCGATCAGAAACGCCGAGTCGCCCGTATCCCCATTGAGGATCGCTGACGCCGAGCCATTCTTGCGTAATCCGATATCGTTCCCGCCGCTCTCGCGGAAATAGAGAATGCCGACGCCCGCGTTGGATCCACCGCCAAGGGTATGATCGGTCCAGGTCGAGCTGATCGCGGGCGTCGCGTCGATCGTGTTGGTATGCGCGACGACCCCATCGCTGCCGACGAAGTAGCCATCGAGATGAAAGGGGGAGTCGGTGGCGTTGGAGCTGATTTCCAGGATTTCACTGCCGTCTACGCCACAGAACCAGCCGAAATGATCATCGACGACATCGATGGTGTCGGCGTCGGTCGAACCGTTCTTGCGGACGCCACAGGTCTTCAGCCTCGGCCCAAATCGGCCAAAGGCCGCAACCGCGGTATCGGGACCGGTATGGCTGGAGATATCCCAATCTTGCCATCCGGACGCGCCCGGCGTCGTCGTAATCGCGTTCGTAAATGTCTGGACGTCTTCGATATATCCGACCAGCCAGATCTGGATGTCCGAGTGATCGATGTTGCACTCGAAAATCTGGCTTCCGTCCACGGGGACGATGATCATGTAGTGCCCGCCGGTGTCCACATCGCCCTTGATCGTATCGGTCGAACCGTTTTTGCGGAATCCCGCCTCCCGGTCGAAATTGGTGTTGGTATGAACGACCCGCAGGATCACTACCTTGGTCTGCGCAGATACGTACGCCGAGGCATCGACATCAGTCCAGGTGCCGGCCGTCGGACTGACGTCGACCTCGGTGGCGAGAAAGGTCCAGGCCATGTCAGGCGTTCAAATAGCTGACCAGGGTCTGGCGAATGCTTGCTGGAACGACCTCGGTAAGATCGATTCTTGCTTGGCGTGCGTCCCTGATAGCCGATTTCAGCTCGGTTTTAAGATCGACAATAACCTTGCGCTGCGCCTTGCCCGGGTCGGTCGGGTCAGGGTCCCAGCGCTCGCGATAGCGAAGCGCGGTGGCTACCGGTGATTCATCGATCTCGGCCTGCACAATCAGGCATAGCTCATGCAGTTGCCATAGCGCCCCATGAAGTCGATCGAACAGCGTCTTGGACGCCGTCGCATTGGCCTGAGCATCAAAAGTACGCCCGCCAATGACGTAGGGGTGAGAAGCACCATGCCGCCAGCCGTCATTAGAGCGTCTAGTTGCCAGCCCCTCCTCGTCCCATTCCTCGGGTGTTCCATAAAAGGCATCCTCGAGGCGGCGGATTTCATCAACAAAAAAGCGGTCGATCTTGTTCCGGATCGACCGCCACTGAATTCCCCTATCGAGAGGGGGATATGGTCGCGACATGCCTACCCCTCGGCGATACCCGAAACATGCAGATCGGGCGTGTCAATCCCAACGAGCACCTCTTCGCGCCCATAGGATTTGCCGCGATGCACGATCCAGTTCCTTTTCCTGGGCTTCTTCAGCTGGGAATCCAGCAGGAACAGGGAACCGCTGTCGATGCGTACCAGGGGTTTCACCCGCCCGCATCTGAGTTTCGTGCCCTCGACCCGAAACTCACAACCGCGTTTTCCTTCGAGCGCAAAACTATCGGCCGCACTGGCATCCAGCTCGGAGTTGCGCACATCGACACGGGCGCCGCCGCTCGCGTTGATGCAGGAGGCATAGTGCTCCTCCGGGCGGATCTTCAAGACACAGTCCTCGAACTCGGCGAATGAGAAGCCCTTGTGGAGGATCACCACCTCCATTCCCTTCTGCCGCGATCCGTTGCCCCACATCTCACAGGCAAGGAACCGGGCTTGGCCGCCTTTGCCGTCGAAACCATTCTCGCCATTCTCGTAGAAACGGCAGTTCTGGTACTCGATCAGCACATCCGAGGGCAAATTCTTGTTCTGTTGGACACCATCTTCCCAGTTTTCAAAGCATTCGACATCCTTGATTAGGATGTCCTGAGTGTCCCCGCCTGACAGGAAGACCCCATGACCGACGCGGGTATCCCCTTTCATGCGACCGTTATGATGATATCGCCCCCCTTCAACGACCACATCTTGGCAGTTGTTGAACCACAGGCCGCTGAAGCGCGACCCGCTGATGTCGAGGTTGCGAATGGTGACGTTTCGGCAGCGGGTGAATTTGAGGCCCGAGCCACCCTCAACCTTCTTCGCCTCAATCACAAGATTGTCTTCGTCGACAAACTCCTGGGAACGGAGAGCCTCTAAGGAGGTGTCAAGCGTGGGAGACGCGGATCCCGCCTTCGCCTCGATGAGATCTCTGCTACCCCGGACTTCGACGTTGCCGGAAAGCATGTGTTTCATGTGGGTAACAGATCCTGCCTGGTGATTACCACGTGTGTTCCGTGGATGTAGATTTTTACTCCATTGTCGAAACTCAAGAGCGCCCAACGTGTTCGCCGCATACTATCCCCTGCGAGATCCACGTGAATGCCATTGCGGTACTTTATCTCACAACTGCAGTCGGGAAGCACCGATATCTGAAACGACTCTTGGTTAAGATTTCGTGTCCCTTTTGGCCTGGGAGACAGGGCGTAAGGCGGCGTCGGGTCGATACGCATCAGATCTCGTCATAGGCAAAGGTAATCGTTTCTGCCGCGAGTGCTCCCTGCGTTGCCGTCGGTTCCACTTCCATGGAGAGCACGAGGTAACTCCCTTTTTGACCCGTGCCGGTAAACGGGCCGGAGCCCAGGTCAACGGGCGAGGCCGATGTCTTGGTGAAGAAATCCGTCATCGCGACGAGGTCATGCTGGGGTGGATCGTTGGCTTCCGACGGAACAACAGGCGTGCTGTATGTGGCGTCCGCCGCATACCAGAGCTTGATCCCGGTCCCGAAGCCGTTGGCTCCGTCCGAATAAGCCTTGAGGTTCGAGATATTCGTATCGGGCGCGACGGTCACATTGAGCCGCAGCCACTTTTCGTAGCTGTATTCCTGGCCGGAGGTGGGAATCACGAGCGGATCGCCGTTGTCGACCGCGGCGTTGTCCGCGTTTTTGAAACGAATGGTGCCCGAGGTCTTGTCGGTCTGAGTTTCCGAACCCGCCGTCCCGTTATGCTCTTCGATCAGCACTGTGGCCACCATGACTCACCTCACTTCAGCACATTCTTGAGTCGCGCGAGCTTGGCCTCATACTCCGTCCTTAGGGCCTCGGCGTCAGATTCGCGGGCCTTCACATAGGCCTCGCGGTCCGCCAGCTCCTTCTCCTTAGCTTCCAACGCCTGTCGATCACCTCCGCGTTGCACGCGAAATGTCTCGATCTTCACATCGAGTTCCTGCTGCTCCTGCAACAGATTTCTCTCGCGTGCGTCGAGCTCACCCTCTTTCTTCCGAAGGGTGGCAGCAGTGCTTTCCGCACGCTTATCCGATTGCGCGATCTGCTGCTCTCGGGCGATCAACCGCTCGCGCCATCCCTCCAGCTCTTTTTGCTTTTCATCCAGGCTTTTTGCTAGCCGGTCCAATACGCCGGCCCTGTCCTCGACCAATGCGTTGAGGGCCTTGCGCTCGGATTCCATATCGGCCAGGGTCTGCTTGGCCTTCTGTGGATCGCTGAGAAGATCGATTAACGCAAGCAGCTCACGGGCGCCAGCGACCGGGGGCTTGGACGAACCCTTAATCAGACCAACCATCAGTCCGCCTCCGTGATCCACGCAGTTCCCGCCGACGCCGCCTGAACAAAGGCGATCTTGTCGCCACCGTTGACGGCCACGAACTCGACCACCTCCGCGGGCAAATACGCGTGGTCGGTGGTCGCCTCCGGGGCTTCGCCGACGCAGTAGTGGCAGGCCGTCGTCGAGACGATCCTTACAGCCCGGGTCTTGGCTGCGAACGCCGAACTCGCGACACTCGCCCCACCCACACTGACCCTCTGGGTGATTCCGGATTGCAAAGCCTGAATAGGCTTTCCGAGTTGATCATATTGCAGCCGCGTCATGGTTCTCTCCTATCCGAGAAGCTTCTTCTGCTCGACTGGGGCCGCCACATCACCCAATCCCGGAGAGGTCAGGATGGTCGACTGCCGGCCCTTCCGGCGCCGAAGCGCCCGCATCTGCTCCTTCGTCCGCCGCTCTGCCTCGGGGTCGGGAGTTTCACGGGATGGCGGCGGGGGTGGGGGTGGCGGTGAAGGTGACTTGAAAAGTCCGCCCATGGACGTCTCCTTGGATTGCTTGAAATGGGGTTTTCAATGAAAAACTCGGCGCGAATACCGGCCGAATGATGAAAGGGGTCACGGAGAGGCCGGACAGGGCTCCGGCGGGAAAAGGACCGCAGGTTCAAATTCTGATCAACACCACGAGGCGGGAAGTCGCCTACCACCGGAGAGCATCATAGTCGCGAACAAGCTGCATTTTCGATGAGCCCCTCGTATCGGGATGTAATCGCAAGCGTTCGTGATGGGCTGTCGACCGCCGCAGAAAATCCGTCAACGTTTCGGCAGTCCAACCATTCCTCACTTCGTCTTGGGTGGGTGCAATGAGTTTCTCACCATCGGTGGATGTCATATCGTCTCTCCGTGCGAACCAGGTTTCGGTCACCGCGGCTCCGATGTTTCACGTGGGAAGGCAGCGCGTACACAGCGGAATCTCCCTTGTCGGTCGAGCGGCCCAGACGCCGGATGATTTCGTCCTTCTCCTCGACCTGGATGCCGCGGGCGGTCAGACGCCATCGCGGTGCACATAGATCGGCCCTCAACTCCCTGTCCGGTGGTAGCATGAGAGACTCCCCATAGTCGGGATCCAGGGCCTCGCGCATTCGCCACCAGAGCTCGGCCCGTTGGTTGACGAAGCCCAGACGCCCGCTGCGCTCTGTAGCCGTACTGCGTTCCGCGCTGTTGATGGGAACGCATCTGATTCCGTTCCCGCGGAGATGATCGAAGACGCTGGCACCGACACCGATCACGTCGATCTGAACCGCCGCGCCATCGCGGAGATGCTTCATAATGAGGGCTGCCGCCGAAGGACCGTCAGGCGTGGCCTTTCCCGGGACAACGGCCTGTTCGGCAAACCAAGCGCCATATCGTGGTGTCAGGACGGTCTGATCTCTACCCCCTCGAGCAATGTCGACACCGAGCGCGCTCATCTCCCCCCGCTTGGTGTCCGGCAACCACGCCTCCTGTGCCCGCCGGACCCAATCGGTCGGGATGATCTGCCAGGGGTCGTCCTCGCTGCCGATCGTGAAATTACCTTCGAGAAGCTGGGATCGCAGGGGCTCGGGCAGAGCCTGAAGCGTCGACTGATAATCCGTCGCCATGAGGAACGGGTTATCCTCGACCGAAGACGGTATGAAGCTTCGGCTCTTGGGCCGGATCAGTTTGCCTTTGTGATCGAAAGGCTCTCCGCTCTCCAGCTCGACATCCTCGTCCTCGCCGGGCAGCCGCGCAAACCATCGAATCTCGCCGGGCAGCGCCGGCCGCGGATGATCGGGATCAAGCCACGGTCCCCAAAATCGGATCACCCATTCGCCTTCTGCCGTTGTCGGCGGGTTTCCGGTACATACGATCCGACAGCGCTGTCCGGGGTCGCTGGTCCGATTCCACGCGATGATCCATCGAAATTGGTGCTCCAGGAAATGGGTGATCTCGTCGAAGCCCATGAAGTCATAGGGCTGCCCTTGAAAGGCGCGCTCATCCCCGGGGTGCTGACATGCGCCGAAGCGCAGCAGACGTTGCCCTTCGTCCAGGGCCCAACGTCTGTCCTGGGCATTGTAGCCGGCGCGTCCACCCAAAATCTCCGCCGCCCGTTCAACGATGGCGTGCAGCTGTTTGTACTCTCGCCTGAAGAGGATCGATCTTTGGTGTCGGGTCAACGCAAGCCCGATCAGAAGATCGGTTTTGCCCCCTCCCGCTTGGCCACCATAGAAGAGGATATCGGCGGCGCTGTCATAGGCCTGACGCTGAGGGCTCCGGATCGTCGGTTTCTCCGGATTGATCAGAGGAACCCAGGTCGGATTTCCTCGGATGAGCAGTTTGTCCAGCTCGGCGCGCTCTGACTCGGTCAAGTAGGGCAAGAATGCGCTGAGCTCGCTCGATGTCGGAAAGCTCACTGGACTCCTTCGTTTCCTCGGATGGCCGGTCCCGCCCGGCCTTTTCGCCGGGCTTGGCGAACATGCCGAGATGCTGGCCGATCTTTTCGAGTGCCGGAATTTTATTGTGAAGCTTGAACCGGGTCTTCTTGACTTCCCGTGCTTCGGAGCCGCGGCCTTCGCTGTACTCGTCCTGAGTGATCTCCGCGACGGCCCGCGTCGCGCCTTCGGGAAGCTTCGACCAGTCAAAATAGACCTCGCCACTGGGGCCGAACCGCAGATAGTCCTGAATATCGGCAAAGGCGATAGCCGCCAGTTCTTCGAGGACGCGATCCTGATTGATCGCCGTCCGCCGCGACCGGCAATCCATTGCCTCCTGAATCGCCTTGGCGACATGCGGGACGCGGCGCAACCGCGACCCTTGACTGCGCGCCGAGCTTCGGTTGAACCCCGCCCGAATGGCGGCGCGTGTCGCGTTGAGGTCGATGAGGTACTCTTCGACGAAGCGTTGTTGCTTCGCGGTCAGTGATAATTTTTCTGCCAAGGCCACAAAAAAGGGGCCGCTGGAGCGGCCCCTCGGTTTCTCCCAATCCGTCGATCTACCCTAAGTTCTACGGAATCCCGGACAGCTGTCAAGCCGATGTGCAGGTTAGGACGGCAAGGACAAGAAACCCACCCGGCACCCTCGTCGTTGAACGGCCGGATTTGTCGATATCGATCGATGACATTCGATCAACCATTGGACTGCCGGGTGGTTCGCCGATAGGCCCGTGCCCGCTTCGCATAGCCGTCGAGGGCGGTGCGGAACACCTGTGAGAAGTACTTGTGGTTCCGCCCGAACCGCCTCTCGAACGAGCCAAAGGAGCGTTCGTTGACCAAAACATCCAGCACGAGTTCGGAGGCTAGAATCCTGTCCGCCGTCATTCCACCGACCTTCTTTTCGGCCGCCACATAGGCGTACTCCTCGCACCATGGGAGATACAGGCGATGGCGGATATCCGCCAATCGCTCACCGATTCCCCGGGTCAGGTCGCGCACGCACGGACTGACATCGACCTTGACGAAATCGAGGGGACGGCCGCCCGGCAGAACGGCCGCGACCGTGGCCTCATAGATCATCTTGATCTCCTCCGCCGCCCGGGCCTGCTCGTCCGAGAGCTTGATATTGGCGAGAGGGTTCCGTCGCTTGCGGGCGCGGACCGCGGTGGCGGGCGTCGGCGGATCCGATGTCGGAAGGTTCTCGACACGGATTCGATGCTTTGCCAGCAACCGAGCTATAGCTTGCGCCTTTCTTTTCGCGATTTCCCGGCTGTGCCCGGAATGATCCCCTCGCCCACCTACGCTTTTCAGGCCTCCAACGGCCTCCTTTTTGTAGCTGTGCCACAGCACTTCGGCTGGCCGGCGGTCTCCGTGGCTGAGGGCCGTGTGGGCAACCTCGTAAAGGTGGGCGAAGTCAGCGCCCAGGCTCATAGCGGCCTTCCTCATATGTCTTCCTTCCCTCCAACGGGTGGCTCTGCCGGACTCACCGGCGGTGGTCAGATGGCGGCATCCACGTGTTTTGGGGGCAGGTTAAGCTGCCCAAAAAACACCCGCGGGATAGCCGAGAATCTGGTCTTCGTTGTCGGTTTGCTTACAAGGTCCGCACCGGCGGTTGTGAGGGCCCTCCGACAAGAAGAGTCGGTGACACTGGAGGCATCGGCGCTTCGTCCGGCGCCGTGACACACGCGGGCGTTTTAGGCCAAGCTTCTTAAGATATGACCGCACGGTCGACTCGGCGCGATTCAATCGCTCCGCAATATCGATAATAGGAGCGCCGCGACGAAAGGCGTCGAGAAGAGTTTCGAGTTCTTCCTCGGTAAGGCCCGAGACTGCGCGGCCGTCACGCCGTCCTGCCCGGTTCTTCCATCGGCACAAATCGAGGTGATGGACACGATGACGAATCGCCTGGGGCGAGCGTCCCAGCTTAGATGCGATCTCCGCCGCGGAACGCCCCTTTTTCCAAGCTTCGGCAACACACGCGTCCTCGGCGGAATGCCAGCGACGACCCGATTGGCGGCACGCACGCTTCTCCCTCGGTAGCCCCATTTCCGCCTCTACCTCCATATTCGATCTCCCTCCTGGTGAAAACTTCCGGCGTCTTCGCCCTGCGCGCGAACCGGGCACGGCCAGGGACAGGAGACAACCATTACGACAAGGAAAATTACAATAAAATTGGCATCTTGACAACAAGAAAATTTGTCAAGCAAGGCGCCCGCTGCCCCGATACAATCTTTGGGATGGGGGACACCATCGGAACACGAGCACGTCAGCGTCGGCGGGATCTCGGACTATCCCAGTCCGAGGTCGCGCGTCGAATCGGGGTCAAACCGCAGTCCATTCAGCAGCTTGAAGCCGGCAAAATCGCCAAGCCGAGATACATCCTAGATTTGGCAAGCGTGCTTCAGGTCTCGCCTGACTGGCTTTCTCATGGTCGCTCAGGGAAACCCCCGATTGACAGAAACGGAAGCCCTGGTGTTGGATTTCAATCGGCTCCGGTTTCGCTACCCGCTACCCAAGAAATGCCGCGCGATGTGCCGGTGTTGGGCACAGCAGCGGGCGGAAGCACGGGGGCTTTTCAGTTGTCGGAGGCGGTTGTTGACTACGTGCGTCGGCCTCCCGGCTTGGCAGGGGCCGTTGACGTCTATGCCATCTATGTCGCCGGGGATAGCATGGCCCCGGAGCACAAAGACGGCGAACTAAGATTTGTTCATCCCCATCGACCGATACGCCCCGGCGACTCGGTGATTATCCAGATTCGAAGCGACCCTCACGAGCCACCCCAGGCCTATCTAAAACGTCTGCTTCGAAGAACTTCGGATCGACTTCTCGTCGAGCAGCTAAACCCTGGCAATGTGGTCGAGTTTGAAGCAGGCTCTGTCGTTTCCCTCCACAAGGTTCTGACCCTCAACGAGCTGTTTGGCATCTGATTTCGCCAAACAGCTTGCAAATTAATCTTGTCGATATACAATATTTTTTGTACGTTGGCGTTCCTGACGTGAATGGCTTCGCCAAGCGCCAGGAGCCTGAACAATGAGGTTAGGAGGCGACGGACCATGACGGTCGACATCTCCGACGGCTTTTCCTTGCTGCATGTTCTGCGAGAGAAACGTGCGCTCGACCACCTTCATCGTCTGCTTGTCGCGGCGAAAAGACAGGCCGAACACCCCGATCTGGATGAGGTCGATACGCCGGACCTGGAGGACGTCCTCGCAGAGGTAACGATGGCCTTGGAGGACAGAGATATGGCCATTCAGCGATATGAAGGATGCGGTCTTGAAGGAGTCATGCCCCCAAGAAACAGGGGAGGAGCCCGCCTTTAGTCTGTTCCGGGTGCCGGAAGAGGGGAGGCCCTAAAAGCATCCGGGCTTCGTTCGGCCCTTTCTCGTCCCCGGTACCGCGTCACAAACCCTGCTAAGCCGCTTACCTGGAGCATGTCTCGTTCCACGGTGTGACCGCTTGGGGTTGATTATGCTGACATCGACAAGGAAGCTTTATGTGACAGATACCTCATGGCCACGCCAGGATCACACACGCCGAAGACCTCTTTGACCGTGCGCTCCAATTGGGCGTCGGCGAAAGGATGAGGAACTGGCCTTTTTCGATCGCGCGCGCATTCAACCGGTCAGCCGCTCTCGACGTTCGAGTATGTCTCAGCCAGCGCCTCTGCGTCCTCGGGGTCGAGGATCTGATCCAGGGCCGGCAGAAAGCCCATCTCCTCCTTCTGAATGTGGAACACCTCCCGCTCCACGAGCTCCGCGCCCAGACGGTGGAACTCCTCCCAGGCCGCGGGCGTGAAGCCCTCTGCCCGAGCCGTCCGCGCGACCTCGGCGATACGCCGGGCGAGCGGTCGGATCACCTCATGCTCGTCCCCGAGCATCGCGGCGATACCGGGGTCCGAAACCCGGCTGAATCGCGGGAACAGATGCTCTTCCTCGAACGCAAAGTGGTTCCCGACCTCATGTTCCATCACCGCTGCAAGCTCTGAGAGAAAAGCTGCGACCTGCGGATCGTCCGCCGGCGGCGGGTTATCGGGCCGCGACCTTCGCAGCAGATCCTCGAGGCGCTCGAGCAGCTGAAGCGTGGTCGCGTGCTGATCGTGAAGCACCTGAAGGATTTTGTGGCGGAGCTGAAACATGCTCGCTCTCCCCTATTTGTCTGATCCTGGCTGCTCCGCTGGGACGCGGAGCCAGGAGAATCCCATGCGGCGAAGGACATCGACGGCGAACCAGGCGAAGGCGGCCGCGCCGACCACGCCGACCAGCGCCCCAATGAGTACCGCCATTGCCGCTTCCAGCAAGAGACCCACCGAGATAAGCGCGACCGCGGCGAGGTGGCAGCCTGCATGGATCCGCAGCGGGGTCTCGACAGTCAGTTCCGAGAGTCGCGGCGGCGTTCGCCCTTCCTTGCCGGCATGGAGCGCCGCCAGAAAGGGAATGATCCGTTGGAGGATGCCGGTGAGGAACGTCAGCAGCCATCCGAACAGGGCGATGAACCCGAACAGAGCCGGCCCGGGATCGCCGAGGACGCCCGCGGCCGCGGCCACGCTCAGGAGGAGCGTGAACGCGAGGGCGCCCCAGGCAGCCCGGACCAGAATGAAGGACAGGCCGAGGCGTTTCCGCATACCACGGCGAAGAACCTGGACGAGGACGCCGATATGCAGCCCAGCGGCCAGCAGCCCAAACACTGCAGCGAGAATCAGTGCAACCGAGCCCGCCCACAAGGCGCCGATGACCGCCACGACGATTGCCGCGACCGCCAGTATCAGGACGGTCCAGCCGAGGCGCTCGGAAGGCGCCTGGGCGAGGGCAAACATCGGCACCAGAATCAGGCTGTAGCCCATAGCCAGCAGACCCATGAATCCGAAGACACCGAGGATCATGTGGACGATTGCCACACCAAGATGATCCACCAGGAATCCGTGTTCGAAGTCGAGGGCCAGAGCCAGTCCGAGGCCGGCCAGAGCGACCAGGGCGAGGAGGGCTGCGGCGTTGTACGCCACCAGCAGGCGAAACCCCTTCGTTCGCCTCAGGACGTCGGCCGTGACAAGCGTGTATAGGGCCAACCCGCCGGTGACCAGCAAGGCGCCTCCGGTCATTGTCGCGAGGTCCACCGAATGGAAACCGGCTACCAGGATCAAAGTTCCGGGGACGTACAGCCAGAACGTCAGGCGGCAGGGCCATAGGGCGAGCAGGTCGCGGCCCGTGACGACGGGGAGAATCTGCAGCGAGGCGCCGATCGCCACCATGACCAGGACGCCCAGCGTGAGGGCGTGAACTGCCGCCAACGTCGGCCCCGGCCCACCGACGAAGGTCGTCGCCTGATCTGGGTCGACCGCGATCAGCGCCCAAGCGACGATCTGGAAAAGGATCGCCGGCAGGAAGAAGCGCAGGGGAATCGACAGCGGCAGAAGACGGCCCTGCGCGCCGCCCAACACCGATGGAGGATAGGTCATCGCGGCGGCTCTCCTCGTCCCCTGGTCAACCTAGGGCGTAGACTCATAACGCTTTGATCCAGATACGCAGTGATGCGAGTTTGATTGCGGCGAGGAAGTTGTCTGGGTTTTTGTCGTATCGTGTCGCGA